>NZ_JBSGUS010000027.1:0-78077 GCF_053608045.1 Kribbella sp. NPDC055071
GCTCGGTGAGCGGCGAGCAGCCCGGTTTGGTGAGTGCCGGCGGTCCGGTCAGTCCTCGATGCGGACCTTGATCGCGGTCTGACGGCGGTCGTACGACGACTTGATCAGGCTGGCGACCGTGGTCACGAACAGGGTGCCGACGATGAAGCCCAGTGAGGTCAGGATGCCGATGTGGGGCAGATGGATCGCGCCGATGTCGTCGATGTGCGAGCCGTGCAGCGCCTCGATGATCAGCTTCACGCCGATGAAGGCGAGGATGACCGACAGACCGACGTTCAGGTAGATGATCCGTTCCAGCAGCCCGCCGATCAGGAAGTACAGCTGGCGCAGCCCCATCAGCGCGAACGCGTTCGCGGTCAGCACGATGTAGGCGTCCTGGGTGAGCCCGAAGATCGCGGGGATCGAGTCGAGCGCGAAGATCACGTTCGCCATCCCGATCGCGGCGATCACGATCACCAGCGGCGTCACCAGCCGGCGGCCGTCGATCCGGGTGACCAGCTTGGCGCCGTCGTAGTCGTGGGACAGCGGGAGGATCCTGCGGAGCCCGCGCAGTACGGCGTTCTCCTGGAAGTCGCCCTCGTCGTTCTCGCCCTCGAGCGCCAGCCTCACCGCGGTGTAGACCAGGAACGCGCCGAAGATGTAGAAGACCCAGCTCGCCGCCGAGATCGCCGCCGCGCCGGCCAGGATGAAGATCGCCCGCAGCACCATCGAGACCACGATGCCGATGTAGAGCACCTTGTCCTGGGCCAGGCTGGGCACCGCGAAGCGCGCCATGATGATCACGAAGACGAACAGGTTGTCGACGCTCAGGCTGTACTCGGTGATGTAGCCGGCGACGAACTCACCGCCGGTCTGCCCGGGGCTGAAGATGAACAGCCCGACCGCGAACAGGCCGGCCAGGCCGACGTAGAAGAGGACCCAGCGGGTCGCGTCCTTGATCGTGACGGTGTGATCCCGCCGGGCGATCACGACCAGGTCGAAGGCGACGATCGCGAGCAGCCCGACGATGGTGAGCACCCAGACGAGCGGGGGCATAACTGAGACCATGGCGAATCCTCCGGACGACGGCGTACAGCTCGGTCCGGAGGTCTCTTCCGCCCGGATCACTCCGGGCCGGCAGCACCGGTTCGGCCGCCCAGGCCTCCCGTGATGACGACACTGCCGTGCTCGGACCATGCCGCCGGACACTGCTCGGCGCGGCCCGAGGAGGAATACTCCCCTCCACAAACACCCCGAGTGTATCCAGTGCCGATGCATACCACCGTGCACCAGGTCACATCCGGCGTGCTCGGCAAGATCGTATACCGCATACAGACTCCAGCGCCAGGGGTCGCAGCCGCGCTCCTGGTCGAGCGGAACATGACCGACAGCCGGCGATCTGGCAAAAAGTTTCCATTTCGGCACAGGGGGTGGGAGATTCCGCCGGATCGGAGTACAAAGAAGGTCGTAGGTCTTACCGCCCTAGGTCGTGTCTGGTGATCCAGCGCCGTCGCGAGCAGGTGCTCGGTGCGGTGCATCGGCGTGCTGGAGTGAAGGCCTCGATGTTTTCCATCGTGGCCTTTGCTCCAGTGCGGCGAGGTGCCGTGCCGAGTGCCGCGCAGTAGGCGATGGATTGCCAGACACGACCTCGACCTAGGAGGAAATGTCATGGCCGGACTCAACGGCGAAGCTTCATGGTTCTGTTGCGGCAACGCATGGGGACCCTGCGGTACCGCGGGACACGGCGCCTGCGGAACCTGCAACTCCTCGAACTTCCAGCACGCGTGGCCGAACACCTCGGACGCGTGCTACGCCATCACTCACCCGGACACCTGCGGAGTCACCGGAATGTCCCGGCGTACCTGCGGTTTCCGGCACTCCACGACGCATCTGTGCAGTGGAGCCCGCGTGGTCACGTCGATCGCGGACTGTGGTCCGCAGACCGACCTCTTCTGTGGTGAACGCGCCTGCTGCGGTGGGTCGTGCGCCTCCAACCGGATCCTCGACCTGACCCCGGCCGCGTTCTCCGCGATCGCGAGCCTGTCGAACGGTCTGATCCCCGCTGCGATCGACGTCGGCTGAGAGGTGAACTGAGATGACAACCACGTTGGACCGCCGTTCTCTGCTCACCCGGGCCGCACTCGGCGCTTCCGGGCTCGTCGCAGCCACTACGTTGGGCTCGCTCGCTCCCGAGACCGCGTTCGCCGCGAGCTCACAGTTCCCCGAACCAGGACAACCCGACCCGAACTTCGCCGAAGGCCTGATCACCGGCCGGAGCCAGGATCTCCTGCAGGTGCAGGGATCCGACGGCCGGCTGCACCGGATCCAGCTCACCGGCGGGACCAGTGTCTGGAAGCTCCGGCCGACCACCGCCGACCAGGCTAAGATCGGCGACGGCCTGTACGCCCGCGGCGTGCTGATGCCGGACGGCGTGCTCGCGGCCGAGTCGGTCTGGATCAACATCGTCAACCTGACCGTCAGCATCACCTCGATCGGACGCTCGTCCCTGCAACTCGACCACAACGGCCAGACCGTCGTGGGATTCGTGCAGCCCGGGCTCACCGCGGCCGTCTACAACGGAACTCCCGCGGTGTCGGACCTGTCGATGCTGAAGGTCGGCCGGCATGCCCAGGTGATCGGCGCCTGGCGGCCGGGGACCAACCAGATCGACCTCGCGACGATCTACTCGTCGAACTGAGCGGGAGGCCGCGATGTTCGCACAAGAGGTAGCGGCCGCGCAGCCGCTGCTCATCGGAGCCGTCCTGCTGTGGTCGTCGTACGGGAAGTTGACCAATGCCCAGCAGGCGGATCGTACGGCGTTGCCCCGCTTGGTCGGCGAGTCACGCGCGGTCCCGGCGTACCGGTTGGTCGGTGTCGTCGAGGCCGTGATCGGTCTGGCGTTGCTCGCGCCGCCGGTGTGGATCGTCGAGGCGCTGGCGGCCGTTGCCTTGGGCATCGGTTTCACCGGATACCTCGTCTACGCCAGGATCGTCGTACCCGAAGCATCGTGCGGGTGTGTCGGCAAGTCCGAGCGACCCGTTGGACAGCGGGCGATCGGGCGGGCCTTGTTGCTGCTGGCAACCGCAGTTGTGGCAACGACTGCCGATGCCGGCTGGTGGTCGGCCGGTGCGGGCTTGCTCGTGCTGGTGGTCGAGGCCGCCGCGTTCGTCGCGTTGTCCGCCGAGCTGGATCGGTACTGGTTGCTGCCGTTGCGGCGGCTGCGACTCAGGCTGAGCCATCCACTCGCGGGTACGGCGAGCAACGACGTACCGCTCGTGGCAACGCAGCGACGGGTGATGCTCAGCCCGGCGTACCGCGCGGTCGACGGGCTGCTGCGGTCCGACATTCGCGATCACTGGGACGACGAAGGGTGGCGGTTCCTCAGCTACACCGCGAGGTACGACGGGCGCCCGGCGACCGCCGTCTTCGCCGTACCGCATGACGACTCCACGCCGGAGTCCGTCCGGGTCGCCGTCGTCGACGAGACGTCGGGCCAGACCCTGTTCCGTCCAATCCCGGTGGCCGTCACGTAGCGGTCACTCGCTCAGCGGTCAGGCCAGCCCTCGCGGAGCAGCTCGAACAGCTCTGTGAGGGCTGCCTGCCGTTCGGGTACGTCGCGCACCAGATCCAGGCCGCCGAGCACGAACCGGGCCAGCGTCCGCGCCCGGAATCGCTCCGACTCCCCCCAGCTCTCGACGATCGCATCCGTCAGCGACTCCTCGTGCCGCTCGAGCCTCCGGCGCGCGTACTCCACCAGCGCGGGTGTCGCGGCGATCATCGCCGTGAAGGCTTCGAGCTCGGTCCGGTCGTGCGCGGCGATCTGCTCGGTCCGCAGATGCGCCTCGAGCGCGGCCAGAACGCCTTGCCCGGAAGGCCGATCGCGCACGGCCGCGAGAATGCCGGCCTCGAGCTCCGGGGCGTCGTCGAACACCAGGCTCTCTTTGGTCGGGAAGTAGGTGAAGACCGTCGTCGGGGACAGATCGACCACGTCGGCGATCTCCTTGACCGTGACGTGGTCGAATCCGCGCTCGAGGAACAACCGCGTCGCGACCTCGGCGATGTGCTGCCGGGTCTGGGCCTTCTTGCGTTCCCGCCGGGAGATCGGCGGTGCGGTGGCATCCGTCACGGCGTCAGCCTAGCGGTTGACATCGGAAAACTGAAGTGACTACAGTTTTGAACTGACACCAGTTGTCTGCTGAAGGAGCTTCTGATGACCACACCAACCTCAGCCCGGATCGGCATCGTCGGCGCCGGCCCCGGCGGACTCACCTGCGCCCGGATCCTGCAGCGGCACGGCTTCCACGTCGACGTGTACGACCGGGACACCAGCCGTGACGCCCGCGACCAGGGCGGCTCCCTGGACCTCCGGACCGACGACGGTCAGCTCGCCCTGCGCGAGGCCGGCCTGATCGACGAGTTCTTCGCGCTGTGCCGGCCCGAAGGACAGGAGGGACGGGCGTACCTCGCCGATGGCACCCTGGTCAGTAGTTTCGTGCCGGACGCCGGCGATACTTTCAAGCCGGAGATCGATCGTGGCCAGTTGCGCGATCTCTTGCTGGATTCACTGACACCGGGGACCGTTCACTGGGGTCGGCGGCTGACCGCGGTCGAAGGATCCGGGACGCTGCGATTCGAGGACGGGTCGAGTGTCGACCACGATCTCGTGATCGGGGCCGACGGAGCGTTTTCGAAGGTCCGGACCGCGGTTTCTCCCGTGCGTCCGGCGTACAGCGGGGTCACGTTCCTGGAGGCCCGGTTCCACGAGGTCGACACCCGCCGCCCCGACCTCGCCGCATTGGTCGGCCAAGGCACCACTCACATCAGTGACGGCGAGCGGGCGATCTTCGCGCAGCGGAATGCCAATGATCAGATCACCGTCTATGTCATGCAGCGACTGGCCGCGGACTGGATCACTGCGGCAGGTCTGGAACTCGACGATACCGACGCACTTCGGTCGCACCTTGCCGCCACGTTTGCCGGTTGGGCTCCAAAGGTGCGAGAGCTGGCGATCGGCCTCGACGGCCGGTACATCGATCGGCCGCTCTACGTTCTACCGATGCCGTTCGGGTGGACGCCGAGCCCGTCGATCACCCTGCTGGGCGATGCCGCACACCTGATGCCACCGGTCGGCGTCGGGGTCAACCTCGCGATGCTCGACGCCTGCGACCTCGCGCTCGCGCTCGTCACGTCGACCACGGTCGCCGAGGCGGTCACGGCGTACGAGGCCGGCATGCTGGACCGCGCGACCGGGCTCGGCGACCAGATGCTCGGGGTGTTCGACGACTTGTTGGCGGCGCCGACAGTCGCCGCCTAGGGTGCTGTTACCGCTTGATCGCTGTCGGTGTTGACAGCACCTCGCGGCGATGGTGTGATGCGAAGCGGCCATTAGGAAACCTTCCTAACGGTTAGGTGGTTCCCCTGCAGCTCCTCCGCCCCGGACATCCAGGAGACCTCATGAGACCCCGCTTCATCTGGGTTGTGACCGTGCTGGCCGTCGCCACGCTCGGGCTCAGCGCTCCCCCGGCCGCCACCGCGGCATCGACCGACTACCAGGCCGAGGACGCGGCCATCTCGCAAGGCGTGGTCGAGTCCAACCATGCCGGGTACACCGGCGCCGGCTTCGTCAATTACGACAACCTTGTTGGCAGTTACGTCGAGTGGACCGTGACGGCTCCGGCCGGACCGGCCGACGTGACCCTGAGATACGCGAACGGTACGACGGCCACCCGGCCGATGGACTTCACCGTGAACGGCGTCGCCGGCGCGGTCGGCATCACGTTCCCCGGCACGGGTGCGTGGGAGACCTGGGCGACCAAGACGGTCCGCCTCCAGTTGGTCGCCGGGACGAACAAGATCCGCGCCCGCGCGACCAGCGTCGACGGCGGCCCGAACGCCGACAAGCTCACGGTCACCCCGACGAGCAACGACACCACCCCGCCGTCCGCTCCTGCCAACCTCGCCGTCAGCAACCTCAAGTCGAACGCCGCCACCTTCACCTGGGCCGCGGCGACCGACAACGTCGGTGTAGTCCGGTACGAGATCAATCGCGGCGGCAACGTCCTCAAGGTCGTCGACGGCAGCACGCTGTCCGCGACGGTCGACACCTTGACGGCCAATACGGCGTACGACATCTCCGTCGGCGCATTCGATGCCGCAGGCAACGCTTCGCAGCAAAGCAACGTAGTTACCTTTACTACTCCGGGCAGTGGCGATACCCAGCCGCCGAGTGTGCCTGGCAACGTGCATTCCACCGGAACGACGGCGAACAGCGTCTCGCTGGCCTGGAACGCGTCGACCGACAACAGCGGCAGCATCGCCGGGTACGACGTCTACCAAGGGTCGGCCAAGGTTGCGACGACTGGTTCGCTGACGACGACGGTGACCGGGCTGACGGCGAACACCGAGTACACCTTCACGGTGAAGGCTCGGGATCCGGACGGGAATGCGTCGGCTGCCAGCAATGCCGTGACGGTACGTACGTCGACGGGTGGGGCCGGCGGGATTCCGGCGTACGACCGGGATATCGCGAAGGTCGACCTCGGGTGGAGTGTGGCGTTCCTGCCGGACGGATCGGCGCTGGTGACCGAGCGGGATCGGTTCGAGGTGTTGCGGGTGACCGCGACCGGGCAGAAGACGACGCTCGGGAAGGTGCCGGGAGTGGTCACGACGACCGGTGAAGGCGGTCTGCTGGGCATCGCGCTGTCGCCGACCTTCGCGACCGACCACTGGGTGTACTTCTACCACACGGCTTCTGGTGACAACCGGATCGTGCGGATGAAGTACGAGAACGGCGTACTGGCGTCGACCTCGTCGCCGGTGCTCACCGGGCTGGCCAAGAACCGGTACCACAACGGTGGGCGGATCGCGTTCGGTCCGGACGGGAAGCTGTACGCGACGGTCGGCGACGCGAAGAACTCCGGCAACGCGCAGGACAAGAGCTCGCTGAACGGCAAGATCCTGCGGATGAACCCGGACGGCACTCCCCCGAGTGACAACCCGTTCTTCAGCACCGGCGGCAATGCTCGCTACGTGTGGAGCTGGGGACATCGCAACCCACAAGGCCTCGCCTGGGACTCGCGCGGTCAACTGTGGGCGGCGGAGTTCGGCGAGAACAGCCTCGACGAGCTCAACCTGATCCAGAAGGGTGGCAACTACGGCTGGCCCGCGTGCGAAGGCACCATCGGCGACTGCAGCGGCTACATCGCGCCGAAGCGCACCTGGTCCACCTCCCAGGCCGGACCGAGCGGCATCGAGATCGTCAACGACTGGATCTACATCGCCGGTGTCACCGGCAAGCAGTTGTGGGCCACCCAGATCAACTCCGCCGGCACCGGCGTAGGCACTCCGCAGGCCGTCTTCTCCGGCCGCTGGGGCCGCCTCCGCAGTGTCACCAAAACCCCCGACGGTGCCCTCTGGCTGACCTCCACCAACAACGACATGAACGGCGGTACCCCCGACACCATCGACAACGTCATCGTCCGCCTCAAGTTTCCCTGATGCCGAGCCGGCGGGTCACCCGAGCCGAGTGACCCGCCGGTGGGGCTAGCGGAGGTTTTGGTGGTCGAGCCAGGTGGCTAGCTCAGTGGCTATTTGCTTGGGGCGGTCTTCGGCTGCATGGTGACCCGCTTCGCCGCAGGGGACTATGTCGAGAGCGGCGATGTTGGTGGCGCACCAGGTGGCTAGGTCCGGGCTGATGAGAAGGGTGGGTGAGCCCTCGAAGGTGAGCAGGAGCTTGGGTACGCCGGGGCTCGTGCCGAGCCACTCGTCGTAGTCGGTGATGCGGGCAACGGTTTCGGCCGGGTCGCCGCCCAGGGGTAGTTGGCGCTGCCAGGCCAGGATGGGACGGCGCGATTCCGGAGTTGGGTACGGCTGCAGGTAGACCTGGAGATCCTCGTCGGCGACAGGAGTACGGACGCCGCCGGTGAAGGCCTGGCGGACGAAGAGGTTCTCCTCGAGGACGAGCTTTTCGCCGGGCCCCGGCGTACGGATGAGCTGCGTGCGTTCGCGGGCCTGTTGGGTGAGGTCCTCCCATGCCATCGGCTTGACGATGGTCTCGAAGAAGGCGATGCCGGCGACGCGATCGGGGTGCCGGGCAGCCCAGTCGAACGCGAGCGCGCCGCCCCAGTCGTGGCCGACCAGGATCACCCGGTCGAGCTCCAGCGCGTCGAACCAGGCGTCGAGATACCGCGCGTGATCGGCGAAGGTGTAGCCGATGTCGGGCTTGCCGGAGCGCCCCATCCCGATCAGGTCGGGGGCGAGCAGCCGGCCGGCGCCGACGTACGGCGTCACGTTGCGCCAGACGTACGACGAGGCCGGATTCCCGTGCAGGAAGACGATCGGCGTACCCGCGCCGGTCTCCTCGTAGTGAATGGTCGAGTCAAGAACCGCGAGATCAGGCATGTCCACATTCCCTCAACTTGTTGGTGCGACCAACATAAAAGCTCAACCCGAGTTGAGGTCAACCCCGGTCACCGGCCGGCCGAAGTCGGTGTAGGCGGGGGTGGTTCGAGCCAGGGCCTGGGTCAGCCGGCGGGCCATCGAGGGGCGGAGGTGGGGGGTGGCCTCGGCCAGGGTGAGGAAGTGGATGGCGCGGACCTCGGTGGGGTCGGGGACGAGGTGGTCGTCGGCGGTGAGGATGCCGCCGTCGAAGACGAAGGCGAGTGCGTCGGTCCAGGGGCCGTGCGCGGGGACCCAGTCGACGACCAGCAGAGCGCCGATCTCGCGGTCGAGGCCGATCTCTTCCTTCACCTCACGGCGGCAGGCTTGGTACGGCGATTCGTCGTACTCGGCGATGCCGCCCGGGATGTCCAGGGTCGGCTTGTAGGTCGGTTCGAGGAACAGGATCCGGCCGTCCCGGTCGTGGATCAGCGCGCCGCCGGCGACCGTCTTCCGCGGCAGGCGGGCCGCGATCCCGGCGTTGAACTCCTGCTCCGGCTCGCCCTCGGCCAGCAGATCATCCTGTCGATTCACGCCACCAGTCTCGACCACACGCCACCAATCGATCAGTTTTCGAGAAGCGACCCACCGGCTGTGCTCCGTAGTCTGAAGATCAGTCAGCCCGAACCACTCAGAAAGGCTCCTCTCATGGCAACGACGCGGAAGACCACCACCAGCTCCAAGGCCAAGTCGTACGACGGTTTCACCACCGAAGAGCGCGATGCGATGAAGGAGCGCGCCAAGGAGCTCAAGTCCGCCCGCGGCAAGGACGGCGAAGCCGACGTCCTGGAGAAGATCGCCGAGCTGCCGGACCAGGACCGCGTCATCGCCGAACGGATCCACGCCCTCGTCAAGGCGAACGCCCCCGAGCTCACCGCGAAGACCTGGTACGGCTCCCCGGCGTACGCGAAGGACGGCAAGATCGTGTGCTTCTTCCAGGGCCGGGACAAGTTCAAGTCCCGCTACGCCACCTTCGGCTTCAACGACGCCGCGGCGCTCGACGAAGGCGCGATGTGGCCGACGGCGTACGCCGTCACCGAGCTCACCCCCGCCGCCGAGAAGCAGATCGCGGCCCTGCTCAAGAAGGCAGTCAGCTGATCGCCTTCGTTGTCACCTTCCGGGTGTCGCAAGACCAGCTCGTGGCAAGATCAGCGGGTGCAGATCGGGATGCTCGGTGCCTTTGAGGTTCGTACGGACGACGGCGTGGTCGTCGACGTACCGGGCGCCCGGCTGCGCGGACTGCTGGTCGCGCTGGCGCTGAGGCCGGGTCAGGTGGTCCCGAAGGCGACCCTGGTCGACTGGATCTGGGGCGAGCAACCGCCCGCTGAGGCGGGGAATGCCTTGCAACGCTTGGTCTCCCGCTTGCGCAAGCTTTTGCCGGACGGCGTCATCGAGGGTCAACCGGATGGCTACCGGCTGCTGGTGGATGCGGATGCTGTCGACGCGATCCGGTTCGAGCGCCTGCTCGGCCAGACCCGCACCGACCCGCACTTGCTCTCCGAGGCGCTCGGCTTGTGGCGCGGTGACGCGATGCAAGACGTTGGCTTGCAGGACAGTACGGCGTACGACGCGGCCGTCACTCGACTCGAGGGTCTTCGCCTGACCGCTCTGGAGAATCGGTTCGATGCGGAGATCAACCGCGGCCGGGGCGCCGAGCTGGTCACCGAGCTGACCGACTTGGTGGCCCTACACCCGGTCCGCGAGCGGCTCGTTGCCGCGCTGATGCAGGCGCTGGCCGCGGCCGGTCGCAACGCTGACGCACTGCTCTTGTACGAACGCACCCGCGAAGCCCTCGCGGACTCGCTGGGAGTCGACCCGTCCCCCGAGCTGTCCGCGGTGCATGTCGCCCTGCTGCGGGGCGAGTTCGGACGGCGCGAGGACGAGCGGCGGACCAACCTGCGGGCCGAGCTGACCAGCTATGTCGGCAAGGCCACCGATATCGGCATGGTCCGCGAGCTCGTCGCCGGGCACCGGCTCACCACGCTCGTCGGGCCGGGCGGAGCGGGAAAGACCAGGCTGGCCGCGGAGGCCGGGCGCACATTGGTCGACGACGAGCCTGACGGCGTGTGGCTGGTCGAGCTCGCGCCGATCGGTTCGGACGGTGACGTGGCCCAGGCGACGCTTGCTGCGCTCAGTCTGCGGGACGGGCTGCTGAGCGAGGTGTCGGAGGTGGACCCGACCGACCGGGTCATCACCGCGTTGCGGGAGCGCGAGGCGCTGCTGATCCTGGACAACTGTGAGCACGTGATCGAGGCGGCGGCGACGTTCGCCCATCGGGTGCTCGGCGAGTGCCGGCGGCTGCGGATCCTCGCGACGAGCCGGGAGCCGCTCGGCATCACGGGTGAGGCGCTGTGGCACGTCGTACCGCTGACTCTGCCGACCGATGAAGCTGATTCGGCGGAGATCGAGGCGTCGCCGGCTGTCCAGCTGCTGCGGGATCGGGCCGCCGCCGTACGCACGGATATCGCGATCGATGCCCACACGTTGGCGACCATGGCACGCGTCTGCCGGGCGCTCGACGGGATGCCGCTCGCGATCGAACTGGCCGCGGCCCGGCTGCGCACGATGTCGCTCGACCAGCTTGCCGACCGGCTCGACGACGTGTTCCGCCTGCTGACGGGCGGCAGTCGTACGGCGCTCCCCCGGCAGCGGACGCTGCGCGCGGTGATCGACTGGAGTTGGGCGCTGCTGTCGGACGCGGAGCGGATGGTGCTGCGCAGGCTGTCGGTCTTCTACGGCGGTGCGAGCCTGGAGGCCGCCGAGCGAGTCTGCGCAGGCGACACGGTCGATCCCGATCAGGTGCTCGAGCTGCTGACCGCGCTGACCGAGAAGTCGCTGGTGGTCGCCGACACCGGTAAGTCGCCGCGGTACCGGATGCTCGGCACCATCAAGGAGTACGCCGCCCAACGTCTGGCCGAGGCGGGAGAGTCGGACCTCGCCCGGCACGCGCATCTGCGCTACTTCACCGAGCTGGCCGAGACCGCGCTACCGCATCTTCGCCGCGCCGAGCAGCTGGATTGGATCGCGCTGCTCGCGGACGATCATGACAACCTGAGCGCGGCGATGCGGGCCGCGACGGCGGCCGGCGAGGCGCAGGAGGCGATGCGGCTGGCCGCGTCCGCCGCCTGGTACTGGTGGGTGGCCGGGCACAAGACCGAGGGCAGCGAGCTCGTGACGGCGGCCACGGAGATCCCCGGCGAGGTGACCGATGAGGTGCGCGCGGCGGTGTACGCGTTCGTCGTCCAATTCCTGAGCTCTGGGGTGGGCGACGAACATCAGGCGGCGGAGTGGATCCACAAGGCCTACCGCTACAGCCAGCTGAGCAAGGACCCGAATCCGGTGCTGAGCCTGATAGCTCCGCTGGAGCAGATGTTGCGGGATCCGGCCGGCATCCTGCCCGCCTGGGAAGCGCTCCTCGATCACGAGGATCCCTGGGTCCGCGCGATGGCGCGGCTACAGCTGGGCAAGATGCGGGCGGTCTTCGGTGGCGACGGCGAGCAGGCGGACCAGGATCTCCGCTTGGCACTCGACGCCTTCCGCGCGACCGGAGAACGGTTCGGCATCTCGTTCGCGCTGGCCGAACTGGCGGAGCGGACCATCACCCGCGGCCGGTTCGCCGAGGCGCGTGACTATCTCGACCAGGCGGCGGCCGTGGTGACCGAGTTCGGCGCCGTCGACGACGTCATCCGGATCCATGCCCGGCTGGGCCAGGTGTACTGGCTGATGGGCGACCACGAGGCCAGCGCGGCCGCCATGGCCGAGGCGCAACGCTACGCGGAACGCGTTCCGTGGGCCGGCGCGCTGGTCGTGCTCGCGCTCACGAAGGCGGAGCTCGCGGGCTGGAACGACGATGCCGAGGAGGCACTGCGGCAGCTCGATCTCGCCCTGACCATCCTCGGCCCCGACGCGGAGCAGGCCAGCATCCGCGCGGCCGCGCACAGTCTGCGCGGCTACTTCGCCGACGATCTCGACGAGGCCCGCAAGCACCGCGTGGCCGCTTTCGACGCCGCGACCGAGGCCGGCCACCCGGCGCTCATCGCCCAGACCATCGTCGGGGTCGCGCACCTGGCGATGCGTCGCAAAGAGTACGAGCGAGCGGCACAGTTGCTCGCGGCAAGCAACACCGTCCGCGGCCTGCCGGACCTTTCCCAACCAGCGATCCACCGGATCGAGGACGCCGCACGCCGCCACCTCGGCGAAACCCACTTCACCGAGGCCCTGCACACCGGATCCCAGGCAGACTGGCAGCAACTGGTCGCGGCCGCCCTCGCCGCCTAGAAGTCAGCCGAACGACGGCAGCTCGACCAGCTTCAGTACGGTCACCGGCGGGAAGTCAGGCCACTCGGTCAACGGGTCTTCATCGAGATTGCGCAGGTACTTGTCGATGAAGCGCTGCGTATCACGTAGTACCCGGACCGCGGTCGCGGCGTCGATCGAGCCGCCCTCCAACGCGTCGGCGAACTCGTCCAGGTCCAGCAACTCATAGCGGAAACTGGCCGGCGGTACGACGAGGTCGACGTACAGATCGTGGATCGCCAGCCGGCCCGGCTCGGATTCCTCGACGTCGACGAGATCGACGTACCAGCCGCCTTCGATCGCGCCGGTGAAGGTGTTCGGCTTGGTGAGTTGGACGCCTTCGGTGGCGATCACGAAGCAGCGGTCGGTGGTGGGGCGGCCCGGGGCTTGCCATTGCGGGAGGATCGGTACGTCGTACGCGACGACCCCGTCCTCGCTGCGGACGCCGGAACACCACTGGCCGGTCCGATGCAGGACCTGGACGTCCTCAAGCCGCATCCGTCAGCTCTCCGGCACTGGGGTACGGGCGATGCCCTCGATGAGCATGTGGAAGTGCCATGCCAGGCGCTTCTCCGGCGTACCGCTGAGCAGCCTGTCGGCCTGGGCGTGTACGTGCGGGTAGGTCCGCTCGTCCGCGTCGCGCAACGCCTGGCTCAGGGTGTTGAAGCCGACCTCGTTCTGCGGTGACTGCTCGCGGATGGCCCCTTCGACCGCAACCGCGATGGGGAACTGCAGCAGGACATCCACTCCCCAGGCGGCCTGCTGTGGTGGCACATCGCCTTCGTCCAGCAACCGCAGCAGCCGCTCCACCAACCGCACGTAATGCTCACCGCTCGGCCACACCGCCAGCGCCGACCGGCTCAGCTCCGGGTTCGCGAACAAGACGCGGGTGTATGAGGTCAGCACTCCCACGAGCCGCTCGCGCCAGTCACTCCCGGGAGCGTCCAGCTCCACTTCACCGAGCAACTGGTCGAGCATGGCCGCGTGCAGTTCGTCGGTGTTGGCGACGTAGACATACAGCGACGCAGGCCCGGTATCCAGCTCCTGCGCCAGCCGCCGCATCGTCACCTTCGACAACCCGTCGGTCCGGAGGATGCCGACCGCCGTCATCACGATCCCCTCCCGGCTCAAGGCCGGTTTCGCCGGCCGCTCACGCCGACTGATCGGACTCCTCGAACGCGGTGGCATAACCGCACCTTAACGACTATGCGAGGTACTCGAGTGCGTAGCCGTCGCCCGCCTGCGTCACGCGCGCGACACCGGGTGAGTCCAGGTGGGCGCCGGCGACGTAGTGATGGGGCTGGGCCAACTGCGTCAGCAGCGCAGCTCGCGCGTCGCGCGCCTCTGCCTGATCGCGGTCGAACTCCCACGACACCTGCGGTTGAGCGAACTGCAGCGACGGCACATGAACCGTGTCGCCCCACACCAGCAGATGCTCACCGCCACTCGTCACGTCATAGATCGTGTGCCCAGGTGTGTGCCCCGGAGCCGGAACAGCAGTGACCCATGCATTGATCGCGACCTTGCTGGTGATCGGTACGACGCGGTCGCGGACGGGCTCGAGTCGACCGGTGAACACCGCAGCATCCTCGGCTCCGATCCAGACCCGTTCCAGACCGGCGAACGCCTGCGATCCGTCGGGCCCGATTAGGCCGTTGACGTGATCCTCGTGCCGATGAGTGATCGCCACGTCGGTGATGGTGCCTGCCTCGATCTCGGCTTCGGCGAGGGCGTCGTACAGCGATCCCATCGTCTCCAGCCAGGCGTTGGAGGCGCCGGTGTCGATCAGGATCGATCGTGTCCCGTCGCTGAGGTAGAACGCGTTGACCGACAGCCGCAAGTTGCCCTCGGCAAGTGGAACTGTCGATGGGACATGGTCGAGCGGCTCACCGCTGAGGTCGCGCAGGCGGGTCGGCGGCATGTCGACGTACCCGTCTCGCAGTGAGACCACCCGCAGCTCACCGAACTCGAAGACGGCATGGAGCGGACCACCGGAGACGAAGCGCATTGATCCTCCACTGACGTCAGGGGCTGGGTGGATCCTCCCATCATTGTTACTGCGGTTGCGGCCGCCAGGTGCCGTCGAGCGGGATGCCGGCTGCTTGGGCGATTCGGTTGCGCGATGCGAGCAGGCGGGTTCGCAGCGCCGCGAGGTCCACGTCTACCAGTGCGCCGTCGCGTTTGACGATGCGACCGGCCGCGATCACGGTGTCGACCAGGCCGGGGTGTCCGGCGCTGACGATGGTGGCGATCGGGTCGGTGACCGGGAAGACGGTCAGATCATCGGCGCGGAGCAGGACGAGGTCCGCGTCTTTGCCGGGCGTGATGCTGCCGACGCGTGCGTCGAGCCCCAACGACCGGGCGGCGTCGACCGTAGTGAACTCCAGCAGGTCGCGCGAGCGCAGGCTCCCGTCCAGACCGCGTTGTACGGCGAACGCCGTACGCATCGTCGAGAACAGGTCACCACCGACCGCCGGGACGTCGTCCACGGACAAGGTGGGGCGCAGACCGGCGGCCAGGACGCGGCCGGTCATCGGGAACCCGAAACCCATCTTGAGTTCGACGTCCGGGCTGATCGACACGGAACTGCCTGCGTCGGCGAGCATCCGCAGTTCGTCGTCGCTGATGCCGTTGGCGTGGACGAACGTGGTGGTGTCACGCAGGAGACCGTGCTCGTGCAATTCGGCCACGGGTTGCCGGGGTCCGCCGCCGTCGACGTGCAGGCTGGTGCGTAGTCCGAATTCTTCGGCCAGCTTCAGCTCCCGGGCCACAGTGTCCATCGTCGTGGCCTCGGGACCGCGTAGGCCGAGCACCAGAGAGAGTCGGGCATCACCGGCGAGCTCGGCGTGAACACGGCGGATGTCGTCGTCGACCGGGTCGGCACTCCCCCAGCCGGCGCCCAGGCAGAAGAGCGATCGGCCTGGTGCATCCCGCAGCGCTGCGATCGCGGCGTCTTCGTGCTCGTGGGTCTGCGCGACGTGATACCAGTCGAGCATCGTGGTCACGCCGGAGTGCAGCGCCTCCAACCGGCCGAGAAGAGTGCCGATGTAGACGTCTTCGGGTCGGTAGTGCGGTTTGACCGTGCCGTGCATGGCCGCCGCCCACTCGGGGAACGTCCAGTCCGCTCCCACGCCGCGGAACGCGGTCTGCCAAGCGTGTCGATGGTTGTCGACGAAGCCGGGCATGACGATCCGCTCGGTCGCGTCGACCACCTTCGCTTCCGGCGCCTCGATGTGCGCGCCGACCTCGACGATCACGCCGTTCTCGATCAGCACGTCGCCGCGGCCGAGGTCACCGATCGCCGGGTCCATGGTGACGACGATGCCGCCGGTGATCAGGGTCTTCATCGAACTCCTTCGGTCTGCGCTCAGGAGTCCATCGTGAAGCTTTCAAGGCTCTGAATCCGGCATCATGGGCAATTTTGGCAACGGATTGCGCGAGTCAGCGGCGCAGGATTGTGGTAGCACTATGCATGGCGCAATAATCTGCTGTCATGGACGACGTGGATCGGGCCATCCTGACCGTGCTCGAACGTGACGGCCGGATCAGCAACAACGAGTTGGCTGCCCGCGTCGGGCTGTCGCCGTCGCCGTGCCTGCGGCGCGTGCGGCACCTGGAGGAGACCGGAGTCATCCGCGGGTACCGGGCGCTCATCGATCCCGCCGCGATCGGGCGCAGCCTGCGGGTGTTCGCGGGTGTCCGGCTGATGCGCCACGCCCGCGCCGACGTCGTCGCCTTCGAGCGCGGGATCACGCAGCTACCCCAGGTCGTGGCCTGTCACCACATCACGGGGAACTTCGACTACCTGCTCCAGGTCGAGGTCGCCGACCTCCCGGCGTACGAAAACTTCCATGCCAACGAGCTGGCCGCGCTGCCCGGCGTCGCCACTGTGACCAGTTACGTCACCATGAAGACGCTTCTGCCTGAGGTTTGACTCAGATGGTGATCGTGCCGCGGATGCACACGGTCGTTCCGCCGCTGACCCAGATGGTGCCGTCGGCATCGGCCGAGACTTCGATGGTCGCGGCGCGGCCGACCCTCGTACCTTGCGAGACGCGATACGAATCCGGCGCGGCGCCCGTCGACGTCAGCCACTGGCCGACCCCTGCGTTCATGCTGCCGCAGGCCGGATCCTCGGGCACTCCGACAGCCGGTGCGAACGTGCGCAGCTCGAATTGATGCGTCGCTCCGTCCGGATGGGCCCCGATCGCACCGACCATCGCGGTCGGGATCAGCGACAGGTCCGGCTCGAGGGCGAGAACCTCGTCCGCGGTCGCCAGGCGGATCACGGCCCAGCCCGGACCGTTGTCGACCCATTGGTGCGCCACGACCTGATCGGGCGCGATGCCGAACGCCTTGATGATCTGTTGCAGGTAGTCGTCATCGAGAGCGCCCTCACGCACGCGAGGCGGTGCTGCGAACGACAGCACATCGTCGGCCCGACGGACAGCGATCAGGCCGGCAGCGCATTCCTGCACGATGCGGCCAGCGTGTTGCGGCACCCCACCTGCATCCAGCCAGGCGTGTGCGGAGCCGAGCGTGGGGTGACCGGCGAACGGCAGCTCATCGCCGGGCGTGAAGATCCGCAGCCGGTAGTCCGCCTCCGGCACCGTCGGCGGCAGGACGAACGTCGTCTCGGACAGATTCGTCCAGCGCGCCACGCGCTGCATCTGCTCGTCCGTCAGGTCGGTCCCATCCAGTACGACGCCGACCGGATTCCCGCCGTACGGACTCGTCGAGAACACATCGACCTGGAGAAACGAACGATCACGCGGCATGGAAGCCCTCTCGAACGGCGTCGGGGTACCAGCGTACGAGATGTAGGCATGCCGGTCCGGCTCGAGCTCACCGGAGCCTGGCCAGGATCTGCGCGGCCTCGTCGTTCGCGGGATCGAGGTCGAGGGCGCGGTGGAGGACCTCCCTCGCCAGGTCGGACCGCCCGTCCACCTCGTTGGCCCATCCGGTCATCGTCCAGGCCGGCGACGAGTCCGGACGCAACTCTGTCCACATCCGCAAGACGGGCCAGACCAACCCGGTCCGGTGCAGTTCGATCGCTCCCCAGACAGCGTCGCCGAACCCGTCGTCGTCGAGATCGAACTCGTCAGCCGGAGGCCGCACGCCGCGCAGCTCCTTCACGGCCTCGCTGTCCGCACCATGGCCGACAGCGACGTCGAGGGCGGCCGTGGCAATGGGCCAGGTGGGGGCCGTGTTCGAGTTGGCCAGTACGACGACGCCCGTACGCAGCGCAGGCACCATCACGAGCCTCGCCTTGAACCCAGGGTCCAAACCATTGTGGCTCAGCGTCCGGTGCCCGCGATAGCTGCCGATCGCCCAACCCAGCCCCGCCGCTTCTTCCCACGGTGGGTGCCCCATCGGCAGCACGGGCTGCGACACGAGCTCGACCAGGCCGGCGTCCAGCGGCGGCTCGCCGGCGGACTCGAAGTGCGCCACTATCCAGCGACTCAGCTCGACCAAGTTCGAGTGCATGGTCGAGCTTGGTGCGTGGCGTCTGGTGTACGGATAAGCGTCTCCTGGCACCGCCAAGGGCATCCCGACATGCGGTGAAGCAGCCAGCTCCCCGGGCACTTCGGCTCGCAGGAAGGTGCTGTTTCGCATCCCCAGGGGATCAAAGACCTGTTGCCGTACGGCGTTCTCGAACGTCGTACCCGTTGCCCTCGACAACATCAGCCCGAGCAACTCGTACCCGGCATTGGAGTACGAGAACGCCGTACCCGGCTCGGCCTCCAACCGCCAATCCGACAAGCTCCGAGCGAACTCGCTCAAGGCGTCGTCGCCGAGCTGCGGATCGTGCCAGCCGTAGTCCGAGACGTCCGGCAGACCGCTTGAATGACTCAACAGTCCCCGCGCCGTCACCTCCCCGGCTCGACCGTCGGCGAGCGTGAACTCGGGGACCCATTCGGTGATCGGCGCATCCAGATCGAGCACTGCCGCGCGGCCGTCCCTCGCCCTCGCCAGTGACGCGATCGCTGTCGCCACAAAGGGTTTGGACACCGACGCGAGGTGAAACATCGTCTCGGGGGTGACCGGCGTACCGGTGTCGACGTCTCGTACGCCGAACCCACGCGCGACCACCTCCCGGTCGCGCACGACCGCAACAGCCAGCCCCGCCACGTTCCGCGAGCCGGCAATCCCCTCGAGCAGCGGCCACAACTCCGCCTCCACGCTCCCCTTCATGTGGTGACGGTACGCCGTCCCGCAGTATCTCGGACACGTATTTCCTGCGGCTGCGTCCTAGCGCGGGCCGGTCGTCGACGCGAGGTGACGGAGGTGGTCGACGGTGTCGGGGAGGTCTCGCAGTTTGGTGGTGATGGTGGCCTCGATCGTTGCCGGGTCGCCCATCCAGTGGGCCGCGGGTTCTTCGCCGAGGGAGGCGCGGATGTGCTCGCCGAGGACCTGGATGTAGTTTCTGGTCACGCTGAGGAAGAGGTCCGGCCCGGCCCATCCGAGGTCGCCGCCGGCTTCGACGTACGCGGTCAGGATTCTGTTGATCTGGGTGGGCTCGCCGGATCCGAAGATGTACGCGACCCGGCCCGCCTCGAGGGCGGCGCTGTCGGTGCGGACGCTGTCCCAATCCACGAGGACGGGTCCGGCGGCAGACATGACGAGGTTGTGGGTCTTGAAATCGCCGTGGGTGGTGATGAGGTCTGGTACGGCGTTGCTCAGTTCGGCGATGCGGTCAGTCACGGCGAGGATGCTCGGCTGGAAGAGACTGGCCCACGACGCGTCCCGATCTCTTGCCTTCGCGAACCAGTCCGCCCAGGTCGCGGGTGACTGGACCGCGCCCTGCCACCAGCGAGGCAAGCCCTCCCCGCCGATCGGCCGCAGCTGATGGACCTGCAGCATCGTCTGTCCGAGCCAGGTCGAGACATCGCGGTCGACCTGAGCGTGTTCGACCCATCGGTAGACCCGAACCAGCCGATCCTCGATCCGCGTCGCCCAACCCAGCAAGGGATCGACCGGCATGACCGGCGCCGGCATGTCCACGCCGGCCGCAAGCGCCTCGCGCTCGAAGGCCATCGCGAACGCCAGCTGGTCCGTCAGATTCTCGCCCTGGAACTGACCACCTGTCGTCGAGAAGCACCCCTTGACGAAGTAGCTTCCGGTCGCGTGTCGAGCCGCCAGGCATCGGTGTCGCCGCGTCGTACATGAACGAGGTCGCCGGCCGGCGTGCCCAGTTCGAACGCTCGCGCGACCTCGTCCGCAGTTGGCGTGTACTCCACGGGTGCAACCTACTCCGGGGATATGACCCGGGTGCTAGTGTCGCCGTACCGACCGCGACGACCAGACCCCTCCTCGAGGCGGCGCTCGAAGCGGCTCACGCTGCTTCACCTGCGCAATCCAGCAGACCGATCCAGGGAGCGGCCGTGCAGAATCTCAGACTTGGTGTCCTGTCCCGATCCGGTAAGCCCGACGAGGGCCGGCTGCCGATTCACCCGCTGCACTTCGAGCGGATCGCGCCGGAGCTGCGCGAGCAGATCTCCCTCGAACGGGGGTACGGCGATCGCTTCGGCGTCTCGGATCGCGAGTTGGATTCGCTGGTGGGAAGCCTGGGCAGTCGTGAGGAGTTGATCGCCGAGTCCGACATCATCCTGCTGCCCAAACCGCAGGTCGCCGACCTTGCCGAGTTGCGGACCGGGCAGGTGCTGTGGGGCTGGCCGCATTGCGTGCAGGACGAGGAGCTCACCCAGGTCGCGATCGATCGGCGACTGACCCTGGTGGCGTTCGAGGCCATGAACCATTGGAACAGCGATGGTTCGTTCGGCTTGCACGTGTTCCACAAGAACAACGAGCTTGCCGGCTATTGCTCGGTCCTGCATGCGCTGCAACTCATCGGCTGCACGGGTGACTACGGACGGCGGCTGCGCGCGGCCGTGATCGGTTTCGGCGCCACGGCGCGCGGTGCGGTCACTGCGCTGAACGCCCATGGCGTGCACGACATCGACGTACTGACCAACCGCGAGATCGCGGCGGTCGGCTCGCCGATCCACTCGGCGACGATGCTGCATTTCGACCACGACAACGCCGATCCCCGGCGCAGCGAGGTCCTGACCGAGGACGGAAGCCGGCCGCTGGCCGGGTTCCTGGCCGAACACGACATCATCGTCAACTGTGTGCTGCAGGACACGAACGCGCCGTTGACCTTCCTCATCGACGACGATCTCGGCCTGCTCCCCGTGGGCACCCTGATCATCGACGTGTCGTGCGACGAGGGCATGGGCTTCAGTTGGGCGCGACCGACGTCGTTCGCCAAGCCGACCTTCACAGTCGGCAACGACGTGACCTACTACGCGGTCGATCACAGCCCGTCGTACCTGTGGAACTCGGCGACCTGGGAGATCAGCGAGGCACTCCTGCCGTACATCGCGACCATGGTGGCGGGTCCCGCTGCGTGGGACGACGAGCCGACGATCCGGCGGGCGATCGAGATCCAGGACGGGATCATCCGCAACCCTGACGTGCTGCTGTTCCAGCACCGCTCTGCGGACTATCCGCATCCCATTGTGGCCTGATCAGAAGGTGGCGATCGGGTTGACCGGGCTTCCCGACGTACCGGCGAAGCGAACCGGGGCGACCGCGAGCTGGAAGTCCCACTGGCCGAGTTCGGCAGCCGTCGTCGCGCACGCCTCCAGGTCGCAGTTGTCGATCATCCACAGCCCCATCGCGACCAGGCTCACCGCGTGCACCGGCATCAGGACGTCGTCGTACCCCGACGGCTGAACGTCCTGAGGAGTGTCGGCGCCGATCAGCGCGACCCCTCGCTCATGCAGCCACGGCAGGCAGGACGCATGCCAACCGGCCTGCGTGATACCGCCGGCCACACCGTTCTCGTGCCGGTCGCGACCGTACCCAGTCCGCAGGAGTACGGCGTCGCCCGATCGCACCCGCACACCCTGACGACGCTCGGCTTCCTCGAGATCCTCCGGGCACACACCCTCACCTGGCTTCAGCCACGGCACGTCGCGGACCGCCGCAACGTCCAGCAACACACCGCGCGTGACGATCCCGTTCGCCGCTGCCGTCACCGCCGCCCACGCCGATCCCGTTTCAGCGTTGACGAGTGCGTGCGACCGCCCGTTGTACATCTTGCCGTCCCAGAACAGATGGCACGGCGAATCGAGGTGAGTGATCGTGTTCCCGTGAAAGAAGATCCCGAGCCGCTCGTTCGAAAACCCCCACCGCCGGTCGTTCTGGAACAGCGCCGGCATGTGCTCGCCCCCCGGCATCTCAGCAGCACAAGGGCACGAGGTAGTCGCCCGCTCCATCTCCTCCGGTACGGCGACCTCCCACGCACACGACACACTCCGCCCATGCCGCACAGCCCCCGCCGCGGCGACCCGGACGTCATCAGTCACCAGATTCAACGTGCCAAGCTCGTCGTCATCCCCCCACCGCCCCCAGTTCGACAACGCGTCGAAGTACTGCAGGACGTCATCCTGCGAAGGCACCACTCGCTCCACCGTCATCTCACCACCCCTCCAGCCAAGAACTGCCACGACCCTAGACGAACCCCAGGATCAGGCGTGCTTGGCTGGGGCGACCTCGCGGATCATGACGCAGTTGCATAGACCTTTGGGGCGGTCGTAGCTGAAGCCTTCGCGTTCGTACATCGTGCGGGTGCCGTTGTAGAGGAACGACGAGTTCTTCTTCCGGACGCCGCCGGTGTCGTGCGGGTAGCCCTCGACCACGCCGCCGCCGGCCTGCGCGATCAGCTCAACGGCTCCGCGCAGGGCGACTGCTGCCAGGCCCTGACCGCGAAAGCTGCGCTCTACCAGGATGCAGGTGACGCGGTAGTCGGGCAGTCGCTCAGCGGTGGCAACGTACTCCTTGCGGTGCTGGATGTTGGGCAGCTCCTCGGGCGATCCGTACTCCGCCCAGGCGACGGCCCGGTCCCCGTCGTACACAAGCGCCGCGTGCGCGATCCCGTCGGCCACCAGACGTTGCTTGAGAGCCCGGTTCCCTTCCGCGGTCTGGCCTTTCTCCGCGCACTCAGGATGGAAATGCGTGCACCAGCAACTGGCGAACATCCCCTTGTTCCGCTCGACCAGAGCGGCGAAGTCGTCGAACGTCTCCGGCGTGAGCGCCTTGATCCTGAAGTCGGACATGCCCAGCAACGTACCCCCGATTCCGGACGTTCTGCGTCCGATAGCCCGAGATTGTCGGATGCGGACCGTAGCGTCCGTAGTACAGACGTACCCAACTAGGGAGGCATAGTGAAACTCCTTCTCACCTCAGGAGGCATTACGAATGAGAGCATCCGCGAGGCCCTGATCGACCTGCTGGGCAAGCCGATCTCGGAGTCCAACGCGCTCTGCATCCCGACGGCGCAGTGGGGTCAACCCATGCTCGGGCCCACCTCGGTACGGAATTTCGTCGCCGGCACCCCTCCGTGGCACTCGATGACCAGCCTCGACTGGGCCTCCTTGGGCGTCCTGGAGCTGACTGCCCTACCGAGCATCGGCACGGACCGGTGGGTGCCGTGGGTCCGAGAAGCCGACGTACTCCTGGTAAACGGCGGCGAGGCCACCTACCTGCACCACTGGATCCAACAGTCAGGCCTGTCGGACCTCATCCCGTCGCTGACCGACACAGTCTGGGTAGGCCTCAGCGCCGGCAGCATGGTCATGACCCCGCGCATCGGCACCGACTTCGTCAAATGGCCCGAAGCACCCGACGACCGAACACTCGGATTCGTCGACTTCTCGATCTACCCGCACCTCGACCACGAACTCATGCCCAGCAACACCCTGGCCAACGCAGAAGCCTGGGCCGCCGACATCGCAGGCCCCGCCTACGCCATAGACGACCAAACCGCCCTCAAAGTAGCCAACGACAAGGTCGAAATCATCTCCGAAGGCCACTGGAAGTCCTTCCCCGCTTGACCGCCGTCCAGCAATACCCATCGTCCCTCGGCGGACTCGAACGTACGCGCGCCGCGACCGCCCAACCATCAATTCCGAGGCTGTGGCTGGGCTCCGAGGCTGTGGCTCGGCTCCGAGGCTGTGGCTCGGCAGGATCTGGGTATTCGGTTGACAGCGCACGGGTCCGATCGCTCGGATGGGCTCGTGAGTTCCCGCGAGATCGACGTCGAGCAGGTCGGCATCGACACTCGGCTCGTCCGCGAACTTGTGGCTGCGCAGTTCCCGCAATGGGCCGCGTTGCCGCTGGAGCGGGTCGACTCCAGCGGATTGGTGAACGCGATTTACCGCCTCGGTCCTGACCTGACCGTACGGCTACCGCTCCGGCCATCGACCACCGATTTAGTACAGCGAGAGCAGGCCAAACTCACGGCACTCGCGCCGTTCCTGCCTGTGGCCATTCCTTCGGTCGAGGCGATCGGCTCACCCACCGACGCGTACCCAGGCGAGTGGTCCGTCCACCGCTGGCTCGCCGGTACGCACCCCACCCCCGACGCGCTGGCCGATCCCCGTGGGCTCGCGATGGACCTGGCCGCGTTCGTTGACGCGTTCCGGCGGATCGACCTGCCGGACCGGCCGCCGGCGTATCCGGGCGAGCGCCGTACGCGTGCTCCGATGGTCTCGCTGGACTCCTCGACACGGAAGGCGATCGGCGGACTGGATGGCCTGATCGACACTCGCGCAGCACTGGCATCGTGGGAGGAGTCGCTCGCAGCGCCGTACGACGGCCACGAGGTGTGGGTGCACTCGGACCTCACACCAGGCAACTTACTCGTGTCAGCCGACGGCCGACTGACCGCAGTCCTCGACTTCGAGACCTGCGGCATCGGCGATCCCGCGTGCGACCTGTTCCCCGTCTGGTACCTGCTGCCCCCGAACGTCCACGACAACTTCCGCGCCACGCTAGCCGTCGACGACGCAACCTGGCTCCGAGGCCGCGGCCGCGTCCTGTCCCAAGCCGCGATCGTCCTGCAGTCCTTCAAGGACACCAACCCAACCCTCGCGAACTACGCACAACACGCCATCACCAAGGTCCTCGCAACCCCCCGGTGAGCCTTTAGCCACTCAGCTCATGAAAGGCCGGTTCCCCGAATGGAGAACCGGCCTCTAACCGATGGTGGAACTTAGGAGAATGCTGAACCTGGCGGTCAGGTCGACTCGCCGGATTCATTCCCCAATCTTGCGCCCCTTATGCCCCGTGGTCCCCGCCCTTGCCCACGCCTTGTTTTCTTCTACCTGCTTCGAGTTCGGTTTACCCCCGCTCCTCGCGTGTTCTTGAGCCTGCTGTTGCTGGATCTTCTTGATCTCTTCCGGGGTCAATTTCGCCATGCCAGATCATTTCCTTCCGCAAAGTCTCGAGGTCGTTGGAACAAGTTCGATTCACGGTAACCGACTCACAGGGTCACCATCGGCGTACTTCCCAGCAAGTCGTGGCGCGACGCCGGCCGCCGCCTTTCCTGCGACCGCCTGAGAATGGGCGGTTGCGCGTTGAATGTGGCGGAGGCTTGTTGAGCGGGGCGGGCGCCATCGGGTTGCCGGCTGGCGCTGCCGTTGGGTGGGCCTCCGGGGCCTTGGGTCGGGGCGAGCGGGTCGCTGGGGTCGTCAGGCGAACGCGGCTCGGAGCCGATGGAAGGCGTCGGCAATGCGGCCGCTCAGGTTGAGCCAGCAACCGGACCGCAGACCTGCCGGATCTACTTCAGGACCGCATGGATCGCGGCCGGGTGGGACGAGCAGTCAGACCGAGAATCCGCGGACATTGTGCTTCGCGAGCAATCCCGCGATCGACTCGGTGGCAGCCCGCCCAGCCTCACTTCGATCCGCCGACAGGATGAGGCCTGACGTCTGCAGATAGAGTTTCTTGCCGTCCTTCATGCGGAAGGCCCATAGCCCGTTGTTCGAGTTGAAGGAACAACGCTTCACCTGGGCGCAATCTATTTCGAGCCGGTTCGTCGGGTCCTCGCCGACCACGCGAAGAACATCGCCGAGGATGTCCATCTGGCCTCGCCATCCCCCGAGAGCGATCGCGTTGCCGGGGACCCGCACCTTAGTACTCACAGGCGGGACAGTACCAAAGATCGGCATTCGCTCAGCAGGTCCGAACCGGACATCGCGCCGCGTCCCCGCATCGGCATATCCATCCTTGCTCCGGCAGAGGCTGAGCGCGAGATCCTCCTCGGCTGGGCGCTTGCGATCAGGGGACCATCCCGAAGGCTCAGGAGGTTCGAAGCCTGGCGGCCAAGCTGTTGGGAGGCGGACGGTTCTCCCAAATCGCTCCCACTGTGCCCTCTAACGAGAACAGGTCAGGGGGCGAAGACGCCTCCTGACCTGCGGTTTCTTTCGGTGGAGCTTAGGGGATTCGAACCCCTGACCTCTTCCATGCCATGGAAGCGCGCTACCAACTGCGCCAAAGCCCCGCGGTGTCTTGCGGACTCCGGAAGTTTAGCGGATACCCAGTGGCAAAGAAAAATCGGATACCGGGGTGGAGATGGCTGGGGTCGCGGTGGGCTTCGCGGGGTGCCGGCGGGCGGTGCGTTGTCCTCACGCGTCACACTGACCACATCACGCCTCGCCGACCAAAAGTGCCGTCAACTACAGCCGGCGACCGCGCCGCAGGCGCCGGAAAAGCTGCCGCCGCGGAGCGGTGTCCGTTGGACCACATACCCCTGATCACCACAGTTGTTCCCCGCGAGCCGCGGTAGGACGGGCGGCGGTTTGCGGATGCGCCGCAGGCGCCGGAAAGAGCTGCCGCCGCGGAGCGGTGTCCTTTAGCGTTGGGGGTCGTCGCTCATTACTGGTTCTGGGAGGGAGCCGGCGTTCCATTCCTCGATTCGCCATCCCCTGCGGCCGGGCAGGAGCGAGACCCAGTTGCAGTTGGAGAGGCCGCCGAAGGCGGGCCAGTGAGCTTGGGGGATCCCCAAGAACAGGCAGATGCCTACGCGGGCGGCCAGGCCGTGGGTGGCGATGACGATGGTGTCTTCGGGGGTGCCTTCGGCGGCTATCCGGGTGAGGGCGTCGGCGAAGCGTTGGGCTACTTCTTCGACGGTTTCGCCGGCGGTGCCGCGGCGTTGGGGTTCGCCGGAGCGGATACGGGCGGCGGCTTCGGGGTTGATCTCGGCGAGTTCGGCCATGGTGAGGCCGGCCCAGTCGTCGACGTTGATTTCGCGGAGGGCCTCGTCGTACTCGATTTTGAGGCCGGTCAGTGCCGAGAGTTCACCAGCCGTGGCGGCGGCGCGTTTGAGGTCGCTGGCGAAGAGACGGGTGGGGGCCAGCGAGGCGAGCCGGGCGGCGGCGGACCGGGCCTGCTCGAGGCCGACGGCGTCCAGCGGGATGTCGGCCTGGCCCTGGATCTTGTCCTGGAGGTTCCACTCGGTCCGGCCGTGGCGCCAGACGATCAGTCGTCCGGCGCTCATTCAGCTGCGGGGCCGGGGACGGGCGACGGCAGCGGGATGACCGGGCAGTCCCGCCAGAGCCGCTCGAGGGAGTAGAAGCTGCGCTCCTCGTCGTGCTGGACGTGGATGACGATCTCGAGGTAGTCGAGCAGGACCCAGCGGCCTTCCCGGGCGCCTTCGCGGCGGACCGGCTTGGCGTCGAAGTCGACGCGGAGCTTCTCCTCGACGGCGTCGACGATCGCGCGGACCTGGCGATCGTTGGAGGCGGACGCGACCAGGAACGCGTCGGTGATGGCGAGCTGCTCGGAGACGTCGAAGGCGAGGACGTTCTCGGCCTTCTTGTCGTGGGCCGCTTCCGCGGCCGCGGTCAGCAGCTCGATGGCGCGTTCACTGGCAGGCATAAAACGTCCTAACGGTTGGTGTAAAGCTCGCGTTTCGCGATGTACTGGACGATGCCGTCCGGTACGAGGTACCAGGTCGGATTCCCCTTGGCGACCCGCGCCCGGCACTCGGTGGACGAGATCGCCAGCGCCGGCACCTCGAGCAGGGTGATCCGGTCCATCGGCAGCTTGTCCAGGGGCAACTCGAGACTCTCGGTCCCGGGCCGCGTGCAACCGACGAACTGTGCCAGTTTGAACATCTCGTCCACGTCCCGCCAAGTGAGTATCTGGGCGAGCGCGTCCGCGCCGGTGATGAAGAACAGCTCAGCGTCCGGATACAGCCTGGACAGGTCGCGCAGGGTGTCGATCGTGTACGTCGGACCCGGCCGGTCGATGTCCACCCGGCTGACCGAGAAGCGCGGGTTCGAGGCCGTGGCGATCACGGTCATCAGGTAACGATCTTCGGCCGCCGACACCTTGCGGTCCGACTTCTGCCAGGGCTGACCGGTCGGGACGAAGATCACCTCGTCCAGATCGAAGTACGACTGCGCCTCGCTCGCGGCCACGAGGTGACCGTGATGGATCGGGTCGAACGTGCCACCCATCACGCCCAGGCGCCGGACCCGCTCGACAGAAGCCATCCCAGTCATCAGCCGCTCAGCTGTGCGGCCGGCCCTTGCCCATGACGAGAGTGACGCCCATCAGCAGCAGGAAGACGACGAGCGTGAAGCCGCCGTACCACCACGGGGAAATGTGGGCAGCCTCGGAACCGGCGTCTTCGAAGGCAGCGAGCAGCGTAAGCATGAAGCGAAGCCTATCTCCTGACCACCGACACAACAGCGACCGGTGGCCCTGTCAACAGCACAGGATGCGCACCGGTCGCGAACAGATCGATCAGCTGTGGCGGATGTGACGGGTCAGCAGCCGGCGCCAAACGGACGGTACGGCGGCAGCACGCCGCGACAACGCGGCGACCCGGTGCATCTCGTCGATGTGGGCACGGGCAACGTCGGGGGTGATCATGTTTCCTTCACTGGGTTGGTACGGCGAGATCGAGGCGGACCGGCCTCGACACCTCTTATTGTACGGTTTTGGTTACGCTCTCACAAACGAATTGAAGGTCCGGAACATTCCCGACCTTTGAATCTCTGGCCAACGGGAGGAAACATGGACGCGATCGATCGCCAGCTGATCGACGTACTCCGGCTGAACGGCCGCTCGAGCTGGGCCGAGCTCGGGCGCGTCGTCGGTCTGTCCGGCCCAAGCGTCCAGGAACGCGTCCGCCGGCTGGAGGAGCGGGGAATCCTGCTCGGCTACCGTGCGGTGGTCGCCCCGGCGGAGGTCGGGCTGGGCACGAGTGCGCTGATCGGGCTGTTCCAGCGCGACGACGTGGAGACCGACGACATCGTCGAGCAGGTCCGCGAGATCGCCGCCGTCGAAGACTGCTGGTTCGTCGCCGGCGACCAGGAGTTGGTCGTCAAGGTCCGCGTCGCCGACGTCACGCAGCTCGAAGCCGTGGTCGGCTCCCTGCGCCGCGTGAACGGCGTGGTCAGGACCCGGACGACTGTCGTGCTCTCGACTCGCTGGGAAGGACGACCGGCCCCGCTGCCCGACTGACAAGAAGTGCCGCACCCAGAGCCAACGCGCCCGCCACCGGGAAGAGCAGCCCCGGCACGTGCTCGTACGCCGCCCCGCCCAGCGCGGGCGCCAGAAACATCCCGCTGATCGACGCGCCCGCGTACAGGCTGGAGTACCGACCGACCATGCCGTCCGGGGCCGCGTCAGCGACGTACGCGGTGGCAGTCGGCTTGTAGAGCATCTCCCCCGCCGTGATCACGACGATCGCAACCGTCGCGCCCGCGAGCGCCGGCCAAACGCCGAGCACCGCAAGCCCCACACCAACCAGCGCGAACCCAACAGCAACAACTCGCGTGGCCCGATGTCCTCGGAGCCGTACGGCGAGCGGCGCCTCACAGCACACGATCACCACCGAACTCAGACCGATCAGAACGCCGTACGCAACAACCGGCGTCCCCGCAGCACGCAACAGCAGCGGCATCGTCGCGAACACCTGCCGATACGCCGTGTCAACGATCAGGATCGTGCCCAGCACCATCACCACCGACCGATCCGCCAGAACGCTCCTCCACACGCCGACGGGCGCGGCGATCGCCGTACGACGGACGCTCGGCACCCATCGCCAGATGATGATCGCCATGACCAGACTGGTCACGGCATCGACGACGAAGACGAGCGAGAAGTCGTACGCCGCCAGCAGCCCGCCCAGCGGCGGCCCGATCGTGAACCCCGCATTGCTCGCCGTCCGCGACAGCGCGATGCCCTCTCGCCGACGCTCAGCCGGCAGCGCGGTCGCAACCAGCGCGCTCAGATTCGGCCGACTCGCGCCACCGCACAACCCCGCGAGAGCCGCAACCACACCGATCCAGCCGTTCGGTACGACGGGCATCGCCAGACACGTCACCACCCAGGCCTGCTGACTCGCGATCGCCGCGGACCGCAGACCGAAACGATCGCCGACCCATCCACCACCCAGATTGCCGCCCAGGAGACCCACGCCGTACGCCGCAGCCGCGAAACCGGCCTGTTGCGCCGACATCCCACGATCCTCGACCAGGTACAGCGTCAGGTAGATCCATGCCAGCGCACCGGCCGAGCTGACCACCTGCCCGACCATGACCGCCTTGAGCCAGCCGGGCAGTTCAGCGATCCGACGCCAGTACATACTCCTCCAAGGTAGAGTGAGTTCCTAATAGGAACTTAATCGTCGGGTTAGCGTTGTGGCAACCGACAAAGGGAGTCGACGTGCGGCGGAGCACCTTCTCGCCCGAGCCGGACTGTGCGATCGCGCAGTCGCTCGGCGTCATCGGCGACGGCTGGGAGCTGCTGATCGTTCGCGACCTGGCTCGCGGCGTCGACCGGTTCGACCAGCTGGCCGAATCGCTGCAGATCTCCCGCAAGGTCCTGACCGAGCGACTCCTCGGCCTGCTCGACAGCCAGATCGTCGAACGCACGGCGTACCAGGACCGCCCGATCCGCTACTCCTACCGCCTGACTCCGCGCGGCCGCGCACTCCTGCCCGTGCTGGTCGCGCTGCAGGACTGGGGCGACCGATGGTTGCTCGGCGACGGCTCCCTCACCGGGACGAACGCCGCCGACGAGCCGCCCGCGCACCGCATCCACGAGTTGGCCGGCCACCGGGTCCCACCCATCACGCTGCCGGCGCACGACGGGACGACGCTCGACGTCATCGACCCCGAATCGCGGGCGACCGTCCTGTTCGCCTACCCGGCCACGGGCCGCCCGACCCCGCTACCGGAAGGCTGGGACGACATCGCCGGAACGGCCGGGTGCACGCTGGAGAACCGCCTGTTCGCCGCGAGGTACGACGAGTTCACCGCCAACGGAGTCGCCATCCGCGGCGTCAGTACGCAACGCAGCGACGAGCAGTTGGCCTTTGCCAAGGCCGAGGAGATCCCGCACCTGCTGCTGTCCGACGAGGATCTGGAGCTCGCGGCGGCGCTGCGGCTGCCGTCGTTCCGGGCGGGTGGATACGAGCGACTGAAGCGGGTAGTGCTTGTCGTCGGCAACGATCGCGTCGTGCGGGCGACCCGGTATCCGGTGACAGATATCGCGGATGCGGTGGACTGGGCCTTCGCGACAGCGACGGCATGACCCAGGTCGAGGTGTGGTGGGCCCGGATCGACCAGGCCCGGGACGAGTTCGTCGGTGACCTCGACGACCTCGAGCGAGGGCGGTTGGCCGCCTATGTCCGCGACGCCGACAAGGCGAGGTTCCTGCTCGGGGTGACGATGGTACGACGGTTGCTCGCGGCCCGCTTCTCGTTGCGTCCGGCAACTGTCCGGCTGGATCGGACCTGTCCGGACTGTGGCAAACCGCACGGCAAGGTGTCGACCGACGGGGTCGAGTTGTCGATCACGCACTCCGGTGACCTGGTTGGCGTCGCGCTCGCCGACGTACCCGTCGGGATCGATGTGGAGAAGATCGACCCGGCCCTGGACGTCGCCGCACTGGCCCGAGTGGTGCTGGCCCCCAACGAGGTGCAGGACCTGAGCCGGTACGACGGACTCAATAAAATAAGGGCATTCACGACGTACTGGACCCGCAAGGAGGCCGTCGTCAAGGCAACCGGCAAGGGCCTGAGGACCGATCTTCGGACCGTCGATCCCCACCAGGCGATCGAGTTGGCCACGGACCCGGACTACCGGGCGGCGCTCGCGGTGATGTCGGCGGGGCCGCCCGTCGTACAGACGTTCAGCTTCGAATCTGACCGTCACCGGTGACGACGTACTTCGTCGACGTCATCTCCGGCAGGCCCATCGGCCCGCGTGCATGGAGCTTCTGCGTCGAGATCCCGATCTCCGCACCGAAGCCGAACTCGCCGCCGTCGGTGAATCGCGTACTGGCGTTGACAACGACGGCAGCCGAATCCACCGCCTGCACGAACCGACGCGCGGCCGCCTGCGACCGGGTGATGATCGCCTCGGTGTGACCCGAGCTGTAGCGCCGAATGTGCTGTACGGCGTCCTCGAGCGAGTCGACCACCGCCGCCGAGAGATCCAGCGAGTTGTACTCCGCGCCGAAGTCCTGCTCCGTCGCCGCGACCACATCCTTGCCAGCAGCAACGACAGTCGGATCGCCGTGGACCGTCACGCCGGCGTCGGTCAATGCGGGCAGCGCCAGCTCGAGGAAGTCGTTGGCGACCGACGAGTGCACGAGCAGGGACTCGGCCGCGTTGCAGACACTCGGGCGCTGGGTCTTCGCATTGAGCAGGATCTTCAGCGCGAGCTCGAGATCCGCATCGGCATCGACGTACACATGGCAGTTGCCGACGCCGGTCTCGATCACCGGCACGGTCGACTCGCTGACCACGGTCTGGATCAGTCCGGCGCCACCGCGCGGAATCAGTACGTCGACCAGCCCGCGCGCCTGCATGAGCTCCTTCACCGCGGCCCGGGTGGTCGGAACACCCTGGACGACGTCGGCCGGCAACCCGGCCGATTCCGCGGCGTCCCGCAGTACGGCGATGATCGCGTCGTTCGACTCGGCGGCCGAGGACGAGCCGCGGAGCAGCACGGCATTACCCGACTTGAGGCAGATGCCGGCCGCGTCGGCGGTCACGTTCGGACGGGCCTCGTAGATGATGCCGATCACGCCGAACGGGACGCGGACCTGCCGCAACTCGAGTCCGTTCGGCAGGGTGTAGCCGCGGACGACCTCGCCGACCGGGTCGGTGAGTCCGGCCAGCTGCTCGAGGCCGGCGGCCATCGCGTCGACGCGCTTCGGGTCGAGGGCCAACCGGTCGACTGTCGATTCCGGCGTACCGGCTTCTCGTGCGGCCGCGACATCCTTCGCATTCGCCGCGACGATCGTGTCCGTATTCGCGCGCAGCGCCGCCGCCATCGCGTGCAGTGCGGCGTCCTTGGTCGCCCGCGAGGCGTCTGCCAGCGCGTACGACGCCTCCCGCGCCCGCCGGGCCAGTTCGATGATCTCGCTCACGGGGTCATCGTAGAACGGTCGGTGGCTGCGGCGCGTGGTCGTCTCAGGCGGGGCAGCCGGGCGATGGCGTGAGCCAGCGGGACTACCGCGGCGAGTGCCAGGTTGAGGCGGCGATCGGTAGGGGCAATCGGTACGCCATCCTGCTTCAGGCGGCGCCAGGCCCAGATCGCATACGGAATCACCACGAGTGGGGTGGTGATCAGTCCGGGCGTGTAGCGACGGAGAGCGATTGTCTGGGCGATGTGTGTGCCCGCGTGCAGGCCGAAGCCGGCCAGTGATGCTTGGAAGAACTTGCTGCGGCCGTTGGTCGCCGCACCGGCGGCGGAGGCGGCCGCTATCGCGACTCCGGTGAGTCCGATAGCGGTCGCCGCCTCGGTCCTCGACATCGGCAGCACCTTGGCCACGGGCGTCGGCAGACCCTCTGTGCGCCGGGAGAAGGCGGGGAGGGTGGCGAGCTCCTCCAGATCGTGAACGATCCAGGCCGCCAACAAGCCCCACGCAACTCCCCCGGCCACACGCTTCTCACTCACCCCAGCAGCCTAGTTGGCGTCACCCGGGCCGAAGATGTACAGGTCGACAGGATGTGTCCGGTCATCCGGGTTGGTTTCAGGCGTTCCCCGGCTCGCACCGGGGCGGTAGTGGAGATATACGTCCTGTCGAGCTGCACCTGAGGTCAGTGATGCCCAGATCCGTCGTCTGAGCTCTTCCCCCGACCGCTGTTGTCATCCCCGCGCTTGCCACTGCCACTGTCCCCCGACTCGCCCCGGTTGCCGCGACCGCTGTTGTCATCCCCCGGCTCCACCTGCTTCCGCAGACCGCCTTTGTCATCCCCGGGCTCGACCTGCTTCCGCAATCCGCCCTTGTCGTCACCCGGCTCGACCTGCTTCCGCAGACCGCCTTTGTCGTCCCCGGGCTCCAGATGCTTGCGCAGACCACCCTTGTCATCAGCCGGCTCCACCTGCTTCCGGAGGCCGCCCTTGTCGTGCCCGGGCTCCACGTGCTTGCGCAGACCGCCCTTGTCGTCGCCGGGCTCCACGTGCTTGCGCAGGCCGCCTTTGTCGTCGCCGGGCTCGGCGTGCTTGCGGAGGCCGCCCTTGTCGTCGCTCGGGTGGGTGGAGGGGCTGGTGGTTGGGCGGAGGCCGCCGTGGTCGTCCGGGGTGGGCGAGACCGTCGCAGCTGCCGGGAGCGGGGTGGGTGACTGACCGGGTGTGACGGCCGACCAGGCCGCCGTGCCGCCGGCGATCAGCCCAACGGCCGCCACCGCTCCGAAGACGCCGGCACGACGTCCCAGGAAGCGATGCGACCGGCGAGCACTCGTTTGGTTCGTGTTGTTTGTCGTCATGCTCCGATCGTGGCTGGATGACCGGTACCGCCACCATCGGACCTTCGGACATGTACCACCGGTCAAACCACAGTGAATGTGCTGTGCTGATCCAGCCCAGTAGCCGCGGTCCAAGCGCCGGATTGCTCGATCGTCTCGGCGCGCTGGTACTCGAGCTTCGTCCCCGCCTTCAGCGAAATCTGGTTGTTGTCGACGACCATCCCCACCGGCGGAGCAGTGTGCGCGAAGTACGTGTAGTTCTGCGCCGCGTCGGTGAACGTGTTCCCGGTGATGCTCAACCCCGCACACGGCAACTGCGTGTCGTAGAAGAGCAGATGCGTGCTCTTACCGGTCTTGTCCGGCCGGACCAACGCACCCCATCCCCTTCCGGCTCCGGTACAGCGGTTGCCCGCGAACGAACTGTCCGTGAAGCCACTCCCAGCCGCCGTCCCCGGACCGGCGCACCACATCTCGAACGACTGCGTGCAGTTCGTGACCGTGGAGTTGGTGACGTGCACGTTGCTCCACCCCAACTGCGTGGCGGTCTGTGTCCCCTGGCAGGTGACGGCGACGTCGTACACATCGGAGATCGTGCAGCCGGTGACCGTGATGTTGCTGCCGCCGATCCAGATCTCGACACCATTGCCATAGCGCGTGTTCACCGGTCCGCCGGTGTAGATGAGCTGCGAGCCACCGATCTCGGCGATGACCGTGTTCGACAGTTTGACGTTGTTCTGCAGGCCCGGCGTACGGAATCCGTGCCCGCCCGATCCACGGAGCTCGAGACCGTCGACGGCGACCGCCGACTGGGCCGTCACCAGGTTGCCGTCGACCGCGACCCGTACGTCCCCGGCCGAGGCCGGGTTGCTGCCGAGCCGCACATACAGGTACTGGCTGTCGTTGTAGAAGTCCCAATCGGCCGACAGCGCTGAGAGGTCGAAGAACTTCGCCGCCTTGATCACACCGTTGACCTTGATGAACCCCGCGTTGGTATTCGTCGACGCCGTGTTTCCGGTGTACGCACCGGAGCCGGCGCTCAGATCGATGCGCCAGACATTCGGCGCGTACGACGTCCAGCCCGCCGTCGAGCTGCAGATCTTCACGTTACTGATCCGCGGTCGCGCGCCCGATCCGTACGCGCCGAACGTCAGCACCGGATCGGTCGCCGTACCCACAGGGATGGAGTTGATCGTGCCGAAGAACTGATCCCCGGCCCGGAAGCGAACGGCGTCACCGCGGACGATCGTCCCGTCGGCGAGCGCCTGGTTGACCTTGGTGAGCGACTTCCACGGCGTTGTCTGGCCGAGGCCGGTCGCGCTGTCGGACCCAGCGCTGCTGACGTAGAACGTTCGTACGTCGCAATCACGGTGACCGCGGCCAGTTGGTGCGGCCAGCGCACGATCGGCCAAGGACAGAAGCGGTGTGGCGGCCGCGGCGGCGAGAACCGCGCGGCGGCTGAGTCGGCCCGGGCGGGGGTTGTTGGTCATCGGCATCCCTGAGTTCATCGAGGAGTAGGGGTTGATCGAGGGGTGGGGATCGTGTCGAACGTGCCGTCCTGCCAGTCGATGACGACGTCGTCCGGCCCGACAACGAGTGAGGGAACTGGTGCCGGGTAGCCGGCCAGGACCACCGCGGCCGCATACACCTCGCCGGCCGTCACGGGCGCTGCGGTCCGGACCCAGTTGACGCCGAGCTCCTCGCCGAACGCGTTGCTGAGCGAGAGCGCCGTCGACTCCTGCTCAAACGAGCCGTGGAGCCCGACCACGCTGGTGTCGAGCTCCGAACCGGCCGGGGTCGCATAGCCCGAGATGACCAGGCGATACGGCTCGTCACTCGGTCCGACCGTGACGAGCCGGACCTCGACCGCGTTGTGGAGAATCGACGTACAGGTGATCCACGGCCCGTAGTCGAACGCTTCGTCGGCCCGCACGAACGTGGCCTGATGACGACTGGTCGCCGACGCCTTCCCGGTCTCGATCAACTCGATCGGCCGGCGCTCGGACCGTCGACCCGACGGATCCACCAGGGCTACCAGGTTGTCCACCGTCGGACCGTGCGCGACCGCCGGCGCGGTCACGGTCGAGTACGCGAGCCGGCAGTAGTTCGCGTCCTCCTCCGACGGCCGTACGCCGGAATGGTCGACACCATGATTCGCGACCCGCACGATCCCGTCGTCCAGCGTCCGTGACACCACCCAGCCGATCGGTGCGATCACCCGAGTCCCCTCGAGCCGATCCGGTACGTCGGGTGCCGTCCACAACGGATGGTCGTCGCCCAGGACCAGCCCGGCCAGCCCGAGCGATGCCCAGTACGGCGACCCCGGCCCCGAATAATGTTGGCGCATTGGCAAAAACTGCCGATGCCAACCCAACCTCAGCAGGCCGGACTCGAAGCTGCCCGCATCGACGAAGTGGTTGACCGTCCCGAGCCCGATCCGCCGGCACTCGCCGGGATCGAGCGCGTTCACATCGAAGATCTGGTCCGCCCAGATCGCGCCGACCGTGGCGAACCGATAGACCAGCGAACGGCCCTGGTACAGCGGCGCCCCATCCGCCCCGACCAACCACCGCACGTCGTCGACGTAGTCCCTCAAACGAGACTGGTAGCGCGTGAGCAACTCCCCATCGACGCCAGGAGACATCCGGCAGTACCAGAGCGAGAACAGGTGCATGACCCAGCCGACGTACCAATCGACGTTGCCGCCACGACTGTCCAGCCGCCCATCGGAATACCAGCCGTCGCCGAGGTAGCAGGTCTCGAGGAAGTCCAGGTTGCGATCGATCACCACCGGGTCGTACGGACCGCCGACCGACCGCAGGAACGCCTGGGTGACGTTGGCGAACCACCGCCAGTTGTTGTCGGCGTACCAAACCGTCGCGGACGGCGCCAGCCAGTCGATGACAGTGTGTCGCGCACGATCCGAAAGGCTGTCCCACAACCAGCGCCGGGACTCGAACAACCCGATCACGAGGATGGCCGTCTCGACGCGTGCCTGCGGCCGGTCGGCGAGACTCGGCCAGCGCTCGGGCGAGTCCGGATCCGTCCCGGCGATCAGGCCCGCGGCGTACCAACCCGCATGATCGTGCGGATCCTCCGACGCAGCGGAGAGCCGGAATCCCATCGCCAGCAGGGATCTCGCGTACGCCTCCAGCCCGTCGCTCTCCCGGCCCGACGCGGACGGCGGCCCGGGCAGATCGAAGCGAGCGTGACCGGGACTCGCGTACGGACGCATCGCGAGCAGCATCAGATCGGCACGGTCCACCAGGCTCTGCCGATCGGAAAGACCCATCAGCGCCCGCCGGCCTTCTGCAACTGAGCTTCGTAGTCGCTCCGCATCCCGTCGCCCGCGCCCGTACGCCACGCCTTGATCAGTCCGTCGAGGGTCGAGAACGGCTGCCGGCCTTGGACGATCTGGTTGAGGCCGTCCTGGAACGTCTTCTCGACCGGGGTGTTCTTCTGCGCGTACGTGTTGGAGAACAATCCGATCGCCGGATTGTCGATACAGGTCGGAATCTCGCGCGACTGCCACGCGTGCTGGGTCTGCGCATCCTGCGGCCGACCCGGCTGATACAGCACGCCGGGCGCGTCAGCGAGGTATCTGATCGGCAGTGGCGTGTTCGCGATCCCCTTGCCGGTCAGCACCGGGTCGCCGTCGGCGTTGATGGTGTGATCAACACCTTCCTGCCCGTACAGCCGGTACAGGTACTCGTCGGTGCCGAACGGCGCGGCCAGGTAATTGAGCACCCGCAGCAGCATCTTGGTCCGGTCCGGGCTGTCCTGCTTCTTCAGACCGGTCATCGAGTAGAAACCGGTGCCGAACGTCCAGTGCGCAAGGGCCGAGCCGTCCCGCGTGTACGTCGGCATCAGCCCGAGCTCGAACGACGGATTGTGCTGGTTGTCGAGGATGTACTGCGTCCAGCCGGTATAGCCACCCCATGCATCCATCGCGACCGTGCCGGCGTTGAACAACTGCTTGAACGGCTGGGACGGATCGAAGGCGTCCGGGTGGATCACGCCGGACTTCCACATCGCGATCAGATCGTTGACGGTCTGCTTGAACTGGTCCGTCTCGTAGGCGTTGGTGAACTTGCCGCCCTCTTCCTTCCAGACGTTCGCCTCGCCGTTCACCCGACCGAGCAACTGTCGCGCCTGCACGAGCAGCGCCAACGCCCAGCGCCGCTTCTTCGGGTCGGTGAGTGCCTTAGTCGTCTCGACGAGCTCCTCGTAGGTCTTCGGCTCGGGCGAGACCCCGGCCGCCTTGAACAGATCGAGGCGAATGAAGTTGTAGTTGCCGATCCGCCCGCGGGGAATCGGGATGCCGTAGATCCCGCCGTTGTACACCGCCTGCTTCCACGCGCTCGACGGGATGTTCGCGAGGTTCGGATACTCCTTGATCGCGTCGCCGGAGACGAACTCGTCCAGCCGGGTGAACCGCTTCTCCAGCAGGGCCGGGTAGTTCGCGACGATCAGCAGCTGCAGCAGATCCGGCAGGTCGTTGCCCGCGATGACGGTCGGGAACTTGGTCGCCCAGTCGGCCGCGCTCACCATCTGTAGGTCGAGCTTGACGCCGAGGCGGTCGTTCAGACCGGACCAGTACGAGTTCCGGTCGGGGCCGGGCGGAATGGCGTAGAAGATGTTCGCCATCCCGGTCACGGTCTCGCCGTTCCCGGGCTTCTGGCTGACCGACTTCGGCCGGGTGGCCGGGAAATGCAGGAATCCGGGATCGACTCCCGCATCTGTTCCGGGGAGGTCAGGCTTGACTCCGGCGTACCGGAGGTAGGTCGGCAGCTTGACGCTCGCGTTGGCATCGGCCGTATTGCCCTGCTGGGAGTTGCCACCGCAGGCGCTCAGCGTGCCGGTGCCGATCAGTGCGGCCGTGCCGGCTGCGCCGGCCAAGAGGGTACGACGGCTGACAGGGACACCTGTCATTGATGCTCTCCTTTGGATAGCAGTGGGTGATCGGATCAGCCCTTGACCGCGCCGATCATGACGCCCTTGGCGAAGTGCCGTTGGAGGAAGGGATAGACGAGCAGGATGGGCAGGATCGCGATCACGAGGATCGCCATCTGCATCGGTAGTTGCGGCAGCGGAGCCTGCGACCCGGCCTGGTCGGCGCCGATCGCGGTTTGGTTGACGACGAACGTGCGCAGGACGAGCGCCATCGGCCACTTGTCCGTGGTCTGGATGTAGAGCAGCGCGTTGAAGAACGCGTTCCAGTACGCGACCGCGTAGAACAACCCGATGACGGCGAGCACCGCCTTGGACAGCGGCAGGACGATGCGGAACAGGACGGTCGCCGACGACGCGCCGTCGATGGCCGCGGACTCGAACAACTCCGATGGCAGGTCCTGGAAGAACGCACGCATCACGATCACGTTGAACGCGTTCACCATCACCGGCAGGATCAGCGACCCGTACGAGTCGAGCAGCTGGAACTCCTTGACCACCAGGTACGACGGGATCAGGCCCGGCGTGAACAGGACCGCGCCGAGTACGAGCAACAACATCGGCTTCGCCCCGGCGGCACCCGGCCGCGACAGCCAGTACGCCAACCCGGCAGTGGTTGCCAACGACAACAATGTGCCGACCACGGTGATCAGGATCGAGATGATCATGGCCCGCGTGACCACCCCACCGGACAAGACCGAAATGTAGGCCCTGACCGAGAATCCGGTCGGCCATAACACCATGCCGCCACCGGATCCGTCGATCGTTCGCTGATCGGCCAACGACGTGGCCAGTACGGTCCAGAACGGCAGGATGACCAGGACGACGGAGACCGCGAGCGCGACGAACTTGCCGGCCTGCACGAGTGGACCTGGCGTCTCCATCCAGACCGGACGCTTGCCGGTACGACGGCCGGCCGAGCCGCCGGCGTCGTGGCTGCCCGGACCGGTCGTCTGCTGTTCGAGGGTGGTCATTTCTCGTACACCCCTCGCTCGCCGAACACATGGGCCAGCTTGTTCGCACCGATCACCAGCCCGACCCCGACGACGCTTTTCACCAGCCCGGCGGCGGCGGACATACCCCAGTTCCCTGCGACCACGCCGTTGTTGTAGACCCAGGTGTCGAGGACCTCACTGGCCGGCAGCCCGACCGGGCCCTGCTGCAGGATGATCTGCTCGAACCCGACCGACAGGCTGTTCCCCAGCCGCAGGATCAGCAGCAGGATGAACAAGCCCTTCAATGACGGCAACGTGATGTGCAGCATCCGCTTCCATGCTCCGGCGCCGTCGACCGCGGCCGCCTCGTACTGCTCCTGGTCGACCTGCGAGATCGCGGCCAGGAAGATGATCGTCCCCCAGCCGGTGTCCTTCCAGATCGCCTGCGTGGTCAGGAGAAGCTTGAACAGCTCGGGCACACCGATGATGTGGAACTGTGGCAGGTCGTGCTGGATCAGGAACGTGTTCAGCATGCCCGCGTTCCCCAGCATCTGCTGGAACAGCGCGACCACGATCACCCACGAGAAGAAGTGCGGCAGGTACAGCACCGACTGCATCAGCCGCTTCAGTCGCTCCCCCGCCAGACTGTTCAGCAGCAGGGCCAGCACGAGCGGGATCGGGAACACGAAGACCGTCTGGATCACGGTCAGGATCAGCGTGTTCGCGAGCGCATTCAGGAACTGCGCGTTGCCGTCCCAGAGGAACGAGAAGTTCGTGAGCCCGACCCACGGCGACTCCACGATCCCCAGGTAGGGCTGGTAGTCCTGGAACGCGATCACGTTGCCCAGGATCGGCAGGTACTGGAAGAGCACGAGCGCCAGCGCCCCCGGGAATCCGAGTGCGAGCAACCACCTGTCCCGGCCGATGCGGCGCCGACCCCGGCCACGGGCGGGGCGAGCTGCACCGCGGCCGGAGTCGGGCCCACCGGGGCGGCTGCCTGCGGGCGCGACAGCTGACGTGCCCTGGTGGGTCGTGCGGGTTCCCGTGATCGCCATGGCGGATATCGGCCTCGCATCCGGTACGGCGCCCCAGCGGCACCGGTGTCGAAATCACAAGCTATACCGGTTTTGCTGCAGCTGACAATACCGGTTTAGCTGTTAAAGTGAGCCAGACGGAGACGAGGGGGTGGGTGACGTGGGCCGGGTGACGATCAGCGATGTGGCGCGCGCCGCCGGGGTGTCCAAGGGCGTCGTGTCGTTCGCTCTGAACGGCCGCCCCGGTGTCTCGGAGCAGAACCGCGAGCGCATTCTGGCGATCGCCCAGTCGATGGGCTGGCGCCCGAGCAGCGCCGCCCGCGCCTTGTCGAACGCCCGGGCCAATGCGGTCGGCTTCGTCCTGGCCAGGCCGCCACAACTGCTCAGCTTCGAGCCGTACTTCCGCGAGATCATCGTCGGCGTCGAGGAGGTGATGGCCGCGCGTGGTGTCGCCTTGGTCCTGCAGATGGTCAACGACATCGACACCGAGTTGGAGGTCTACGACCGGTGGTGGGGCGAGCGGCGCGTCGACGGCGTGCTGCTGAGCGACCTGCGGCTCAAGGATCCCCGGCCGACTCGCCTGCAGGAGATCGGCCTGCCGGCGGCGGCGTTCGGTCTGTCCAAGGCGCTGCCAGGGCTCGCGGCCGCCCGGTTCGACGAGGCGATCGTGATGATCGAGATCGTCGACCATCTCGCCGGTCTCGGGCACGTCCGGCTGGCGCGGGTCGCGGGGCGGCGCGAGTTCCGGCATACCTCGGTCCGGACCCGCGCACTTCACTCGGAGATCGAGCGCCGCGGTCTCGTCGACGTCGGCATTCGGTACGCCGATTACACCGCCGCCGAGGCCTCGGCCGCGACCAAGTCCCTGATCAGCGGACCCGGGGCCGGACCGACCGCGATCCTGTACGACAACGACGTGATGGCGATGGCCGGCGTCCGGACCCTGCGCGAAGCCGGCCTCCGGGTCCCCGACGACGTCTCGATCGTTGCTATGGGCAACTCGATCTACTACGACCTGATCGACCCACCGATCACCGCCACCGAGCGCGACGTGGTCGAGTTCGGTGCGGCCGGCGCAAAGGCCCTCCTCGACCTCCTCGACGGCCACGAACCCCGGACCGTCGTCACCTCACCCGGCCAACTCGTCATCCGCTCCAGCACCGGGCCGGCGAGGTCCTGAAGCGCTGCGAGTTCCTGCGGGTTCCTACAGGAGGACGAGGTCGTCGCGGTGGACTACTTCGCGTTCGTAGGCGGCGCCGAGTTCGCGGGCGAGGTCTCGGGTCGAGCGTCCGAGGAGCTCCGGGAGTTCGGTGGCGTCGTAGTTGACCAGCCCGCGGGCGATCACGACACCCGCTGGTGAGACCAGGTCGACCGGGTCGCCAGCGGAGAACGTCCCCTCGACGGACGAGATCCCGGCCGGGAGGAGCGACGTACGGCGTTCTGTCACGGCCCGGACCGCACCTTCGTCCAGGTGCAGCCGGCCTTGCCCGTTGGTGGCGTGGGCCAGCCAGAGCAGGCGGGTCTTCTGGCGACGCCCGGTCGGATGGAAGAGCGTGCCGACCGGCAGACCCTTCAACGCATCCCCGACCCGAGCGGCCGAGGTGAGAACGACCGGAATCCCTGCCTCGGTGGCGATTGCGGCTGCTTCGACCTTCGTCTGCATCCCGCCAGTACCCACAGTCGAAGAGCCTGTCCGGCCGATCCGCAAGGGCTCGAGGTCTGCCGGACCACGGACCTCGGCGACCATCGTCGTACCGGGTTTGCGCGGGTCCCCGTCGTACAGGCCGTCGACGTCCGACAGCAGCAACAACAAGTCGGCGTGGACGAGGTGACTCGTCAGCGCGGCCAGACGGTCGTTGTCGCCGAAGCGGATCTCGGTGGTGGCGACCGTGTCGTTCTCGTTGACGATCGGTACGACGCCGAGCTCGAGCAACCGTGCGAACGTCCGGAAGGCGTTGCGGTAGTGGCTCCGCCGAGTCACATCGTCGACAGTCAACAAAACTTGCCCGACTCGCAGCCCGTGGGCCGCGAACGCGTCGCTGTAGCGGGCCATCAGCAGACCCTGACCAACCGACGCGGCGGCTTGCTGGGTGGCCAGATCACGCGGTCGCGTCCGCAGACCCATCGGGGCCAGGCCGGCCGCGATCGCGCCGGAGGAGACGAGCACGACCTCGGTCCCCTCCACCCGCCGCGCCGCGATGGCGTCGACGAGCAGCCGGAGCCGTTCGAGATCGATCTTGCCGCGTTGGGTCAGCGACGACGAGCCGACCTTGACGACGATTCGCGTGGCCTCAACGACCTCCGCGCGCCCTGCTTCGGGCAACACAGTCATGAGGGTCAACCGTTCTGGTCGAGTTCCTGCCGAGCCTCGAGCTCACGCGCCTCCTTGCGCGCCAGCTTTTCGGCCTTCTCCGCCGCTCGTTTCGCCTCGGCCGGGGACAGGTCCACCTCGTCCTCGACCCAACCCTGCTTGTACTCGGACCGGTCCGTGCCCAGCCCGCCCTCTCGGCGCTCGTGGTACTCGAAGTCCTTCTGCTTACGCCGCTGAGCCGCCGGCCGATCTTCCTCCAGCCGGTGGTCCTCGCCACGCCGGGCCAGGATCTCCGCGCCGGCCTGGACCTCGGGCGCGAAGTCGAACACGATCGCGTTCGGCCCGTCGCCGATGACGACCGCGTCGCCCTCCATCGCGCCGAGCTCGAGCAGTTCCTTCTCGACGCCCAGCCGGTTCAGCCGGTCGGCGAGATAGCCGGTGGCTTCGGCGTTCGCGAAGTCGGTCTGCCGGACCCAGCGCTCGGGCTTGTCACCCTGCACCAGCCAGCCGCCGTTCTCCGGCAGCTTCTTCACCTTGAACTCGGGTCCGCCGTGCACCTGCGGCCGGATCACGATCCGCGTGGTGTCAGGCTTCTCCTCGTCGGCACGACGCCGTACGACGATCTCCGCCATCGCGAACTTCAGCGCTTCCAGACCCTCGTGCGACGCGGTCGAGATCGGGAACACCCGCAACCCGCGCTGCTCCAGCTCGGCCTGCACCATCTCGGCAATCTCACGGGCATCGGGTACGTCGATCTTGTTCAGCGCAACGAGTCGCGGCCGGTCCTCGAGCCCGCCGTGCGCAGCCAGCTCGGCCTCGATCGTGTCGAGGTCGCTGAGCGGGTCGCGACCGGGCTCGTACGTCGCACAGTCGATGACGTGCACCAACGCGGCGCAGCGCTCCACGTGTCGCAGGAAGTCGTGCCCGAGCCCGCGACCCTCGCTGGCGCCTTCGATCAGGCCCGGTACGTCGGCCACCGTGAACGTGGTCTCACCCGCGACGACGACACCGAGGTTCGGGATCAATGTCGTGAACGGGTAGTCGGCGATCTTCGGGCGAGCCCGGCTGATCGACGCGACCAGCGACGACTTGCCGGCGCTCGGGAATCCGACCAGGCCGATGTCCGCGACCACCTTGAGCTCGAGGACGAGCGTGCGCTCGTCGCCGTCCTCACCGAGCAGGGCGAATCCGGGCGCCTTGCGGGCGCTGCTGGCCAGGGCCGCGTTGCCGAGACCACCCTTGCCGCCTTGGGCAGCAACGAATTCCGCGCCCGGGCCGACGAGGTCCGCGAGTACGACGCCGTCCTCGGTGCTGATCAACGTGCCGTCGGGCACGCCGAGTACGACGTCGCCGCCGTTGCTGCCGGCCTGGTGATCACCCTTGCCCTGGGCACCATTCGTCGCCGTACGGTGGCTGGAGCGGTGGTAGTCGACGAGTGTGGTGACGTCGGGGTCGACGCGCAGGATCACGCTGCCGCCGTCGCCGCCGTTCCCACCGTCCGGACCGCCGAGGGGCTTGAACTTCTCCCGGTGCACCGAGGCGCAGCCGTTTCCGCCGCTGCCCGCGGCGACATGCACCGTGACCCGGTCGACAAAGCTGGGGATCGCCATCGGTCTTCTCTACTTCCTATCGGACTCGCTGCTCGCTGGTGGACCCGCCGCCCGGCCATCTCATGGGATATCCCATGAGATGGCCCCTTCTCCTACCGTTATACGACGGGAGAACGGACAACCTCGTGGGATATCCCATGAAATGGCAGGCGGATCGGGAGGTGGAGCGGTGGTGCTTGGGGTGGGTGCTGCCGGGAGGGTGCTGCTTGGGGTGAGTGCTGCCGGGAGGGTGCTGCGGATGTGGACTGCAGATGTGGGCTGCGGATGTGGGCTGCGGGTGGGGTGGAACAGCAGCTGTTCTTACACAGCAGAAGGGCGGGTGCGCGGTATTCCGCGACCCGCCCTTCTGCAGAGCTTCTGTACCGGGTGGCGGTGTTACTCCGCCGGGGCCGGGACGATGTTGACGACGCGGCGTCCGCGCCGGGTACCGAACTCGACGCGGCCCTCGGCCAGCGCGAACAGCGTGTCGTCGCCGCCACGGCCGACCAGGTCGCCCGGGTGGAAGTGCGTGCCACGCTGACGGACGATGATCTCGCCGGCGTTGACCAGCTGACCGCCGAACCGCTTCACGCCGAGCCGCTGCGCGTTGGAGTCGCGACCGTTACGGGTCGACGCTGCTCCCTTTTTGTGTGCCATGACTGAATCAGCTCACTTCTTCTTGGCGTCGATCGCGGTGACCTTGACCTGGGTGTAGTGCTGACGGTGCCCCTGGCGCTTGCGGTAACCGGTCTTGTTCTTGTACTTGAGGATGGTGATCTTCGGGCCCTTGGTGCGGCCCAGGACCTCGGCCGACACGGCTACCTTGGCCAGCGCCGCGGCATCGGTCGTCACGGTGTCGCCATCGACGACCAGGACTGCCGGCAGGGACACGGTGTCGCCCACCGCGTCTGTCAGGCTGTCGATCTCGATGACATCGCCGACGGCGACCTTCTGCTGGGTGCCGCCACTGCGCACGATCGCGTACACCGTGGATCTCACTCTCTGCTGGTTCGGAAAACTTACCGAGCTGCGGGACCGGGAGGAATCCTCACACTGTCACGCTGCCCACACATACAGGCGGCACGCACCAAGCGCGCCGAACACTCAGTCTACAACGGGGGCGCTGCAAACTTAAAATCGGTTCAATGGCTGCTCGAGACGAGCTCGGCGCCCGTTCCAGGCCCGCCATCTGAGCTACCACCAGAGCCATCTGCCGAGCCTTCGCCGGCATTGTCTCCAGCGCTCTCGGAGTCGGCCGACTTGCCCCGGCCACGGCTGCTGCGCCGCCGCCTGGTGCTCGTGGACCGGGTAGACCCGTTCTGAGCCTGCTCAGCCTCAGCTCCGACCGTCGTGGTCGCCTCGGCCGACTCGACCGGCGCCGGGAAACCCGTCGCCTCCGGGCTGACCTGAGCCTCGGCCTCCGCTGACACCGGGTAGCCGGTCGGCTCCGCCGTACCGGACTCTGCCGGTCCGGAGCCTTCCTTCTTGGCGGTCGCGGCGGCGATCTGGGCGAGATGCTGCGCCGCGTCGCCGTTGTGGCCGTTGCTCTGGGCCGCTTCGGTCTCGGTCTGCTCGTCGTCGGCGCGGCCCTTGCCGCGGCCGCGCCGGCGAGACGACTTGCGCGGCTCGTCGGACTGGGCAGCCTGCGCGGCGGGCTTGGAGGCGTTCTGCTCCTGGCCGTTGCGGCTGTCGCGGCGACGCGACTCCTTCGGCTCGTCGTGCAGGATCAGGCCGCGGCCACCGCAGTGGTCGCAGTTCTCGCTGAACGCCTCGAGCAGCCCGGTGCCGATCCGCTTGCGGGTCATCTGGACCAGGCCGAGCGAGGTGACCTCGGCCACCTGGTGCTTGGTCCGGTCGCGGCCCAGGCACTCCACCAGCCGGCGCAGCACCAGGTCGCGGTTCGACTCCAGGACCATGTCGATGAAGTCGATCACGATGATGCCGCCGATGTCGCGGAGCCGGAGCTGCCGGACGATCTCCTCGGCCGCTTCCAGGTTGTTCTTGGTGACCGTCTCCTCGAGGTTGCCCCCGGAGCCGGTGAACTTGCCGGTGTTGACGTCGACGACGGTCATCGCCTCGGTCCGGTCGATGATCAGCGAACCACCCGACGGCAGCCAGACCTTGCGGTCCAGCGCCTTCTTGATCTGCTCGTCGATCCGGTAGCTCGAGAAGACGTCACCATCACTCGTCCACTTCTCGACCCGGTCGGCCAGGTGCGGTGCGACCGAGGAGACGTACTCCTTGACCTGGTCGTACGCGGCGCTGCCGGAGATGACCAGCTTGGTGAAGTCCTCGGTGAACAGGTCGCGGACCACGCGGATCAGCAGATCCGGCTCGCCGTGCAGGAGCTGCGGCGCCTGGCCCGACTTCGACAGCTTGTCGATCTCTTCCCAGTACCCCTGCAGGCGGCTGACGTCCGCGGTCAGCTCGTCCTCGGTCGCGCCCTCGGCCGCGGTCCGGACGATCACGCCCGCCTCGTCCGGGACGATGTCCTTGAGGATGCCCTTCAGCCGGTTCCGCTCGGTGTCGGGGAGCTTGCGGCTGATACCGCCGTTGCCTCCGCGCGGGACGTACACGACGTACCGGCCGGGCAGGCTGATCTGGTTGGTGAGACGCGCGCCCTTGTGACCGATCGGGTCCTTGGTCACCTGGACCAGGACGGCCTGACCGGACTTCAGCACCTGCTCGATCTTGCGCGGGCCGTTGGAACCACCCAGGGTGCCCCAGTCGACCTCACCGGCGTACAGAACCGCGTTGCGGCCCTTGCCGATATCGATGAACGCGGCCTCCATGCTGGGCAGCACGTTCTGCACGCGACCGAGGTACACGTTGCCGATCAGCGAGCTCTGCTCCGCGGTCGTCACGTAGTGCTCGACCAGAACGTTGTCCTCGGAGACCGCGATCTGGGTGACGTCCTCGCGGGACCGGATCACCATCGTCCGCTCGACCGACTCGCGCCGGGCCAGGAACTCGGCCTCGGTGACGATCGGCGCGCGGCGGCGACCGGCGGCGCGACCCTCGCGGCGGCGCTGCTTCTTCGCCTCGAGGCGGGTCGAGCCCTCGACCGCGGTGATCTCGTTGTTGACGGTCTTGCTGCGCGGCTCACGCACCCGTACGACGGTCTCGTCCGGGTCGTCGGGTGAGCTGGCGCTGTCCTCGCCCTTGCGGCGGCGGCGACGCCGGCGACGCCGGGACGAACTGCCGCCCTCGCCGTCGTCCTCGGAGTCGTCGGCCGAGCTCGCGTCCGCGTCGGCGTCGCCCGCGGAGTCGCTCTCGGAACCGTTGTCCGCGTCGTCCTGCTCGTCGTCCTCGGACTGCTCGTCGGAGCTGTCGTCGGCGTCGGTGTCGCCCGCCTTACGACGGCGACGGCCACCGCGGCGGCGACGGCGACGGCGAGTCCCCTCGCCACCTTCCTCGCCGTCGTCGGAGTGGGCCCCCGACTGCTCGTCCTGCTCGTCGTCGTGCTCGTCGGTGTCGTCCTCGTCCGCGACCTCGACCGGCTGGACGGTCTTCGGACCGGACCGGCCACGGGAGCGCGAACTGGTCTCCGGAGCGGACTGCGACTCGTCCTCAACCTCGGGGGCGTCGGTGTCGCGGGTCTCGACCTCGCGGGCCTCGGCGTCGCGACCACGACGGCTCCGGCGACGGCGGGTCGTCGACGGCTGCTCGTCGGCAGCCGGCTCCGCGCTCGGCTGGGTCGGTGCGGTGGCTTCGACCGGGCTGGTCGCCGCGGCCTGCGCGGGAGCCTGAGCCGGTACGTCGGTGGGCGCCTGGAACAGCACCGCGGCAGCGGCCGGGGCGCGGCGACGGGTACGACGGGTGCCCGACTCCTCGGCCGGGGTCTCCGCGAGGCCCTCTTCGGCCGGCGCTGCATCGGTCGGCACGCCGGCGGTCGGGAAGATCGCGCTGGGCGCCTCGTCCGGGACGGGGGCAGCGGTCTTGGTGCCACGTCGCCGCGACGAGCGCTTGGACGCCGGCGCGCCGGACTCCGTGGCGGGGCCGGTCGCGTTCGAGCCGGAGGCGACTTCGGCTTCGGCTACGGGACCGTCGGTGACTGGGGAATCGGTGGCGACGAGGCCGGTGGTCGACTTCTTCGCGGCGCGCTTGCGGGTGGTCTTCTTCGCGACCGGCGCGCTCTCGACGACCGGGCCGCCATCGGCCGGGGTCGTGGCCTCGGTCAGCTCCGGGAACGTGTCCTGACCAGCTGCCTTCTTCGCCGTGCGCTTCGCGGTCTTCTTCGCGGTCTGAGCACCTGTCTGGGCCGTCTGGGCGGTCGGGGCCGCAGCCGCCTTCTTGACCGTGGTCTTCTTGGCGGCCGCCTTCTTCACGGCGGCCTTCTTGGCCTGCGCCGGGAGCGGATCGGCCGACTGGCCGTCGTCCTGGGTCGGGACCGCCTCGGCGGTCTTCTTCACCGTGCGCTTGCGCGTCGTGGTGGTCTTCTTCGCGGCAGGCGCCTTCTTGGCGGTCCTGCGAGTGGCCGACCGGCTGGTCCCGGCGTCTGCCGGGCCGCCGTTCGGCTCGTTGTTCGGCTCGTTGTCGAGCATGTGGTGCGGGTCTCCTCAAGCCTTCCGGCGCATCCTGCGACCCCTGTCACGGGTCCGGCGCAGCCACTGCGAAGGCGGTCACGGTTCGCCACTCCGACTCAGAGCCGTCGCGGCGGAAGCCTGCTGGATCCGCTCCGCCCGCGCTCAGGGCACAGAGGGAGCGGCGGCGTCGCCCTCCGCTGAATGCGTCTGGTGGGGACCTACCTGGCCGGTCGCGGTCGCCTGGGTGGCGTCGCGGTCACGAGCGAGCGGGTCGTCCACCGTGCCGGTCGCCGCGGTGAGCGGGCCCTGGGCGAGCCTGGTCAAAAGAGCCGGGCCCGTCACCGGGAGCGCCGCAACCGCCAGCAAGCCGGCGAGAACGTCGTCGGGTCTCACGGCCGGGGTTCCGTGCCGTAACACCACTTGCAGTATCGCACACACCGCAACCGACGCCGGTTCGGACGCGACGGTGAGTCGCAGAACGGCGTCCCGACAGTCGAACGAGCGAAGTCCCCGTTTGGTCATGCGCTCGACCAGAATTTCCTCCCGGCCCAGGAACCCCTCCACCGCAGCCGCGGCCGTGGCCTCATCCACGCCGGGTAACGCGATCAGCCACTCGCTGGCCTCCAGCCGGTCGGCCAGCGCCCCGGGACCTGCCACCACCACTTCGAGTACGTCGAGACCGGGCGGGAGCGCCTCGTCCAGGGCGGCCCGGACCTGCTCAGGGTCCCGCTCGTGTGTGAGCGAGATCTCCAGATACTCCGCCTCGGACGCGGCTCCGGTCGGCGCGGCACCGGCGTACGAGATCTTGGGGTGCGGGCTGAAACCGTGCGAGAACGCCACCGGCAGCTCGGCGCGGCGGACGGCGCGCTCGAACGCCCGCTGGAAGTCGCGGTGTGAGGTGAATCGCAGCCGCCCGCGCTTGGCGAACCGGATCCGCAGTTTCTGGACCGCGGGGAGCTGCTGCGACGGCGGGGCTTGAACTGGTGGCACGCCTGCATTGTGTCAGGAGACGCGCCCGGGGATGACTCCGTGCGCAGCGAGGGCATTCCGGGTGCGTTCCTGCTGGAGGTTGGCGTAGAGCACAACGGCGAGGGCCGCGAGCGCGTACCCGAAGGTCAGCACGTCAGGCGTCCAGTGACCGAGTACGGCGAACCCGAGCGCGCCGGCCGTCGATGCCAGGAGCAGGATCACGATCTGTCGCAGGGAGCGGACGTACAGCGCAACCACGGCCGACGGGAAGCGGTTGCCGGCGTACCGGAGGATGGTTCGGCGACCGTGATTCGCCTCCAGCGCGGCGATCAGGCTGAAACAGGCGAAGAGAACGAACCAGCGGGTGGCCAGGAGGTCGTCGCGGTCGAGGGACAACACGATGAACAGGCCGGCCTGGGCGAGGAAGACCAGGGCCAGGCTCGTGGTCGCGAAGACCTCGACCCGGGTCAGGTAGAGCCTGGCGCCGAACGAGACCGCCAGATACTCGAGCACGCCGGCCGCTACGCCGGTGAACCACATCACGACCTTCGCGGCGTACGTCCACTCGAGGAACGGGCCCTCGATCAGAGCAGGGAGAGCGGTCGCGGCGACGCCGAGGGAGATACCGGCGATGACTGTCAGCAGCATCCGGTAATCCTCGGCCCCGCTCGCGTCCTGTGCGGTCATGATCAGCTCACGGCTGGGCCGCGGATCTGCCGGTCAGGTAGAGCGCCCAGCCGAGGAATCCGAACGAGATCAGCGCCAGGAAAGTGCGGACCAGGTTGAAGGCGACCCACTTGGACTCGTCGAACGCGGCCCGCGCGGCGGCGACGTCGATCGTGTTCGGGTCGCCGGCCGCCTTGAGCGCGTCGTTCAGCGGGACGTTCACGGCGATCGTCAGGATGATCGTGACCAGGTAGAGGACGAAGGCGACCGCGATCCACGGCAGTGCCTTCTCCTTCAGGCTGAGCAGGCCGGCCAGCGCAGTGAGCAGCAGCGCCCCGATGAACCCGAGCCCGAGGAACAGCGGGTTGACGATGGCCCGGTCGACCGCCGTGAACGCGGCGACGAACGTCTTGTCGTCGGTCTTCGCGAGACCGGGCATGAACGCGTTCGCGTAGATCCCGTACACGCCGGCCACCAGCCCGGTCGTCATGGTGGCCGCCAGCAACGACGCCACTCGCAGTCCGTTCATTTCACTCCTCCAGTACGGCGGGACGTTGTCGCCCCGCACTGGAAAAGTTAGAGCCGCTCACCTTTCAAAAACATGTCACCAGAACTCACATCCATGTCTCCGAAACTCACAGGGTGGCGCACTGGCCGGAGCGGGGGCCCGCAACTCGGTTGGGGGCTTGGAGGTTCGTCGGGGACGGGGTGTTGGCGGTGCAGCTGAGCGGTCCTTGGATCGTGTTGCCGGCCAGCGCGGCGGGGTCCGCGCCGCGGGTGCCGGCGATAGCCACCGGGCCTTGGATCGTGGCTCCGATCAGCACCAGGCTGCGGGTGAGACGGTCGGTGCTGACCGGACCGCCGACAGTGCTTCTGATCAGCTGGAGATCGGCGGCTTGATCGGCTCGGACCGGGCCGGCGATGCGGCTGTCGGTGGCGATCAGCGAAGCTCCGGCGCCTATCAGGACGGGACCGTTGATCGTGGCACCGACCAGGCAGGTAACTCCAGAACGCAAGTACAGCGGGCCTTTTCGGACATCTGTGATGGTTGTGGTGCAGGCAGGGGCCGGACGCAACAACGTGACGGCGAAGCGTTTCGGCGTACCGATGTTGCCGGAGGCATCGATCGCGCGGTACTCGACCTGGTGCCGTCCGTATCCGGGCGGTACGTCGTCCCACGGCACCACCCGCGGCACACCGAGCTTGCCGTAGACGAGGTGGTCGATCTCGGTCCCCTCAGCGGTGAACCGGAACGGCGCCGACGCGTCGGTCGGCCAACCGTAGTAGTTGTACCAACCGTCGCCGTCCACCCGGAACTCCGGTACGACGTACCCCGCGCTGTCGTCCGTCGCGGCCAGACCCATCGTGAACGCGTCGTTGTAGATGTACTCCGGACCAGTCGCCTTCTGCACAGTGAGCAACGGCTTGGACATGGTCGACTGGACGACCGGCTCGGTCCCGTCCACCGCCCAGGTCAGCGTCTCGGCACCGGTCCGGGCGGTCAGCGTGTGCCGGCCGACCAGCTTCAACGGCTCGAGATCGAAGTCGCGATCGTTCCCGGGGTTGGCCACCGGCTTGCCGTCCACGAGCCACGTCACCGCGGGCTGTTCGGAGTCCGATTGCGTCGTCTCGGCGTACACGACCTCGTCGGCGCTGACCGGATGCTCGGTCGACGTCGACCCGGTGAACCGCACCGGATCCCCGGACGGCTTGGCGGCCAGCGCAGTGTTGACCGTCCACGAGCGGGAAGCAGTCGGCCGTACGGCGGGATCCCGGATGAACGTCGTGTTGTCCACAATCGTCGCCGTGAGCGTGTGCTGGCCGGCCGAGATCTCCAGTGTGGACAGGTCGATCGCACGACTGTTCCCGACCGGGATCGCCGTACCGTCCAATGTCCAGTTCACGTCGAGCTCGTGGTCGACCGGATGCAGCGTCTGCAACCAGACCACCTGGTCCGCAGCCACTTGCCCGACCGGCGTACTGCCCTGGAAGAGCGCCGCGCGGGCCGAGATCCGCTGCGTCATCCGCTCCCGCGCGACCTGGTCGAAGTAGTACCCCAGCGCCTTCATCATCGAGTGCGCACTCGGCCGCCACACCCCGGATCCGGCGTACATGCCGCCTTCGTAGCGGCCGATCACCCCGCCGGACTCGGATGGCTCCCCCAGCCACCGGAACCACTTCTGTTGCTGGTCGCGCATCTGCTGCTCGGTCAGCAACGTGTGGTGGATCGACGCCGGTTCGCCACCCTCGTACGGCGCTCCACGCTCACCGCGGGCGTAGTAGTCGTACTCGTCCTGCAGGCCGCCGAGCGAGTGACCCAGCTCGTGCGGTGTGATCAACGCGGACAGCGCGTTGCCGCCGGAGGCCGTGGCGTAGGTGCCGCCGGCTCCGCCGTACGTGTCGCTGTTGCCGATGGCAAGGATCTGCCGGTTGGCGGCGGTCGTGCCGGGGACCAGGTCGGCGTACTGGGCCGCGGCCGACGAGCTGACCGTGAGCAACCGCTGGACGCTGCCCGGGTTGCAACCGCCCCAGAACCCCATCTGCAGCGGGGTGTCGACCTTGGGCGAGGTGAGGTCGGGATCGCAATCGACGCCGCTCTCCGGCGAGGCGATCTCGACCGCGTACACGTTGACGTAGTTGCGGTACGACTTGAACGGCTCGATGCTCCACAGGATGTTCAGGTGCTTGTCGACCTGCTCGCGGAACTTCGGCAGCTCGGCCGCGGTGTAGCCGTCGCCCATCACCACGAGGTTGAACCTGGACGACGCCGGGCCGGTGACCTGGATCGGCACCACCTTCGCGGCGGGTCCAGCGGCTTGCGTCGTACCGATGCCCGCGCCGCTCGCGAAGACCGCTGCCAGCACCCCCAGTACGGCGGTCAGGCCTCTGGCGCGCATGATCCCTCCCCAGCGTGGGCGACACTGCCGTGAGCAGCTTACGAAGCCGCGCCGTTCGGTGTCAGGAGTTCCCGCGTGGCGACTTGCGGGCCAAGCGGGCATTCGTGCGGCATCATGAGGGGTCGGGGAACTGTGAGGAGAGGACATCGATGACGGAACCGGCGCAGTCGCGGCGACCTGAGCCGGACCCTGCGCTCGTGGACGCGGGCGAGGGCGACGGCAAGGGCATCTACTGGATGCTGAAGAACGTGCTGGTCGGCCCGCCGGTCAAGCGCATCTTCCGGCCGATCGTGATCGGTGCCGAGAACGTGCCGGAGACCGGGCCGGCGATCATCGCCAGCAACCACCTCTCGTACTCCGACTGGGTCTTCATGCCGGTGGTGCTGCGGCGCCGGGTCACGTTCGTGGCGAAATCCGACTACTTCACCGGCGCCGGCATCAAGGGCAGGTTCCAGCGCGGGTTCTTCAAGGGCACCGGGCAGGTCCCGATCGACCGGTCCGGCGGATCGGCGTCCGAGGGCGCGATGCGCGCCGGGATGAAGGTGCTGGAGCGCGGCGAGCTGTTCGGGATCTACCCCGAGGGCACCCGCTCGCACGACGGCCGCCTCTACAAGGGCCGGACCGGCGTCGCCCGGCTGGCGCTGGAGGCCAAGGTCCCGGTCATCCCGTGCGGCGTGATCGGCACCGATGTGGTCGCCCCGCCCGGCAAGGTGGTCGCGTCGTTCGCCTCCCCCACGATCAAGTTCGGCGAGCCGCTGGACTTCTCCCGGTACGAGGGGATGGAGAGCGACCGGCTGATCCTGCGCGCGGTCACCGACGAGATCATGTACAAGATCATGGAGCTGTCCGGCCAGGAGTACATCGACATGTACGCCACCAAGGCCAAGCAGCTGGAGGGCCGGGCGACCACCGGCGCCCCGAAGAAGGTCCGCAAGTCGGACACCTGATCCGGCTGTTGAGATGGCATAGGTCTAGTCTTTTAGACCGTGGACGGACCTATCGCTTATCAGGGTGAGCCAGGCGCGAATTCGGCGATGGCGTGCACCGAGATGTTTCCGGACCGCAAGCAGTTGCCGTGTACGACGTTCGAGGACGCGCTCGAGGCGGTCAGCAGCGGGCGCGCCGGGCTGGCGATGATCCCGGTCGACAACTCGATCGCGGGCCGGGTGGCCGACATCCACCACCTGCTGCCCGAGTCCGGGCTGCACATCGTCGGTGAGCACTTCCTTCCGATCCACTTCCAGCTGCTCGGCACCCCGGGTACGTCGATCGACCGCATCCGGACCGTCCGCAGTCACGTGCACGCGCTCGGGCAGTGCCGGAAGATCATCCGCGAACACGGCTGGTCCACGGTGGTCGCCGACGACACCGCGGGCGCGGCCCGCGAGGTCTCCGAGCTGGCCGACCCGACCGTCGCGTCGCTCTCGCCCCGGGCGGCCGCGAACCTGTACGGGCTCGAGACCCTGGCCTCCGATGTCGAGGACGAGCACCACAACACGACTCGGTTCCTGGTGCTGTCGCGGGAGCCCGACGTACCGCCGGTCGGCTCGGGTCCGACCATCACCAGCTTCGTCTACCGCGTGCGGAACGTCTCGGCCGCGCTGTACAAGGCGCTCGGCGGATTCGCCACGAACAACGTGAACATGACCAAGCTGGAGTCGTACCAGCTCGGCGGCATGTTCTTCGCCACCCAGTTCTACGCCGACGTCGAAGGGCACCCCGAGGACCCGAACGTGGCCCTCGCGCTGGAGGAACTCGCGTTCTTCTCGGTCGAGGTGCGCATCCTCGGCGTCTACCCGGCCAACGAGTTCCGCGCGCAGATCGCCGAGCCCGCGGCCAACCGGGCGCTGCGCCCACATCACTGATACACAAGGGATTCGCCCGGCCTGTCGTAGGGTCGGGGTCATGCGAATCGTTGCGGTGGACGGGCAGGACGCGGCCGAGTTCGAGCGTTTCTACGAGGTGCGGAATGCCGTCCGGCGCGCCGAGCTCCATCGCCCAACGAACCCTGTGGAACGCGAGATCTAGGTGAACGTCCAGGTGGGGTGAGTCTTGGCGAGAAGGGGGCGGTGGGTGGGCCAGGGGGTTGTGGGGGTTGGGGTTACGTCGAGGAGGGAGGGGTGGCCGCCGCGGAGGCGGTAGCCCCAGGAGAAGCCGGCCAGTGGGGTGACGGTTCGGGAGCGGATGACGTCGGGGACGACTACCAGGAAGGTGTCGGCCTGCCAGGTGCCGTCGGGGTGGTCGGGGTTCGCGGGGGCGTCGAAGAAGGTGGGGAGGTAGCCGTAGGTGTAGAAGGGATCGGTGTGGTCGAGGTTCGGGGCCAGGTCGACAGATACGGCGCCGTCGTACTCCCGGGTGATGATCTGGATCCAGCCCATGATCGCGTTCAGGCCATGGCCGTGGTAGCGCAGGCTCGCCGTACAGATGGGGAAGCCACGGAAGGCCTCCGCGTTCAGATCGGGGACGACGAGTTGGTGTCCGGAGGCCCAGGGGTCGTCGTTCGGGATGACGCGAACCGAGATCAGGCCGCGGTGAGCGCGGGTTTCGAACGGGATGGACAGCTCTTGGCGCATGGCGCTCCCCTGTGACGTTTCCGCAATTCTCCTACGGGCGCTGAAATCTCAGGCCCGCCGCGCGTACGAGGATCGCCCCGGACACGCCGAGTGGCCGCGACGGCACTGCGTGTTCCTGGTGAAGTAGCACAGGTGACCACTTCAGGCCGTCGTCCGAAGAAGCTGCTTGTTGTCGCGATGCTGCTTGCGCTGTTCCCACTTGCGCCGGCACAGGCGACCGCGTTACCGATCGCCGCGCCTGTTAGTGCGCAAACGTCGATGTCTCGCGGTGCTGAGGTTGTTGCGGTCACGAAGGTCGCCGATCGGCTCACCGACCTCTCCGTACGGTCGCCTGCCCTGGGCAACCGCGTGGTCAAGGTCCGACTGCTCACACCGGACGGCTGGAACCCCGCCGATCGTCGGCAGCACTGGCCGACGTTCTGGTTGCTGCACGGATGCTGTGGTGACTACACCTCCTGGTCGGGCACGGACATCGCGAAGATCGACAGTCTGCGCAAGGTGCTCGTGGTGATGCCGGAAGCGGGCTGGAACGGCTGGTACAGCAACTGGTGGAACTACGGCGCCGGCGGCGACCCGGCCTGGGAAACCTTCCACACCGTCGAATTGCGGCAACTCCTCGAGCACGGCTGGGGTGCGAGCAGCAATCGCGTCGTGGCTGGGCTGTCGATGGGCGGACAGGGTGCGCTCCTGTACGCCGCTAGGCATCCAGGCATGTTCCGGGCGGTGGCGGCGTACTCCGGATCGGCGCATCCGTTGCTGAACGACGAATCGGTCAACCGGATCATGGGATTCTTCGCGGGTCAGGGTAACGACCCGCTCCGCGTTTGGGGCGATCCGGTCGCGCAGCGGGATATTTGGGCCGCGCACGATCCGTACTATCTGGCGCGGCAGCTCAAGTCTTTGCCCGTCTACCTCTCCTGCGGGGACGGCACTGCCGGACCGTTCGATCCGCCCGGCAAGACCGACGCGCTGGAGGCCGACTTCAACCGCCAGAACCACGCCCTGGCTGATCAGCTCACCCGGGTCGGCGCGAAGCACCTCACCACCAACTTCTACGGACCTGGCACCCACGGCTGGGCCTACTGGCAACGCGAACTGCACGCATCGCTGCCGATGCTCCTGAAGGCACTCCACGTTCCAGCCTGACCGAAAGGGTCGACGTCGGTTACTGGGTGACTTATCCTGCTGATCCTCTGTAAGTTTCCAACTAGAGGGGACGGATATGAGGAAGCTTCTTGGTGGCGTGGCAGCGACCGCTGCAGTCGCGGCGGGGTTGGTCGTGGGGACTCCGGCACAGGCGTCGACCGCAGGCACTTGTGATCTGGTGACGGGTCCGAGCGTGGGGTACAGCGCGCTGATGCTGTTCGTCGCGGTTGGTCTGGAGGGGTGCTCGAACAGCACGACCGAGGTCCGGGTCGAGCTCCAGAAGGGCGACTCGGCGTCCGGTCCGTTCACCACGGTTGCCGAGACGTACGCGTACTCCGGCGGCGGTGCGTGGTTCGACGAAGGCACCGGCTGCGGCTGGTACGTGGGCGTGGCGCACTGGCAGGACCAGATCGAGACAAGCCCGGTCCCCGCCCACTACTGCAACTAACGCTCAGACGACCGAGAGCGGGAGGAGCTTCTTGCCGGTGGGGCCGATCTGGATTTCGGTGCCCATCTGGGGGCAGACGCCGCAGTCGAAGCAGGGAGTCCAGCGGCAGTCGTCGACCTCGATCGCGCCGTCCTCCTCGAGAGCGTCCTGCCAGTCCTCCCAGAGCCAGTCGCGGTCCAGGCCTGAGTCCAGGTGGTCCCAGGGCAGGACTTCGGCGTACTCCCGCTCTCGGGTCGTGTACCAGGCGAGGTCGACCGGCTCGTCGGCCAGCGCCTTGTCGGTGGCCTCGGCCCAGCGCTCGTACGAGAAGTGCTCGCTCCAGCCGTCGAATCGGCCGCCGTCGCGCCAGACCGCCTCGATCACCCGGCCGATCCGGCGGTCACCGCGCGACAGCAGGCCCTCGATGATGCCGGGCTTGCCGTCGTGGTACCGGTATCCGATCGCCTTCGCGTACTTCTTGTCCGACCGGATCGCCGCGTTCAGCTTGGCCAGCCGGGCGTCGGTCTCCTCGACGCCGAGCTGAGAGGCCCACTGGAACGGCGTGTGCGGCTTCGGCACGAATCCGCCGATCGACACCGTGCAGCGGATGTCGTTGCGCCCGGTCACCTCGCGACCGGTCGCGATCACCCGCTTGGCCAGGTCCGCGATCGCGAGCACGTCCTCGTCGGTCTCGGTCGGCAGGCCGCACATGAAGTACAGCTTCACCTGCCGCCAGCCGTGGCTGTACGCGGCGGCGACGGTACGGATCAGGTCTTCCTCGGTGACCATCTTGTTGATCACCTTGCGCATCCGGTCCGACCCGCCCTCGGGCGCGAACGTCAGTCCGCTCCGGCGGCCGTTGCGCGAGAACTCGTTCGCCAGCGTGATGTTGAAGGCGTCGACCCTTGTCGAAGGCAACGAAAGCGAGACGTTGCCGCCCTCGTACCGATCTCCCAGACCCTTGGCCACTTCGGCGATCTCGCTGTGGTCCGCGGACGACAGGCTCAGCAGCCCGACCTCTTCGAATCCGGACTGCTTCAGCCCGTTCTCGACCATGTCGCCGATCGTGGTGATGCTGCGCTCGCGCACCGGCCGGGTGATCATTCCGGCCTGGCAGAACCGGCAGCCGCGGGTGCAACCGCGGAAGATCTCCACCGAATACCGCTCGTGCACGGTCTCGGCCAGCGGGACCAGCGGCTTCTTCGGGTACGGCCACGCGTCGAGATCCATCACGGTGTGCTTCGCCGTACGGAAAGGAACGCCGGGACGATTCGGTACGACGCGCTGGATCCGGCCGTCGGCCAGATACTCCACGTCGAAGAACTTCGGGATGTACACGCCGCCGGACTTGGCCAGCCGCAGCAGCACCTCGTCCCGCCCGCCCGGGCGACCCTCGTCCTTCCACTCCCGGATCACCTCCGAGATGGCCAGCACGATCTCCTCGCCGTCACCGAGCACGGCCGCGTCGATGAAGTCCGCGATCGGCTCCGGGTTGAACGCTGCATGCCCGCCGGCCAGCACGATCGGGTCCTCGTCGCCCCGGTCCACGGCGTACAGCGGGATCCCGGCGAGGTCGAGCGCGGTCAGCATGTTCGTGTACCCGAGCTCGGTCGAGAATGACAGCCCGAAGACGTCGAACGCCCGCACCGGCCGGTGACTGTCGAGCGTGAACTGCGGGAGGTCGTTGTCCCGCATCACCTTCTCCATGTCCGGCCAGACCGAATAGGTCCGCTCGGCCAGGATGTGGTCGCGCTCGTTGAGCACCTCGTACAGGATCTGGACACCCTGGTTCGGCAGGCCGACCTCGTAGGCGTCCGGATACATCAGCGCCCAGCGCACACTGACCGAGTCCCAGTCCTTGCTGACCGAGTTCAGCTCACCTCCGACGTACTGGATCGGCTTCTGCACACCAGGCAGCAACGCCTCCAGGCGCGGGAACAGCGATTCGACAGTCATCAGGATCTTCCAGTCAGCGGCCAAAGCACCCACCAGCCTAACGCCGCCCCCGCCATACCCCGGAATCCAGCGCACCCCTCACGCCGCGACGGCACCCCGCGCGACCAGGAAGGCTCGCCACTGCGCGGCCTGCTCAGGCGTGAAACTCTGCTTCGGAAGCATGAGGAAGCCCGCACCGGGCAGGCGGAGCTGCCAGTCGGTCGCCGTCTCGCGAACCGATGTCAAGGCGTCCCAGCCGAACTCGAGCTTGCTGATCGCCGTGCGGACAGTGACGCCGGAATCGGTCAACGTGTAGGTGTAGACGCGGCCGTACTTCTTGGCCAGCACCTGGCGCATCACGCCGACGATCTCTGGGTAGATCAGGCACAGGATCCCGACGGTCACAACCGTCGCATCAGGTCCGACCAGTGCCGCCAGAAGCAGGCACAACACCCCGAAGCCTCTGAAAGCCCACCCCACCCACCGCAGCTGAGCCCGCGCAAGCCGCAACCGCCGCCTGAGCGTCCCCTCAACCGAAATCGTGATATCCATCAACGCCTGATCCTCCCCTGTCTCTTTCCTCCCTGACCTTCGCTGAAGGTATCGGTCACGAGTGGCTCCGTGGACGGCTAGGCACGGGCTGCAGTCCGTGCCTTCAGGAAGGCACACCATTCCATCCGCTGGGCCAGCGTCATGGCGTTGGGTTCAGCTGAGATGTGCGAGCAGTAGGGGGTCGATGATTTCGGGGTGGGAGTAGGTGACGAGGTGGGCGGCGTTTGGGATGACTTCTAGGTGGGCGCCGGGGATCTGGGTGGCTAGGGGGATGACGGTTTCTGGGGGGATCGAGGTGTCGGAGTCGGTGGTGATCAGGAGGACTGGGGCGGTGATGTCGGCCAGGGCTGGGAGGAGGTTGGTTGTTGCTAGGGCCTCGCAGCAGGCGGCGTAGCCCTCGTCTGGGGTGTCTAGGAGCATTTGGCGTACGGGGGCGGTGTCGGTGAAGTCGGGGAGGAACCAGCGGCTGATCGTGGCGTCGGTGATCGCCTGGGTGCCCTCGGCCCGTACCTGCGCGGCGCGATCGGTCCACATCTGTTGGTTGGCCGCCGGATTGGACGGTGGGCAGAGCAGGGCGAAACGGTGGAAGCGGTCGGGCGCGTTCTGAGCAAGCCAGAGACCCACCGCGCCGCCGAGCGAGATCCCGACGTACGACGCCTGCTCGACCTCCAGCGTGTCGAGTAGCTCGACCACGTCCCCGCCGAGGTCGTCGATCGTGTAGGGCCCGGGCGGGACCTCGGACTTCCCGTGTCCGCGATGGTCGAACGCGATCACCCGATGCCGCTTCGCCAGCACCTCGACCTGCGGCTCCCACATCGCCTGACTCGTGCCGAGCGACCCACCCAGCAGAACCACGGGAGCGTCGTCTGGACCGGCCGCCTCGTAACTGAGTCGCATGAGCATCAGCGTACGGACTGCGGCCGTGTACGTCCCGGGCATTGCGTTAGCGGTCTGCCGGCGAGCCGCTAGCGGTAGAGAGCGAGGGCTCCGGTCAGGGAATCGACGGCTGAGCGGGGGCCGTAGAGGGCCAGGCCCAGGTAGCTGATGTCGTCGGGCTTGGTGCCGGCGAGGGTGGCAGACATCTGGTCGTAGGTGCGAGCCTGCTGAGCGACCTGATGCATGTCGTGAATGGTGATGTCCGGCCGGGCGGCCGCTTGGGCGCGGAGGGATTGGAGTTGCTCGCCGGGTGCCCGAAGTACCGGGATCGGGTACGCGCACATGCCGGTGTGGGGTACGCCGGCAGCATCCGCGGTGTCGGGTCCGACCGCGCCGTCGTGGTGGTGGCCGAGTCCTACTCCGAGGAGGGCGGCGGTGTTCAGGGCAACGCCGATCGGCGCCTCGGCCGCGATGATCACGACCATCTTGTTCGTCAGCACAGCGGAAACGGTAGCCGGGTGCACGGCCCGATCGGATCTGCTCCGAACATTATTCGGCAGATCTGGGAAACTCCCAGGCATGGACGAACTTGATACGGCGCTGCTGCGGATGCTGCAAAACGACGCTCGCCGGACCAACCGGGACATGGCGGCCGAGCTGGGGATCGCGCCGTCGACGTGCCTGGAGCGGATCCGCGGGCTGCGCGACCGTGGCGTGATCAGCGGATTCCACGCGCAGGTGGATCTGGCCGCGATCGATCGGTCCACCCAGGCGATCATCTCGATCAAGCTCCGGCCGCAGGCGATGGCCGTGGCGACGTCGTTCCAGGATTACGTGATGCAGCTTCCGCAGACCCTGGACATGTTCATGGTGTCCGGCGGCTCCGATTTCCTGGCGCACGTGGCGGTCAAGGACACCCGGGCCCTCCGCGATCTCGTGCTCTCATTGGCCAAACGCCAGGAGATCGCCGACATCCGCAGCTCAGTAGTCTTCGAACACCACCGTCGTACGACGATCCTCCCGCTACCGGATCGCTGACAGGTCGCGGGGTTGACGACGACGCGACCGAACGTGCGACGCCGGTCAGGCAGTTTTGAGCGCCTGCTGGGCCTTGGTGACCGCGGTTTCGGTGGCTGGGTCCAGCTCGCTGCCTTGACCGGCCAGGACGGAGACGGAGACGACCACATCGTTGACGCCGGTGGTGAGCGCCGTGAACTCGAGGCCTCGTTTGGGGCCGCTGGTGCCGGTGAGCTTGAAGGCCTGGGGGCTGGTGCCGTACTTGGGCGCCGGGAGCTTCTCGACGTTCATCGTCGTGTTGGCCTCGCCGGTGGTCTTGAGAGTGACCTTCGGGCAGTCGTCGACCGCCTCGGCGTAGGTCTTCTGGAGGTCGGCGACCTTCTTCGACGTGCCCATCGCGTCCAGGCCGAAGTCGATGTACGGGCCTTCCTGGCTGCCGGAGAACGAGCGGCTCACGCTGACCTTCGCGCCGGGCGCCTTGGTCGCGTTCAGGTATTTGACCAGGGTCTTGCAGCGGCTGCTCGGTGAGGAGAACGGCTTGGACTCGTCGGCCTCGTCCTTCTCCTCGGAGAAGCCGGAGGGGAGATCCTTCAACGCCAGCAGGGCTTCGGTGAGTTCGGCCTTGGTTCGCGTGACGACGACGTCGGAAGGTGCCGACGAGATCACGCTCGGTGTCGGCGTCGTACCGGTCGGGGTAGAAGGGGCCGACCCGCTCTTCTTGTCGTCGCCACCACAGGCTGTCAGGGACAGCGCGAGTGCGGCGGCCAGAGCAACCGGAGCGAGTGTCAGCTGGGATGGCACGAACCTGGTCATGGATCCCTCGATGTGCCGGGCGGTGGTTGAGCAGGCAGCAGCGTACCCGACGGATCAGTCCGCACCGGGGAGGCCGCGTCGGGGGATGATCAGAAGCGGTGTGACCGGAGATGGATGTTCTGCAGCAGGCCGACGGCCAGCAGACACGCGAACATCGACGAACCGCCGTACGAGACGAACGGCAGGGGCAGGCCGGTGACGGGCATGATGCCGAGCGTCATCCCGATGTTCTCGAACGCCTGGAACGCGAACCAGCAGACGATCCCGGTCGCCACCAGCCGGCCGAACGCGTCGCGCGCGTTCACCGCGATCCGCAGGCCGCGGAACAGCAGCACCGCGAACAGCACGATGATCGCGCCGGCCCCGATCAGGCCGAGCTCCTCCCCCGCGACCGTGAAGACGAAGTCGGTGTGCTGCTCGGGGACGAACCCGTTCTGCGTCTGACTCCCGTGGAACAGCCCTTGGCCGAAGACCCCGCCGTTGCCGATCGCGATCCGGGCCTGGTTCACGTTGTACCCGATCCCCTGCGGATCCTGGGACGGATCGGCGAACGCGATGAACCGGGACAGCTGGTACTGCTTCAGCACCTGCAACTTGATCGCGATCGCGGCCACCACGACGCCCGCGGTCAGCAACCCGAGCATCCAGCGTTTCGGTACGCCGGAGACCGCGATGATCCCGAACACGATCGAGCCCAGCACCATCACCGTGCCCAGGTCCGGCTGCAGCATCACCAGGATCACCGGTACGGCGGCGACCGCGATGGCCTGTGCGACGTCGATCGTTCGCGCTGTGTCGTGCCGGTCGGTCTCGCCTTTCTCCGCGATCAGCAACGCCATCCCGACGATCACCGCAAGCTTGGCGAACTCGCTCGGCTGGATCGACATCCACGGCAGCTGGATCCACGACCGTGATCCGTTGATGGTCGAGCCGACGCCGGGCACGAGCACCAAGATCAGTCCGACGATCGAGGCGGCGTACAGCACCGGCGCCAGGATGCGGACCCGGCGGTGATCGGTGACCGCGGCTCCGATCGCGAGCACGAGGCCGATCGCGAAGTTCAGCGCGTGCCGCAGCAGGAAGGCGTACTGGTTCCCGCCGGTCAGGGATGTCCGGCCGTGGGTCGCGGACCAGATCAACATCGCTCCGATGAACGACAGCGCGACGACGGTGAGCACGAGGATCCAGTCCACCTGCCACACGGTCGATCGGCGGTCCATCCTCGGCCGCGTCCGGATCGGGCTCAGCAATGCCATGGTCGCGCCTTCACTGCTTCGGCTTGTTCTGCTCGGCCGGTGGCGGGGGCTTGATGTTGTACAGCGTCTCGTAAATCTTGCGGACCGCGTCGCCACCGGCACCCGAACCGGTACCGGCCTGGCTGAGCATCATCACCACGGCATAGCGATCCGTGTACGACGCAAGCCACGACGTGGTCTGCTTCCCGAACACCTCGGCCGTACCCGTCTTGGCCCGGATCGGGATCTGGTCGATCGGGAAGCCGTTGAACTTCCAGGCCGCCGTACCGGACGTGACGGTCTCCCTCAAGGCGCGGTCGATGTAGCTCAGCGTGCTCTTCGGGACCGGCAGCTTCGCGCTGACCTTCGGCTTGATCTCGTGCGCTTTGCCGTTCGGGCCGATCCAGGACTGGACCACGCGTGGCTCGTACAGGGTCCCGCCGTTCGAGAGCGCCGCGTAGACGGTGGCGAGCTGGATCGGGGTGACGGTCGTGTCGCCCTGGCCGATGGCGAAGTTGACCGCGTCACCGGCGCGGTACTTGTACCCGTCGACGCAGAACTCGCTGGAGAACTGCTTCAGGAACGCGGACGTCCCCGACGGCGGGTTGTCCGCGAGCTTGCAGTAGTAGTCCTTCTGCGCGTCGTAGTACTTCTTCTTCCACGCCCGGTCCGCGATCCGCCCGCTGACCTCACCAGGAAGATCGATCCCGGTCGGCTTGCCGAGCCCGAACTTCTGGGCCATCTCGACCAGCGGATCGTGCACCGTCAGGTCGCTGGAATTGCCGCCCTCTTTGAGCCAGAGCGCATACGCGACCCGGTAGAAGAACGTGTCGCACGACAGCGCGAGCGCCCGGTCGAACCCGATCATCCCGTACGACGCGGACTCGAAGTTCTTGAAGCGACGGTTGCCGACCTCGAAGTACGACGAGCAGTCGAGCCTGGTTTTCGTGCTGTACCCAGCACCCAGCGCGGCGGCGGTGGTGACCGGCTTGAACGTCGACCCCGGGGCCAGTTGTGCTTGCAGGGCACGGGAAACGAGCGGGGTGCCGGCCTTCGTCGAGTACAACGCGTCCAGCTCACGCTGGGAGATGCCGCCGACCCAAACACCCGGGTCGTAGCTGGGGTAGCTGGCCATCGAGATGACCCGGCCGGTCTTGGTGTCCAGCACGACCGCTGCACCCGAGTCAGCGACGTACTTCTTGTGGGTGACCGGGTCGGTCTGCTTGCGCGCGGTCAAGATCGCGCTCTTCAGCTGCGCCTCGACCGTGGCCTGGATCCGCGCGTCGATCGTGGTCACCACCGTGGCCCCCGGGACCGGAGCGGTCTGCTTCTGGATGCCGGTGGTGTACCCGACCGCGTCGACGATCACGTCCTTCACACCAGGCGTGCCGCGCAGCAACTGGTCGTACGTACGCTCCACGCCGGCCCGCCCGACCAGGTCCGACCGATGCGGCACCGAGTCCTGACCTGACTTGTCGATGTCGGAGAGCTCGTCGGTCGTGATCGGCGAGAGATAGCCGAGGATGTGGGCCGCGTTGACGTTGAACGGCGCCGGATACGCGCGCAGGGTCTGCGATTCGGCGGCGATCCCCGGGAAGTCCTCGCGGCGCTCCATCACCTCGATGGCGACCTGTTCGCTGACATCCTTCGCGACCGGGATCGGCTGGTACGGCGTCCCGTTCCAGCAGGCGGGCGGTTTCGTCGCGCCGGGCTCACCGCACAGCATCGTGCGAGCCTTCAGGTCCTTCGGCTTCTGCCCGAGCACCTTCGCGAGGCGGGTCAGTACGACGTTCTGCTGTTTGTCGGTCAACTTCGCCAGGACCGAGCGGTCGACGGTGATGACCAGGGAGACCCGGTTGCCGACGAGGGTGCGGCCTTTGGAGTCGACGATCGTGCCGCGGGGCGCCGGAACGAGGACCTCGCGGGTGTGGTTCTGCGTGGCGGCCTGCGAGTAGTCGGCGTTCGACATCACCTGCATGTACCAGAGCCGGCCGGCCAGCGTGCACATCAACGAGAAGACCAGCACGCCGATGACGAAGAGGCGAAGCCGAGCCTTGAGGGGCGCTTCGAATCCGTCGAAGCTCATGGCGCGACTCGTCTGCGTTCGCGAGCCGGGGTGATGCGGCCCATGATCCACATGACCAGCGGGATCACCACGATGGCGCCGACGACGTCGTACCCGGCGGCTATGCCGATGCGGACGCCGAACTCACCCCAGTCGACCGACGGATCGTGCAACAGCGAACCCGTGGCGCTGTAGAGGAAGAGCGAGATCACCGTGCCCAGCACAACGGTGAGCGCGACGCCGAGCGGACCGACCGGCCCGGTCGAAGTCTCGCGCCGGATCAGACCGGCCACATACCCAGCGATGGCGAGCGACAGCGCCCACCGGCCGGCGGTGTGATCGGCCGGCGGCACGACGTCGAGCAGCAGGCCGCCCGAGAACCCGGCGAGCGCTCCCCACTCCGGTCCGCGCGACAACGCGAGCGCGATGACCACGATCAGCGTCAGGTCACAGGTCACCCCGGCGACCGCGATGTTGGTCAGCACAGATGTCTGCACGGTGACGGCGGCCATCAAGAAGAGGGCGGCCAACCCGATACGTACTGCGATCACGTCAGTTCCCCCTTCCTTGAGGTGCACTGCCTGCTGGTGGTTTGAGTTGTGCGCGTGGTGCCCGGGCCGGTGGTCCGGTCACCACTCCTACGGTGTCGATCCGGGTGGGATCGACGTACGGCTTGATGATCGCGGTGGATCCGAGAGCGCCCTCGTTCGGCGTCACCGAGGTGACGACGCCGATCGGAACGCCCGGCACGTACGGCGCGTTGCCGCTCGAACCCCAGGTGACGATCCGGTCGCCGACCTTGGGCCGCGCCTTGAGATCGACCAGCTTGTAGTCGAGGGTGCCCGCGATGTCGCCCCGGCCGGAGACGAAGCCGAGCGCCATCGACGCGTTCAGCCGACCGCCAACCGTCGACTGGCGATCGCCGATGAGCAGCACGGTCGCCGTGCCCTGAGTGGTCCGCACGACCCGGCCGACCAGGCCGATCCCGTTGAGCACGGTCATGTCGACGTGGACGCCATCCGCCGTCCCGGCGTCGATCGTGACTGTGTGGTTGAAGCTCTGCGCACTGCCGACCCCGATGACCCGTGCCGGCGTCATCGTGTACGCCGGTGCGAGCTTGAGCAGCTTGTCCAACTCCTCGGCCCGGTTGCGGGCGTAGTCGGAGGTGTTCAGCTGTTGGGTGAGATCTTCGTTGTCCTTCTTCAGTTTTTCGTTCTCTGCCTTCAACCTATCCATTTCCGCGAAGCGGTCCCGGAGGTTGTCCACAGGCTCCCGCGCGGAGGTCGCGGTCGACTCGAGCGGACCGAAGACTCCCGCCGCGGCCTGCCGCAGCGGCTCGACCGGCGAGCCCGCCGAGCGCCGCGCGTCGAGCACCATCAGCGTGAGACAAGCCAGAACGACGAGCACGAGCACGGTCCGGCGTCGCCGGAGGCCCCGCGGCTGCCCGGCCGAGCGGAGCGGCGCACCGGCCGAACGGAACGCGCTCCTGGCCGGAGCGCCGGCCGAACGAAAGGCGCTCCTGGCCGGGGTGCCGAGGTCTTTGAGCATCGGTGGAACCTCAGCGCCGGGTGTCGGTTACCAGGATGCGGTTCAGGGTCTCGATGTTGTCGACGCACTTGCCGGCACCGAGAACGACGGCGTCCAGCGGGTTGTCGGCGACGTGGATCGGGATGCCGGTCTCGTGCCGCAGCCGCTCGTCCATGCCCTTCAGCAGCGCGCCTCCGCCGGTCAGCACGATGCCACGGTCGACGATGTCGCCGGCCAGCTCGGGCGGAGTCTTGTCCAGCGTCGCCTTGACCGCGTCGACGATCGCGGTGATCGGCTCCTCGATCGCCTGCCGGATGTTCGCGGACGAGACCTTCACAGTGCGCGGCAGACCGGAGATCATGTCCCGGCCGCGGATCTCGCTGTCCGGCCCGTCGGTGGTCGGGAACGCCGACCCGATCGTCATCTTGATCTGCTCGGAGGTGGCCTCGCCGAGCATCAGCGAGTACTCCTTCTTGCAGTAGTTCACGACTGCCTTGTCGATGGCGTCGCCGGCCACCCGGATCGACTGGCTGGTGACGATGCCGCCGAACGAGATGACCGCGACCTCCGTCGTTCCGCCGCCGATGTCCACGACCATGTTGCCGGTGGCGTCGCGTACCTCGAGGTTGGAGCCGAGGGCGGCGGCCATCGGCTCCTCGATGATGTAGACCTTGCGGGCGCCGGCCATGTACCCGGCGTCGCGGACCGCGCGCTGCTCGACCGCGGTGATCCCGGACGGTACGCAGACCACGATCCGCGGCTTGGCGAAGTACCGGCGGCGGTGCACGCGCTGGATGAAGTACCGCAGCATCTGTTCGGCGGCGTCGAAGTCGGCGATGACGCCGTCCTTCAACGGGCGGATCGCGGTGATGTTGCCGGGGGTCCGGCCGATCATCTTCTTCGCCTCGTGCCCGAACGCGACCGCTTCGCGCGGTTCGTCCGTCCGGGTCGCGACCACCGACGGCTCGTTCAGCACGACGCCACGACCCCGCACGTACACCAAGGTGTTCGCCGTACCCAGGTCAACCGCCATGTCGCGGCCGAGCATGCTGTTCGCCACCGCGGCACCTCCAACTGGGCCCTCGACTCAGGCTAAGCGCCGCCCGCGCACAGCCCACGGACCGACACGGTCAGCCCGCCCGGCACGTATCGTATCCGCACCCTCACCCCAAGTCCCCGCCGGGCGTCAGGCCAGGTCGGGGAACCAGAGTTTGATTTCTCGGGTGGCGGAGTCTTCGGAGTCGGAGCCGTGGACGAGGTTTTCGCGGTTGGACAGGGAGAAGTCGCCGCGGATGGTGCCGGGGGCGGCCTTGCGGCCGTCGGTGGCGCCGTTCAGGGCGCGGACGACCTCGATCGCCTCGTCGCCTTCCAGGACCAGCGCGACCAGCGGGCCGCTGATGACGAACTCGCGCAGCGGCGGGTAGAAGGCCTTCTCGACGTGCTCGGCGTAGTGCTGGTCGGCCTGCTCAGCGTCGATCGTGCGCTGGTCCATCGCGACGATCCGGAGCCCCTTGGCCTCGAACCTGCCCAGCACCTCACCGACCAGGCCGCGGCGGACCGTGTCGGGCTTGAGCAGGACCAGGGTGCGCTGCGACATCTGTCAACTCTCTCTCGAAGTAGTACGGGCGGCTGAGCCTAACCGCTGTGTGCCTGCTGTGTGCGCTTGGCTTCTTCGATGCGACGGCCGAGGACTATGGCGGCTACCCAGAAGGCGGCGAAGGCCAGGCCGAGGACGAACATGACGGGTACGACGAAGCCGAGGCCGACGGCGCCGACCTGGACGACGGAGCCGAGGATGTAGCCGACCTGGTTTCTCAGGAGGCCGGTCGCGACGATGGACAGGACGGCCAGGCCCAGGCATACCGACAGTGCTACTGCGGGGCGGACGTCGGCAACGGAGATCATCACGGGCGTTGCGAGCGCCAGGACGAGGGACTCGAAGCCCAGCACGATCGACGCGAGGGATCTCATGACTGATCCTCCGGGCGCTGGTCCGGCGAGGGCCCGTCCTGCTCCGGCTCGTCCTGCTCTTGCCAGCGGGCTTCGTCGGCCTGGCGGGGCTTGCGGACGAGCAGGGTCCGGGCCTCACCGGCGGTGATGACCGAGCCGGTGATCAGGACGCCCCCGGACCCCATCGCGATCGAGTTCTCCTCGGCCAGGCGGATCGCGTCGTCGATGGCGTCGACCAGGTGCGGGCGGACGAGGACCCGGTCCTCGCCGAAGATCTCGCTCGCGAGCTCACCCAGCTCCTCGGCCGGCATCGACCGTTCGACGAAGCTGTTCCGGGTACACACCACTGTCTCCATGATCGGTTCGAAGGCCTCGAGGACGCCGTACACGTCCTTGTCCTTCATACAGCCCAGTACGCCGATCAACGGCTGGAACGCGAACGCCTCGGAGACCGCGGCGGCCGTGGCTGCGGCGCCGTGCGGGTTGTGGGCGGCGTCGACGAGGATCGTCGGGCTGGTCCGGACGACCTCCATCCGGCCGGGGCTGGTGACCTCGGCGAAGCCGGCCTGCAGCAGTTCCGTGGTGACGCGGCCCTCGGTCTGCGCGCTCGCACCGAGCAGCGCCTCGACCGCGGCGACCGCGATGGCGGCGTTGTGCGCCTGGTACTCACCGTGCAGCGGGACGAAGACCTCCTCGTACTCCCCGCCGAGACCCTGGATCGAGATCACCTGACCGCCGACCGCGAGCGAGCGGCTGGTGACGCCGAACTCGATCCCCTCGCGGGCGACCTGCGCGCCGACCTCGGCGGCCCGGGCCAGCAGTACCTCGAAGACCTCCAGGCTCTGCTGCGCCATCACCGCCGTACCGCCGGCCTTGATGATGCCGGCCTTCTCGCGCGCGATGCCGACCGGATCGTCGCCGAGGATCTGCGTGTGGTCGAGCGCCACCGGCGTGATCACCGAGACGGTCCCGTCGGCGACGTTGGTGGAGTCCCAGGTCCCGCCGAGGCCGACCTCGATCACGGCCACGTCGACGGGCGCGTCGGCGAAGACCGCGAACGCCATCCCGGTCATCGCCTCGAAGAACGACAGCGGGTGCTCCTGCTCGGCGTCGACCACGTCGAGGTACGGCTCGATCTCGACGTACGCCTCGACGAAGCGCTCCTCGCTGATCGGCTCGCCGTCGAGGGTGATCCGCTCGCGGATCGTCTCCAGGTGCGGGCTGGTGAACCGGCCGGTGCGCAGCCCCGCCTCACGCAGCAGGCTGTCGACCATCCGGGAGGTCGTCGTCTTTCCGTTCGTCCCCGTCAGGTGCACCACCGGGTACGCCTTCTGCGGATCGCCGAGTAGCTCGACCAGCCGCTTGATCCGGTCGAGCGTGGGGTCGATCTTCTGCTCCGGCCAGCGGGCCTGGAGCCGTGCCGATACCTCGGCGTAGGAGAGGTCGCTCATCAGGATGCCAGTCTAAGAGGGCTGTGGATAAAGCGTTCGGAGCACCCCTTGACAACCACTAGGATTGCCGTATGAGTGAAACGTCCCGTGTTCCTGACAAGCCCAGCCTCGACGGCCTCGAGGAGAAGTGGGCTGCGGTATGGAAGGAGCAGCAGACCTATGCCTTCGACCGTACGGCGGAGCGCGCGGACGTCTACTCGATCGACACTCCCCCGCCGACGGTCTCGGGGTCACTGCACGTCGGGCACATCTTCAGCTACACCCACACCGATCTGATCGCCCGGTTCCAGCGGATGCGTGGCAAGCACGTCTTCTACCCGATCGGCTGGGACGACAACGGCCTGCCCACCGAGCGTCGCGTTCAGAACTACTACGGCGTCAAGTGCGATCCGTCCCTGCCCTACGACCCGGACTTCACCCCGCCGGAGAAGCCGGACCCGAAGAAGCAGGTCCCGATCTCCCGGCAGAACTTCGTCGACATGTGCGGTCAGCTGACCCACATCGACGAGCAGGCGTTCGAGGCGATGTGGCGGCAGGTCGGCCTGAGCGTCGACTGGTCGTATCTCTACACGACGATCTCCGAGGACTCCCGGCGTACGTCGCAGCGGGCCTTCCTGCGCAACTTCGCCCGTGGCGAGGCGTATCTGTCCGAGGCGCCGACGCTCTGGGACGTCACGTTCCAGACCGCGGTCGCCCAGGCCGAGCTGGAGGCGCGGGACTACCCGGGTGCGTATCACCGGATCGCGTTCCACGGCGCCGACGGCCCGATCTACATCGAGACCACGCGGCCCGAGCTGATTCCGGCCTGTGTCGCGCTGATCGCCCATCCCAACGATGAGCGCTACAAGCACCTGTTCGGGACGACGGTTCGGTCGCCGTTGTTCGACGTCGAGATCCCGGTCCTCGCGCACGAGGCCGCGGAGATGGACAAGGGCGCCGGCATCGCGATGTGCTGCACGTTCGGTGACCTCACCGACGTCACCTGGTGGCGCGAGCTGCAGCTCCCGATCCGCGTCATCATCGGCCGCGACGGCCGGATCCTGCGCGACACGCCCTCCTGGCTCGAAGGCTCCGAGCCCGCGGCATCGTTGTACGGCGAGCTCGCCGGGAAGACCACGTTCAGCGCGCGCGAGCTGATCGTCGGCAAGCTGCGCGAGAGCGGTGACCTGGACGGCGAGCCGAAGCCGACCCAGCGCAAGGCGAACTTCTACGAGAACGGCGACAAGCCGCTCGAGATCGTCTCGACCCGGCAGTGGTACATCACGAACGGCGGCCGGAGCCCGGAGCTCAAGGCCGAGTTCATCGAGCGCGGTAACGAGCTCGGCTGGGTCCCGGAGCACATGAAGCACCGCTACCTGAACTGGGTCGAGGGCCTGAACGGCGACTGGCTGGTCTCGCGCCAGCGCTTCTTCGGCGTCCCGTTCCCGGTCTGGTATCCGCTCGACGCCGACGGCGAGGTCGACTACGCCCACCCGCTGATGCCGAGCGAGGCCGAGCTGCCGATCGACCCGACCTCGCAGGCACCGCGCGGGTACGACGAGTCCCAGCGCGGCAAGCCGGGTGGGTTCGAGGCCGACCCCGATGTGATGGACACCTGGGCGACGTCGTCGCTGACGCCGCAGATCGTCTGCGGCTGGGAGCGGGACGAGGACCTGTTCGGCCGTACCTTCCCGATGGACCTGAACACGCACGCCCACGAGATCATCCGGACCTGGCTGTTCTCCCGCGTCGTCCGCGCGCACTTCGAGAACGGGACGCTGCCGTGGGCGCGGTCGATGATCTCGGGATTCGTCGTCGACCCGGATCGCAAGAAGATGTCCAAGTCCAAGGGCAACGCGGTCGTTCCGTCGGAGATCCTGGACAAGTTCGGCTCGGACGCGGTCCGGTGGCGGGCCGCGATGGCTCGGCCGGGGCTGGACTCGCCGTTCGACGAGTCGCAGATGAAGGTCGGGCGACGGCTGGCGATCAAGGTTCTGAACGCGTCGAAGTTCGTTCTCGGGTTCGGGGCGACGACGGTTGACGCGTCGGCGGTCACGGAGCCGGTCGACCTGGCGATGCTGCAGCGGCTGCGCTCGGTCGTCGCGGACGCGACGGCGGCCTTCGAGCGGTACGACTACACCGGCGCGCTCGAGGTCAGCGAGCGGTTCTTCTGGACCTTCTGCGACGACTACGTCGAGCTGGTGAAGGAGCGCGCGTACGGCGGTCAGGGTGACGCGGCGGCTGATTCGGCGAAGGCGGCGTTGGCCGTTGCGTTGTCGGTTCAGCTGCGGCTGCTCGCGCCGTACCTGCCGTTCGCGACCGAAGAGGTGTGGTCGTGGTGGCAGGAGGGTTCGATCCACCGGTCCTCGTGGCCGACGGTCGAAGCAGATCTTGCCGTCGCGGATCAGGCGGCTGAGGTCCTCGACGCGGTCTCCGAGGTGCTCGCGGGGATCCGCGGGGCGAAGTCGGAGGCGCAGGTCTCGATGAAGACCGAGGTCAGCAAGGTCGAGGTCAGCGGTCCGGCCGCGCGGTTGGCGCTGGCCGAGCGGGCCGAGCCCGATCTGCGGGCCGCCGGGCGGATCACCGGGGAGATCGTCTGGCACGCCGACGACTCCGACGCAGTGAAGGTCGTCGCGACGCTCTGACCGCAACTTTGTGACGGTTGCCCGCCTCCTATCAGGGAGGCGGGCAACCGTCTTTCCCGTTGAAGCGAGATGCTGGAGTCGGCACCCTCTCCGCCCGAGGAGCCGGAGCCGGACACCGACTACGCTACGGAGCCGATTTGTCTCGATGTGGAACCATCGGGTCCGAACCGCGCGACCGCAGCCCGAGGAGCCAACCCCATGAGCGACCCCACCACCCCTGCCGACCAGCAGCCGGCGGAGAAGGCGACCACCACGGGCACAACTGACGCCGCGGACGACACGACCGAACTGGCCGCGGTGAAGGAAGAGCTCGCGGCGCCGCCGGTGAAGGAGTCCGCGGAAGAAATCAACAACCGCTTCTGGGGCCGCAAGCGCCGCCGGGGGCGCGCGGACGAGCCGAGCGTCACCGCGGCGATGAGCACCGTCTCCGAATCCGACGTGAACCTGGTCGAGCCCCACACCAAGACCCCGAACACGTCGGTGGGCTCCGAGACGGAGAAGGTCGAGCCAGCGGGGACGGAGAACGTCGAGGCGGCGGAAACGGCGGAGAAGCCGGTTGCGTCTGACGTCGAGAGCCCGGACACCTTGGTGGGCGCCGAGACGAAGGCGACGGAGAAGGTCGCGGCGGACGGGACGGCCGCGGGTGCGGCGGACAAGCCTGCCGAGGCGGTTGGTAAGAAGTGGTGGCGGCGGGTTCGGGGGCGGGATGTTTTGGTTGTCGTGGGTGGACTGGTGGTTGTGGTTGGGGTGTTGGCGGCGTTGTGGTTTGTCTGGGGCGTGGGGCCGGTGAGCAAGTTGTATACGTCGCGGGCTATTCATCCGCCGGCGAAGATTGCGGGGCTTGATCGGGTGACTGACAAGAGCATTCGTGATCAGTTGCAGGTCGAGCAGATCCGGCAGGCGCTGAAGCGGATCAACGACGGGAAGGACGCGTCCGTCGAGGCGTACGGGACGCTGGACGGGAACCGGATGTTTCTCGTGATCGCGATGCGCGGCCGGCTCGACGTCAACAAGACCATCGCGGACTCGGGCGTGGCACCGGACAAGATCAAGCACGTCGGCAAATCCACCTGCATCGAGACCAACGACAACCTCCCGACGCAGTGCTACCGCAGCTCGAACACTCTCACCGTGATCACCCAGTCCGCCAACGAAGGCGTCCCCGTCGACCAGGTCGAGCCCATCGCCGAAGAAGCCTTCAACGCAATGAAGTAGCCGGCACTGAAGTAGCCGGCACTGAAGTAGTCAGCTCAGCACCCCGGCGATCCCGATCATGATCGGGATCGACAGCAAGGTGCTGAGCAACACCACGCTCCGCGCGAGTGTCCGGCTGCTGCGGTAATGAACGGCGTACACATAGACGTTCTGCGCGGTCGGCAACGCAGCCAGCAGGACCGGCGCCAACAGAGCCACGCCGTGGAGATCGAGCAACCAACGACCCACGGCGTACGCGGCAAGCGGCTGCACCAACGTCTTCAGGACCACAGCCAGTACGACGTCCCGCTGCAACGTGATCGCGTCCTTCGTGCCCGCGCTCAGACTGAGCCCGTACGCGACCAGCGCAACAGGCACCGCGGCCGCCGCGACCAGATCGATCGGCCGCATCACGAGAGTCGGCAACTGCACCCCGGCGGCGGAGACCAGCAGCCCGAGCAGCGACGCCACAGTCAGCGGGTTCCGGAACGGCCGCGCCAGCACCGTCCGCAGCGACACCCGCCGACCGGCCCCCTGCCGATCTCCGTCCAGAACGGCGAACGCGACCGGCGCCATCACCAGCAACTGGAACAACAGGATCGGCGCAACCAGCGCGCCGTCCCCCAACACGTACGCCGCCACCGGCACGCCGAGATTGCCCGCGTTCACGTACGACGACGCCAGTACGCCGATCGTCGCCTCGGATCTCGTCCGTCGCCACAGCGCCGCGAAGACGAGGAAGATCGCCTGTACCACGAACAGGCTGGACACGTTGGTGACCAGGATGGCCGAGAAGATCGAATGCAGGTCCGCGCGAGCGACGGTGGTGAAGAGCAACGCCGGCGTCGCCACGAAGAACGCGAGCCGGGACAGCACCAGCTCGTCCTGTGAGCGCAGTACGCCGAGCTTGCCGATGACGTACCCGAGCAGGGCCACCGCGACCAGTGCGACGAAGGCGCCGACGACGGCGGACATGTCAGACGCTCAGCGAGATGGGCACGAACGCGATCCTAGAGGAAACGTGGCGGCACGGAACCGTAACCTGTCAGATGCTAACGAGTCAGCGGCTAGAGCTGTGAAATTCCACCATCCGCCCCGACGATGGTGGGTATGAATACTTCCGCTCGAGTGTTCCGGGTCGCGTTGAGCGCGGCCGCGGTGTTGGGCCTGGTCGGCGTCCTCCCGGCCGAGGCGAATCCGGCCGAAGGATCCGCGACACCGGCCACCGTCGTCGCGGCCGGATACGGTCTGCCGATCGGCGACGCCGATCTCGTCGAGACCCGCAGCTACCGCACGCTGGCTCGCGGCGTCACGCTGACCACGATCGTGCGCGGCACCGACCCCGCGCCCGCCGACCAGATCAACACGACGCCGCGTGGACCGTGGGTGGTCAACGTGCTGACCATCGACCCGAAGAAGGCCAAAGGCCACCTGCAGGCGACGTACGGTCCTGACCTCGCCCGGGTGGAGAAGACCTCGGACCTGGTGAAGTCGGCCGGCGCGCTCGCCGGCGTGAACGCGTCGTTCTTCACCTTCACCGCGAACCCGGCCTACCCCGGCGACCCGGTCGGTCTCGGGATCTCCGCCGGCAAACTGCTGAGCGAGCCGCTCACGGACCCGGCCGAGGCCAACCTGCTGGTCGATGCCAAGAGCAACAAAATCACCACCGGGCACCTGAGCTGGTCCGGCACGATCCGCAACCGCCGCGGCACGGAACTCCCGCTCGAGTTCATCAACCACCCACCGGTGATTCCGGCCGCCTGCGCGACGCTCCCCGACCCGACCACGTGCACCGTGCCGGGCGACGTCGTACTGTTCACCCCCGAGTTCGCCGCGACGACGCCAGCAGGGTCAGGTGTCGAGGTCGTGCTCGACAGCAGGGGCTGCGTCGTCCGTACGTCGAACCTTCGCGGTACGGCGCTCGCCGCCGGCCAGACCTCGTTGCAGGCGACCGGCCAGGACACCAACGCCCTGCTCAAGGTCGCGGCGACGGGGTGCGGTGTCCGCACCGACCTCAAGCTCACCGACGAGAACGGCCACAAGGTCCCGCTGCACAACGGCCTGTACGGCGTCACCGGTCGCTACCAGCTCACCAAGAACGGCGAGATCGTCGTGCCGGCCGGAACCGGCAGCTTCTTCGACCGCAACCCGCGGACCATCGCCGGTACGACGCGCGACGGCAAGATCATCCTCGCCGCGCTGGACGGGCGCCAGACCACCAGCGTCGGTACGACGATGAACGAGACCGCCGCGGTCGCGAAGTCGCTCGGCCTGCGCAACTCCATCAACCTGGACGGCGGCGGCTCCACCGCGATGGCGCTCCAGGACGGCACGCTGGTCAACCACCCGAGCGGCACCAACGGCGCCGAACGCGCCGTCGGCGACGCCATCGTCTTCGTCCCCACGCACTGACGATCCCCATGCGCTAGCGGTCCGCGGGGGCCCCCCCCCCCCCGGGGGGGGGGGGGGCGCGGGGCGGGTGACCAAAAGGTGGTGGGGTTTACGGGTACGGCGGGAACCCGGGGGGTGGTGTGGGGAGTAT
>NZ_JBSGUS010000028.1:0-73769 GCF_053608045.1 Kribbella sp. NPDC055071
GAACGACCGCTGCCATCCCTTCGTCTGGACCCAAACACCCGACCAGATCCTCAAGAAAGCCAACCGTCACCAAACTTCAGAAACGGTCCACTAGCTAGGCATTGTGGTTTTGTTTTGGGGTGGGGGTAAACCTTCACGGTCTCGCGCTTTCTGGGGATATTACTAACCGCTTCGGGCGGTGATTATGGTGTGGATTTGGGTCGGTTGGATGGGGCTTGTGAGGGTTTGCCAGGGGTGACGGGGTCGCTACTTCTGGTTCGTAGCGCGGTTGTGTGATCGTGTCGTATCGTCGCGTCATCGCCAGGCCTTGGTGGGGGTGCTGGTCTTCGAATCCTTTGTGTGTAACGGCTTTGGGGCTCGGATGACTATGGACGGTGCTGTTGTGATGCCCGGACCCACCCGCGGGGCGGAGTGGGTCGACGATGTCCTGCTGGCCGGTCCGGCCGACGACGTCTGCTTTCGGTTGCCCGAACCGGTCGACCGGCAGGAATTGCGGCGTTTGATTTCCGAACGTCAAGATGAACTGGCCCAGTCCGGATTTAGGCCGGGTGGCGCAGTGGCTTTGCGGCTGCCGCCGTCGATCGCTTTCGTGACGCATTTGCTCGCGGTCTGGCGCAGTGGTGGGCAGGCGATCCTGCTGGATCACCGGCTGACCGACTACGAGGTCCGCCGGGCGGTCGAGCGGCTGGTCCCGCAGGTGGTGGTCTCACCGGCGCACCGGGTGCCGGCGGGGCTGCGGACCTTCGTCGAGGTCGAGACGGATGCGGCCAGCTATTCGGGCCATCCGGCCGGTACGGCGCATGCCGTCGTACAACTGAGTTCCGGCTCGACCGGCCCGTCGAAGGTGATCGGTCGGACAGCCGAGGATCTGGTCGAGGAGGTCCACCGATACACGCGGATCGACGGCGTACCGCAGCGGGGTGAGCGGTTGATCCTGCTGCCGTCGATGGTCCACGTACTCGGACTGGTCGGCGGACTGCTCTACGGCCTGCACGCGGGCGTCGAGTTGGTGCCGCCGGCCCGGCTGACGGGGGATGCGATCGTTCAGGCGATCGCGTCAGCCACGACGCCGGCCACGGTGCTCGGGGTGCCGTTCCACATCGGTTTGCTCGCGTCGGTCCAGGATCCGCCGTGGTTGCCGCAGTTCAAGCGGATGACGACCGGCGGCGAGCTGGTGCCGGCAGCGGTGTCACGCTCGTTCGAGGAGAAGTACGGCGTACCGCTCGGCAATATGTACGGGATGACCGAGGTCGGCGTCATCGGCACCGACCTGTACGGCGAACACCGGCCGGCGATCCGGCCCGCACCCGGGATCGACATCCGCGCGGTCGATGGCGAACTCCAGATCCGCCGCCCGGAATCGCCGTACCTGGGCCTGTCCGACCCGACTCGCTGGTCCGAGGGCTGGCTGCACACTCGCGATGCCGGTGTCGTCGACCAGTCGACCGGGCTGGTCAGCATCAAGGGCCGGCTCGATTCCCAGGTCTCGGTCGGCGGACTCAAGGTCGACCTGACCGAGGTCGAGTACACCCTCGCGTCCGCACCTGGCGTCGAGTCCGCCGTCGTCGTGTTCGACGGCGCCATCACGGCGTACGTGCAACTCAACGCGCCACGGACGGCGCAAGCCCTGGACGCCGAGCTGGCTCAGCGCCTGGCCCCCTACAAACGCCCCCGAACCCTCCACATCCTCGATCAGCTCCCGCGCACCACGACCGGGAAGCTGGTCCGGGACCTCCCCACCCTCCGCAAGGCCGCCTCGTAATGCACCACGATCTCCACGAGCCCGGTGGGCGCGGCGAGAGCGAGCACCGCGCCTTCCCACGGGACATAGGTCACCACCAGTTCAGGCGTGCCCTCCACCAACCCACCGCCCAACGGCATGCGACGGCGCAGGCCCGCGTTCCGCAGACCCTGTCCGAGCGCCTTGCCGACCGCTTCCTTCGCGGTCCACAGGTGCAGGAAGGCGGTCAGCTCATCCGGTCGGGCCGCCATCCACTCGAGCTCCGCCGGATCGAACCATCGCTCGGCCAGCCCCCGGATGCTCCGCGGATAGACCTCCTCGAGGTCCACGCCAACGGGACCGGCGTACGACGCGGCGACCGCGACCAACTGGTGCGTGTGGCTGACGCTCACCGCGAGGCCCGGGATGTGCGGCCGGCCGGCTGGGTCGTGGCTGAGGACCGGGCGGTCGACGAGAGAGCGGGCGAGCCCGACTAGCAGGTTGTGGGCCGCGGTTCGAGGCTCGGCGCCGGCCGGTGCCAACCAGACATGTACGGAATCTCCCACCGAAAGAAGGTAACGCGATGCAGGACGACGTACGCGCTTTCGTGATCGCGCAGCTGCAGGACATGAACTACGACACCGAAGGCATCGACGACGACACCACGCTCGGCCCGGCCGGGGTGGACCTGGAGTCGCTCGCACTGGCGGATCTGTCGGTACGGGTCGAGGACCGGTACGGCGTCAGGTTCTCCGACGACGAGTCCGAGCAGCTCGCGCTGATGACGGTCGGCGAGTTCACCGCCGAGGTGGCCGGCCGGGTAGCCCAGCAAGTCTGATGAACCCGCCCCTACCCCCGCCCGGGCGGGCGGACATCATCACCTGGCTTGCTGGTCTCGGCGATCGCCCTCCCACCGCCGAACGACTCGACTCGATGGAACTGGCCTGGCTGGTCCATCAGGTCGAGCAGCGGTACGCCGTCGAGCTGGACGACGACCAGCTCGCACGCATCGTCACGATCGATGACGCGGTCGCCGTGATCGCCGAGGTGCTGGCCAGCCATGTCTAGACCCGTCTCCGTCACTGGTGTCTCGATCCTGACCGCGCTCGGCCGCGGACCAGAGGCACAGCTCGCCGGTACGCCGTCCTTTGCCGAAGTCACCCGCTTCGACACCAGCAACCGCCGGGTGCACCACGCGGCGACGGCGGCCGAAACGGGCACGCTGGAAGAGGAGTTGGATCTCGCGATCGCGACCGCTTGCGCACAGGCCGGCGTCTCCCGCGGCACGACACCTCTGCTGCTCGCCCTTCACACGGCTCCCGGGTGCGACTTCGGCCAGCGTCGCGTCTATACATCCGCCTGCGTCTCAGCCAGTACGGCGCTCGCCGACGCCGCAACCCTGATCCGCGCGGGTCGGGCCGACCGCATCGTCGTCGCCGCGGGGTATTTGGTCGAGCCGCATCAGTACGCGCTGTTCGATGCCGGCCGAGCGTTGTCGGACGATGGCGCCGTACGTCCCTTCAGCCTGAACCGCCGAGGCACGCTCCTAGGTGATGGGGTCGCCGCGGTAGTCCTAGAAGCCGGTGAAGGCCTGGCCGAACTAGTCAGCTGGTCCCGAGCCGGCGATGCCTACCACCCAGTCCAACCAGCCCCCGACGGCCGAGGCCTGACCACAGCCATCCAGCTAGCCCTGCGCAAGGCGGACCTGCACCCCGAGGACCTCGCCTACGTGAACGCGAATGCCACCGGCACAACCTTCAGCGACGCCGCCGAAGCAGCCGCCATCACGCGCGCCCTCTCCGTCTCCTCCTCACCACCGTTTCAGGGGTCGGCCCCTCAAATGGTGGGTTCGGCCGACGAAATACGGCAGGCCCTCCCCCAATTTGAGGGGCCGGCCCCTCAAATGGCGGGCGGCGGGCCCGTGGTGAGTTCCACCAAGGGGCTGCACGGGCATGCGCTGGAGGCGTCCGGGCTGGTTGAGTTCGTGGTGACCGTCGAGGCTCTGCGGCAGGGGAAGCTCCCGCTGAATGCCGGCTATCTCGGGCCGGATCCTGCGTGTGCGGTCAAGCTGATTCTGGATGCGCCGGCATCTGCGAGTACGCCGTACGGGATGTCTTTGAATTCGGCGTTCGGGGGCGCGAACACGGCGTTGGTGGTGCGGGCCGGATGAGGACGTTGGCTGAGGGGCGCTGGGAGGGCGGGGAGCCGCCTGGGGTGCCGGGGTTTGTGGTGTCGGCGTTCAATCCGATGGCGGTTGCGGCGGCTGAGCGGTGTCTCGCCAAAGCTCCGGAGCGTACGTCGCGGACCGGAGTCGTGCTGGTGAGTGACGGGGATCGGACCAGCGCCGAGCACGTGCGGCGATTAGTTGCTGAGGGCAAGCGCATTGGACCGCTGCTGTTCTTCCAGTCCGTGCCCAACAGCGTGGCCGGGTGGATTGCGGCGAACTGGGATCTCCGCGGCCCGGTGGTGTGTGTGACCGACGGTGGGTTCGACGAGGCCGAGTTGCTGATCGGCGACGGCGACGCGGACCAAGTGCTGATCGTGCAGGTGGGAGCCCACGAGGCGTCCGCCGTGATCGTGAGTGGGGATGAACCGAGATGAAGAGCCTGAGAGCCCAGCTCGCCGCGGATCCGGCGATCGGCGCCGGCAACGTCCTGGACCGGGTGCTTGCCCATGGCGCCGATCCGAACGGTCCTGGCCTGACCTTCGACACTGCCGTGGACCATCACCCCGCCGAGTATCCGTTGACGCTCGCCGAGCTGGACGACCGCGTCAACGCCCGTACGGCGTGGCTCGCCGAGCACGGGATCACCCGCCGGGACGTGGTCGCGATCTGGGCCACGGAAGCCCAGGACATCGTGCTCAGCTTCTTGGCGCTGACCCGGATCGGCGCTGTCCCGGCGCTGCTGAACGGGAAGATGGCGCCTGGTATCGCCGATGAGTACATCCGGCGTCTGCGGGTCACCGCCGTTCTGGCGGATGCCGCGCACCGGCCGCTGTTGCACACCGAGGTGTTGGCTGAGCCGAGGGAGCTTGGTACTGGGGATCCCGCCAAGGCGCCCGAGCACTATCGGCACCACCGCGACGACCCTGTCGTGATCACGCATACGAGCGGGACTACCGGCGTACCCAAGGCTGTTCTGCATACGCACACCACGTTGTATGCCGCACTGAAGCACCTGCTCACCATGCCGCAGGCGCAGGGGACGGACAGGATTCTGAACGCGCTGCCGATCCCGCATACGGCGACGATCCTGATGGTGAACCAGGTCCTGGGCAATCGGGCGGAGATGTTGTTGCTCTCCAGCCAGGACGCCGCGAACGTGCTGCAGTACATCGAACGGTGGAAGCCGCGCGCTGTTTATGGATTCGCGGTTACCTGGGCGGGGCTGGCTCGCGAGGACTTGAGTGGGCATGACCTTGACTCGGTGCGGATGTGGTTCAACACGGGGGACTGTGCGCATGAGCCGCACATTCGCAAACTCGTTGCTGTCGGCACGCGGGAGACGGTCACCCGGGAAGGGCGTCGTACCGTCAAGGGGAGCCACTTCGTCGATGGACTCGGGTCCAGCGAGATGGGGCACAACGGGTTTCACATCACGCACACGATCGACAGTGATCACTACGGGCGGTGTATCGGGAAGCCGTACGAGTTCGCCGAGGCGGCGGTGCTCGACTCGGACGGTGCGGAACTCCCGCCTGGCAAGGTCGGACTGCTTGGCTTCCGCTCGCCGACCGTGTCGCCCGGCTATTGGAACGACTCCGTCAACACCTATCGGTTCCGGCTGAATGGGTGGTTCCTCACCGGGGATCTGGTCTACCGCGACGGCAGCGGTCACTACTTCCACCTCGACCGGGTCCCGGATGCGGTCGCCGGCTTCGACGGCCCGCAACTCTTCACGTCGATGTCCGAGGAGCGCATCCTCGCCGCTCTGCCCGACGTCGTCGACTGCACCGTGATCATCGTGGCCGACGGCAACCACTACACCGCCGACGTGATGCTCGAGCTCGCTCCCGGTGCCCAGGTCAGAGATCGCACCACCGAGGTGAAAGCTGCCGTGGGCAACGAGGTGGCGGCCATCATCCGCACCATCAGCGTCGTCGGCGAACACGAAGTCCCAGTCACCGTAACCGGCAAAGTCCGCAAGGTAGCCCTCCGCGAAGAACTCACCGGAGAACGCGCATGACCGGCGTGACGATTACCGGGATGGGGTTGTTTACGCCTGTGGGGCGGGGGGTGGGGGAGGTTTGGGGTGCCTTGGTGGGTGGGCGGTCTGGGGTGGTGGTGCCGCCGGAGGGGCATGCGGTGGCGGGGTCTGTTGAGCTCGCGGGGATTTTGCCGCCGTTCGACGCTGGGGAGCTGACCAAGGGGCCGGACGGAAAGGTGATGGATCGGACGGTCGTGCTGGCTCAGGTGGTGGCTGGGGAGGCGTTGGGGGATGCCGGTCTGGTGGTGGGGGAGAACGTTGATCCGGAGCGGATCGGGGTGATTGTTGGTGGCGTCGGGGGGATGGCGACGCTGGAGCGGCAGGTGTTGGCTCGGGCTGAGCGGGGGCGGGCTGCGGTTAGCCCGTATCTGCTGACCGGGATTCTGCCGAACATGCCGGCCGCCAGGGTCGCGATTCGGTTCGGGTTGCGGGGGTACACCTCGGCGGTCGGTACGGCGTGTGCCTCCGGCGCTCAGGCGATTGCGGACGCGGTCCGGCTGATCCGGTGCGGCGAGGCTGACGTCGTACTGTGTGGCGCGAGTGAGGCCCCGCTGTTCCCGACGTTCGCCGAGACCTTCGCGAACGCACGAGCGCTCGCGCGTGGTTGGGATGATCCGACGGAGGCCAGTCGCCCGTTCGACCTGCGCCGCAACGGATTCGTGCTGAGCGAAGGCGCCGCACTCCTCATCCTGGAGAGCACACAACACGCCGCAGCCCGTGGCGCCGCAGGCTATGCAGACGTCGTCGGCTACGGAGTCAACTCGGACGCACACCACCCGACGGCCCCGAGGCCGGACGGTGTCGGAGCGGCCGAGTGCATGCGACGAGCTTTCGCGAGCGGTGGAGTCGAGCCGCGCCAGGTCGGTTATGTGAACGCCCACGGCACGAGCACCAAGCTCGGTGACGTGGCCGAGTCGGTCGCGATCGGGTTGGCCTTCGGCGACCACACACCCGCGGTCAGCTCCACGAAAGCGCTGACCGGTCACATGCTCGGCACCTCCGGCGTCGTCGAGGCCGCAGCGTCGGCCCTTGCCATCAACGCCGGGCTGCTGCCACCGACGTACAACCTCCAGGACCCGGATCCGGCCTGCCCGCTGGACCACGTTCGCAAGGAACCACGCGAAGTGCACCTGGAGTACGCGCTGTCGAACTCGTTCGGGTTCGGTGGCCAGAACGTCAGCCTGCTGTTCGGACCGCCGAGCACAGCGAAGAAGAGTGAGGGAAAGGACTGGTGATGGAGATCTACGGAATCGACCACGTCGAGCTGTACGTGGGCGACGCGAAGCAGGCGGCGTTCTATCTGACCCATGCGTTCGGTCTGCAGGTACACGGTCAGGGCGGACCGGAGACGGGACTGGTCGGCCAACGCTCGCTCCTGCTCCGGGAGAGCGCCGTACAGATCGTGTTGACCTCGGGCCTGGACGCCGACCATCCCGCCGCCGCGTACGTCCAACGGCACGGCGATGGTGTTGCCGTGGTCGGGATGGAGGTCGACAACGCGGCCGTGGCCTTCACCGAGTTGCTGGCCCGCGGCGCCGAGGCCGTCACCGAGCCCGCCGCCTACACCGACGGCCAAGAGACGACCGTGGTGATCGCAGAGGTGTCCGGCTTCGGCGACGTGATCCACCGGCTGGTCGAACGGCACGGTCCACGCCGCGAATTCCTCCCAGGGGCCTTCCAGATCACCGAGCCGTCCACCGGGCCGGACGAGAAGCTGTTCAGCGAGATCGACCACCTGGCGATCTGCGTGCCCTCAGGGCAGTTGAAGCCGACCGTCGAGTTCTACGAGAACGTGTTCGGGTTCCTGCCGATCTTCGACGAGTACATCGAGGTGGCCGGCCAGGGGATGGAGTCGACGGTCGTCCAGAGTCCGTCGAAGCACGTCACGTTCACACTGATCGAGCCGGATCCGAACCGCCGGCCAGGACAGATCAACGACTTCCTCACCTGGCATGCGGGCGCCGGCGTCCAGCACATCGCCTTGCGGACCAGCGACATCGTCGAGGCCGTCGGCACGCTCGCCGAACGAGGCGTCAACTTCCTCGCCTCGCCGTCGACGTACTACCAGGCCCTCCCGGAACGCGTCGGCGAGGTCGAGACACCGATCGAGGACCTGGAGAAGCTCGGCATCCTGGTCGACCGCGATCACTGGGGCCAGCTGCTGCAGATCTTCACCGAGTCGATGCACGTACGGCGGACGCTCTTCCTCGAGATCATCGAGCGCCGGGGCGCGATGACGTTCGGCAGCGGCAACATCAAGGCGCTCTACGAGGCCAAGGAACGCGAGCTGACGGGGACGGACGCATGACCCTCGAGTTCACGCTGTCCGAGGAGGAGGTCGAGCTGCTGCCGAACGACGAGGACGTTGCCTTCTACAACGACCACGGCTGGTACCTGTCGAAGAAGCTCCTCACCGACGACGAGACCGACGAGCTCGTCAACGCCAGCGAGCGCTACTACAGCGGCGAACGAGACCGATCGTTGCCCGCGGCACCGCCGAAGCTCGCCTACTGGGATCCGTCCAAAGGCGATGTCCAGCGCCACAACGACTACGTCCACTACGAGCACGACGGTCTGGCCAAGATCCTCCGCAAGCCGCTGATCGGCGCGGTCGCGGCCCGGCTCGCGCAGGCCGACGAGATCCGGATCTTCCAGTCCACCCTGATCTACAAGCCCCCGATCTCCGGCGAACCGTCAAACCTCGTGCCGTGGCACTTCGACAAGCACTACTGGTCGTCCTCGGCATCGGACCGGATGCTGACCGCGTTCATCCCGTTCCACGACTGCCCGCCGGAGATGGGCACGATCACGATGGTCGACGGCAGCCATCGCTGGCAGGAGATCGGATCCGACGACACCGTCGTCCGCCACTTCGCCGATCGCGACCGGTCCCAACTCGACCAGATGCTGGCCGAGAACGCGGCGTACAACCACGCCGAGGTGACCAAGATCCCGATCACCATCCCGCGCGGTCACGTGAACTTCCACCACTGCCGCACGTACCACGGCAGCGGCGCCAACGTCTCCGGCCGCCCGCGCCGCGCGATCTCCCTGCATCTCCAGGACGGCGACAACCACTACCGCGAGTACCCGCTGTCCGACGGAACCCTGGCCGCCTACAACCACGACGTCCTGGTACGCCGGACGCCCGGCGGCCACCCCGACTACGCCGACCCCGACTACTGCCCGACGCTCTGGGCCGACCGCTGAGGAGAACCACCATGTCCCGTTACGACTGGGGTCAGACCCACCCCGGAATCGAGCAACTGGAGAAGGCCGTCACCCCGGCCCGCGACAAGGTCGTCCAGCACCCGCTCTACGCCAACCTCGATACCCACGAGGCACTGGTCACGTTCATGGAGCACCACGTCTTCGCGGTCTGGGACTTCATGTCCCTGCTGAAGTCGCTCCAGCGCGAGCTCACCTGTGTCACCGTGCCGTGGATCCCGACCGCGCACACCGGCAGCCGGCGCTTGATCAACGACATCGTGATGGTCGAGGAGAGCGACGAGCTCGGTGCCGGTTTCATCAGCCACTTCGAGCTGTACGTGAACGGAATGCGCGAAGCCGGCGCGGACGTGAGCGCGATCGAAACGCTCGTCGAGCTGCTCCGGGGCGGTGCGCCCGTGGTGGAGTCGCTGGAAAAGGCCGGCGTACCGCAGGCGTCGATCGACTTCGCCGCGACGACCTGGGACATCATCGAGAACGCGCCGGTGCATTGCCAGGCGGCCGCGTTCGCGTTCGGTCGCGAGGATCTGATTCCGGACATGTTCACCCAGGTCGTCGCGGTGAACGAGCGGTCGAACAAGCTGAACACCTTCGTCGACTATCTCGAGCGGCACATCGAGGTGGACGGCGAGCAGCACACCCCGATGGCGATGCAGATGGTCACCGACCTCTGCGGTGACGACCCCGCCAAGTGGGAGGCCTGCGCGGACACCATCAACGCCGCGCTCGCTGCCCGCGCCCGGCTCTGGGACGCCATCCTCGCCGCGGTCAAGGCCTGACATGACCAGCGCCGATCTCTACCGGACCGTGCGGCTGATCCGCCGCTTCGAGGAGCGGGCGATCGAGTTCGTCCGGTCCGGGGAGATCGTCGGCGGCATCCATCCGTACGTCGGTGAAGAAGGCATCGCGGCCGGGGTGTGCGCCGCGCTGACGGCCGACGACGTGATCACCAGTACGCACCGAGGCCACGGTCACGTGCTGGCCCGTGGAGTGAATCCGGCGCGGTTGTTCGCCGAGCTGATGGGCCGGGAGAGTGGTCTGAACAAGGGCCGTGGCGGGTCGATGCACGCGGCCGACGTCGGTCTGGGGATTCTCGGGGCGAACGCGATCGTGGGTGCGGCCGGCTCGATCGCCACCGGCGCGGCCTGGGCGTTGCGTCACCAAGGCCGCGACTCGGTGGCGGTCACGTTCTTCGGCGACGGCGCGATGAACGAGGGAATGTTGCTAGAGGCATTCAATCTGGCCGCCCTCTGGCGGGTGCCGGTGGTCTTCGTCTGCGAGAACAACGGCTACGCGACAACGATGCCGGTGGAGTCGGCGGTCGCGGGCAGTATCACGGCCCGCGCCCGCGCGTTCGGTATGCCCGCCTTCACGATCGACGGCCAGGATCCGGAACGGGTGCTGGCGGCCACCGAGTCGGCCGTGGCCCGAGCCCGGGCCGGGCGTGGACCGACCTTCCTGGAGTGCATCACCTATCGCTTCGACGCGCATCACACCTTCGAACACCGGGCTCGACTCAGCTACCGCACGCCCGCCGAGATCGCCGCCGGCAAGTCGCGCGATCCGGTCGAGATCCAGGCCGCCCGGGTGTCCGTCGCCGACCGCGACCGCATCGATGCCGAGATCGAGTCGGTGCTCGACGCCGCGGCCGGGATTGCGCTCGGTAGCGCCCACCCGGATCCAGCCGATGCCCTCAAGTACCTGTACGCCGCCGCGGAGGTCACGGGGTGAAGCTCTCCTACCTGAAGGCCCTCAACCGCGCGCTCGCCGACTCCATGGCCGAGGATCCCGCGGTCTTCCTGCTGGGCGAGGACATCCGCGCCGCCGCCTCCAACCTGACGGCCGGACTGCACGAGCGCTTCGGATCGGACCGAGTCCTCGACACACCGTTGTCGGAACAGGCCTTCACCAACTTCGCCACCGGCGCCGCGCTGGCCGGGATGCGGCCGGTGATCGAATTCCAGATCCCGTCGCTGCTCTTCCTGGTCTTCGAACAGATCGCGAACCAGGCGCACAAGTTCTCGCTCATGACCGGCGGCCAAGGCAAGGTCCCGGTCACGTACGTCGTCCCCGGCTCGGGCTCGCGGACGGGCTGGGCCGGCCAGCACTCCGATCACCCCTACACGCTGTTCGCCCACGTCGGTGTGAAGACCGTCGTACCCGCGACTCCGACGGATGCCTACGGACTCCTGGTGTCGGCGATCCGGGACGACGATCCGGTCGTTCTGTTCGCGCCGTCCGCGGCCCTCGGGGTCCGTGACGACGTCGACTTCAGCACGTTGGCGCCTGTGCCGCTCGGCGTCGGCCGGATCGCGCGGAGCGGTACCGACGTCACGGTCGTTGCCCTCGGCCACCTGGTGCACGACGCGGTCGCGGTCGCCGACGAGCTCGCCGGGCTGGGGATCTCCGTCGAGGTCTTCGATCCACGTACCGTCTACCCGCTCGACACGGACGGCCTGGCCGCCTCGGTCGCCAGGACGCGCCGACTCGTCGTGATCGACGACTCGAACCGCACCAGCGGTTTCGCGGCCGAGATCCTCGCGGTCGCCGCCGAACGCTTCGACCTCGCCACACCACCCGTCCGGGTGACCCGCCCGGACGGTGCCGTCCTGCCCTTCGCCCTCGCCCTCGATCGAGCGGTCCAACCCGGCCGTGACCAGCTCGTCGCCGCGATTCACGCCGTACTGGAGGATTCATGACCGACCTGTGGCACCAGTTGCCCGAAGCAACGCGGACGGCGCTCATCGCGCGCGGGACGGAATCCTGGCAGCAGGTGTACGACGGAGTTGCCACGCACAACAAGGAGTGGCGTCCGCTCCGCCCGCCGATCATGTCGGCGGAAACCTACCGGTCTCTGACCGACATCTCCGCAACGGTCGCTCGCCTGATCCTGGCCGCCTGTTTGCGGCGGGCAACGACTGCGGGGGAGCTACGACGCGCGCTGGACGTGCCCGTCGGCGCCATCGACCTGCTCGACGAGGACCTGCCGCTGACCGAGGAACTGCTCGGTGGCGTCCGCGCGGACATCCTGCTCGCGGACGGGACGCCGTACGTGGTCGAGGCGAACATCGACAGCGCGCTCGGCGGCGCTCATGACTCCGATGGCGTTGCAAGGCGATTCCTGGCCGCATATGCGGGCGATCCGGTGCTGGAGTCGTTGGGGCTGACCGCACCGCCGTCCGCCGTCGACGCTCGCTACGAGGCGGTCCGGCAGACGTTGGGGTTGACCGGGACGGATCGGCTCGCGATGGTGTTCACCACCGGTGGCACGTATCCGGGCTCGCAGGACGGGCTCGCGATGATCAAGCTGCTCGAGCCGTTCAGCGAACGGGGTCGCGAACTGGGTCTCGACATGCGCGTCTACCCCGTCGAGTGGCTGACCCTCGACCCGGCCGGGCGGTTGTGTGTCGACGACGGCCCGATCGACGCCCTCCTGCGGATGTTCGTCCCGCAAGGCACGAAGCCGAGCGGCGGACTGGATGCGCTCGGGACCGCGGTGCGTACCGGGTCTGTCCGGATGTTCACCGCGACGGCGAGTTGGCTGCTGGCCAGCAAGGCGATCTTCGCGTGGCTCTGGGACGACCTCGACCTGATGTCTCCGGAGGACGAGGACGTCGTACGCCGTCATGTCCCACGCACCGAAGTATTCTCCGCCGGCCTCCGGCCCCGCGCGATCGCCGACCAGAACCGCCTGGTCCTGAAGCCATCCGGTTCCTACGGTGGCGTGGGCGTCGTCGTGGGCCCGGAGGTCTCGCGGCACGTCTGGGCGACCGCCCTGGACGCGGCGATCAGCGAACGCGGCTACATCCTCCAGTCGTACGTCGACGTCGACCGCCTCACGATGCAGTTCGTCAACCTCGACACCGGAGAGCCTCAGCAGGCCGCGGTCCCCTTCTGCATCGCTCCGTACCTCTTCGCCAACACCCCAGCCGGCGCCTATCTCCGCTTCACCGTCCCCGACGCCGGGCCGGTCGTGAACGTCGGCCAAGGCGCCCTCACCAGCGGCCTGCTTCTCATCCCCTGAGTCGTCGCCCCAGGACTCGCAGCGTTTCGGCGGTGGCGACAGCGTCGCTGCGGGCGTTGCCGTGGCGGCCGTCGGCGCTGTACAGGGTGGGGTCGGTCGACAACGGGTGGTCGGTCAGGTGGATGTGGATGGTGCCGAGCTTGTCGGCCAAGACAGCGGTGTGGTCGGAGAGGGTTCGCATTCGTTGCCGGAGGCCCGGTCTGAGCCAGTCGGCGACGGCCGGGCTGTACGAGATGTCGAACATGCCCAAGGTCATCACGTCCGCGCCGGCCTGCTGCAGCGTGGTGATCATCAGCGTGAGCTCGCGGTCGACGCGATCGGTGTCGTACGTCGCCGGGAACGCATCGTTGCCACCGCCAACGATCAGGGCGAGATCGGGATTGAACAGCAGCGCCGGCTCGAGCTGGGTCGACAGGATCTCGCGTGTGCGCAGTCCGCTGACGCCAAGGTTCAGGTACGCGAATTCAGGCTGTACGGCGCGCAACTCGGCGGCGATCCGGTCGGCCCATTGCAGCTCGCTGTAGCCCTCGACCGGTTCACACAACCCGGCCGCGACGCTGTCGCCGAGGACGACGAAGCGCCGCCAGGGATGCCCGGTGAGCAGCTCAGCGCTCTCACCGGGCTTGAGGCAGTAGGGATCAGCTGCTTCGTTCACGCGGCCTCCACGGTGGTGGGTGCATCGAGGACCTTGCCCGGCCCGCGCCGGATCAACGGGTAGCTGCTGACGAGGAGACAAGCGACACCTGACCAGATCAACGCCGACGTCAGGCCCAGGCCGCTGACCAGTTCCCCGGCCAACAACGCGCCGAGCGGGAGTCCGGCGAACGACGAAGCCGCGACCAGCCCGATCACCCGGGCCTGCAGGTTCTTCGGGACGTGCTCGTACAACGCTGCCCCGAAGACCGGGTTGATCGCCGCGATCCCGATCCCGGACAGGAACGTCACGACCATCACCAGCACCAGGTTGTCGCTGAGGCCGAGGACGAGCAGCCGCGGACTCCCGCCGATGAAGGCCCCGACGGCGAAGGTCAGGTATCGCGGCACCTTGGTGGCGAGTACGGCGAACACGATGCTGCCGAGCAGAGCCCCCGCGGAGAACGCGCCCAACGTCAGCCCGAGGCCGGCCGGGGAACCGAGGTCCTCCGCGACCCACACCGGGATGAAGACCGCCGTACTGGCACTGGCGAAGATGTTGATCGTGAATGTGGTGATGAGCATCGTCGCAAGGAGCTGATCTCGTCGGACGAACGAGAACCCTTGGGCGAGTGAGCGGAAGTACTTGTCCCGCTGTCCGTCGCTGACGACCGTCGGCGGATGGACGAACGCGAACACAAGCACGCCGCAGATCACGAAGGTTGCCGCGTCGATCCACAGCACGGACGCGGCGTCGGTCCAGTAGATCAGCAGGCCGGCGAGCGGCGCTCCGAGCAGGGTCGCGCCGCGGGCGAAGGCCTCGTGCAGTGAGGTGATCCGGATCAGCTCGACCTCCGCGGCCTCCGCCATCGGGCGGACGAGGAGATCCTTCGAACGGTCGGCGGCCCCGCGCAAGGCGCCTGCGACGGCAACCAGCGCCAGCAGAGCACCGAAACCGAGACTCGTGGTGGCCGCGATCGCTCCCACCGCGATCGCGCTCAAGAGGTTGGCCAGGATCGAGGTACGGCGGGGACCGAGGCTGTCGATCACCGGACCGGCCATGATGCTGGCCACGATGTACGGGATCATCTCGACGGCCGCGACGAGCCCCATCCGCGCGGCGCTGTGGGTGGTCACCAGGACCAGCCACGGAATCGCCACCATCGAGATCCGGCTCCCCACCGCGGACAGCACGTCGGCGACGAACAGGGCGACGAGACCGCGCCGAGGTGTCACGACGACGCTCCGCGCAGGTCGCCGTACAGCTTGCGGAGGGCAACCTTGTCGATCTTGGCGATGCGGGTGAGCGGGAGCTCGGCCACGAAGTCGATGGCGGCAGGCGTCCACATCTGGTTCAAGGTGGAGCTGACAAGCTCCTGGAGCTCCGCCGCGGACACCGGCGAGCGGGTGACGACGAAGGCGTGTACGGCTTCGCCGACCACGGGATCGGGGACGCCGATGACCGCGGCGGTCCGCACCGCCGGGTGACTGGCCAGGACGTCCTCGATCGGCCGGCAGAAGATCGCCCAGTTGCGCCGCGTCGTCACGATCATGTCGTGGACGCGATCGACCAGGAACAGGAATCCGTCGGAGTCCAGATACCCGAGATCCCGGGTCCGCAGCCAGCCGTCCACCAGCGTCTCGGCCGTGAGCTCGGGCGTCCCCAGATACCCGGCGAACGTGAGCTTGCTCTGCACCCACACCTCACCGGTCTGACCGGGATCGAGCACCTTCCCGTCGTCATCGCGGATCTCGATCCGCACATCGCCGTACGGCGTACCCGCCGAGGCCAATCGCTCGGGATGCAAGGGGTCCTCGGTCAACCCCGGTAGCGCGGTGACGACGACGGCCTCGCTCAATCCGTACACGATCCGCAGCACCGGACCGAAGCGCGCGATTCCCTGCTTCAGCCGAGCGGGCGTCGCCGGCCCGGCTCCGACGTTCAGCATGAACAGGCTGCTGCAATCGACGGTCGAGCCCTCCGGATAGTCGAGGAGTTCATACAACATCGGCGGCGTCACGTACGTCGACGTGATCCGCTCGGTCGGCACAATCCGGTAGAACTCCGCCGGTGACCAGGTGTCGGTCAGGAACAGCACACCACCGGTGAACAGGTTGAAGAAGCTGGTGATCTGCCCACTGGCCAGCCACAGCGGCGAGCTCGAGTAGTGCCGCAGCAGCGGGAATCCGGCCGCAACAAACGCTTCAGCCAACTCGAGGATCTGCTCGTAGAAGGCCTGCGTGTGATGCACGAGCTTCGGATCCCCGGTCGTCCCGCTCGTCTGCAGCACCGAGTCGGGCGCCGGGGTGTCAGAACTGACGTACGGCGGACCGTCGCTGGACAGCTGGCTGATCTCGAAGACCGGCATCGGCGCCAGGGAGGCGGCCAGTTCACGAGCCAACTCACCATCGTCGTACACGAACGCGTCCGCATCGGCGAGCGCGGCGAACCGGTCGATCTCGCGGCGGGACGTGATCGGCGCGCTCCACAACACGCGGCAGCCGTGCAGATGCAGCGCCAACTGGAGAGCGGGCGCGTCGAAGCAGTTCGCCGCCATCACCAGCACCTTGCTGCCCGGACGGATGCCGGCGTCGCGCACAGCGGCCGCCATCCGAAGCACGTCGGCGATCAGCTCGCGGTACGTCGCCCGCCGGTCCCCCCGGACCACGGCGACACGGTCGGCAAAACCCTCGAACAATGCCAGGACGCGCGGCACGTAATTGGGCATGACGAATTCAGGCGACATTTCGTCTTGGTCCCCTCGACTCCGGCCACCCCCAGCCGTCGGTGGGACTCTACGCGATGCGACGAGCGCTGGCCAGAGCCTGGAATCCGTTCTACCGTGGAGAGATGGTCGCGCACCGCAGTCGGGTGACTACACCCTCGCGCAGGTGAAGGAATACCCCTGCGAAACAGGTCGGAAAGTTCCCCCCTAACCGTTGCCCGGCCAATTTCGGAAATCAATTTGTTGTGCATTGACCGGATTCCTTTGCGCGTATTACGTTCCGTCCGCATCCGATTCCGCCAGGAGGTCCGTCCATGCGCGTATCCAGCAGTTGGCGTGCGGTCGCTGTTACCGCCGCTCTCACCCTCGCCGGCTCGGGGTTGGTCAGCTCGAGCCATCACGACACGTCGTGGGTGGGGACGTGGGCGACCGCGGTCACCCACGGCGACGCGACCGGCTCGACCAACAACGGCCTGACCAATCAGAGCGTCCGGCTCGTCATCCGCCCGACCGTCGGCGGCACCAAGATCCGGATCCGGTTGTCGAACATCTACGGCGAGAAGACCGTCACGGTCGCGGCGGCGACCGTTGCCAAGCCCAACAAGGCCACGCCGGAGCTGTCAGACATCGACCCCACAACCCTGCAGACGTTGACGTTCAACGGCTCGGGCAGCGGGTCGATGCTCAAGGGCACCGAGCTGCTGAGCGACCCGGTGAACCTGCGGCTGGGCACGCTCGACGATCTCGTCGTGAGCCTGTACTTCCAGGACAACACCGGCCCGACGACGTTCCACGGATCGTCGATCCAGGACAACTTCGTCGGCCCGTCGAACCTGGTGTCCGAGGCGGGCGGAGCGGCGTACACGACGACTCGTCGTTGTTGCTTCTTCTTCCTGTCCGGCGTGGACGTCCAGACCGACGACTCGGCCGGCTCGATCGTTGTCCTCGGCGACTCGATCTCTGACGGCACGAACAGCACGCCGAACGCCAACAACCGCTGGCCTGACCAGCTCGCCGAGCGACTGGCCGCAAGCGCCAGACACAAGCCGTTCCCGAGTGTGCTGAACGCCGGACTCGCCGGCAGCCGGCTGAATCACGAGGGCACCGAGCCGTCCGACAACGGCGCGTTCCCGGGCTTCGGTGAGGTCGGCGTGAACTCGCTGGCCCGGCTGAACGAAGACGTGTTCGCGCAGACCGACGTTCGCACGGTGATCACCGAACTCGGCATCAACGACATCTGGATGTCCGACGACTCCGCGGCCGAGATCATCGGCGCGCTCCGGCAGGTCAACGCGCAGGCGAAGGAACGCGGACTGCGCAGCCTGGTCACCACGATCACGCCGTTCGAAGGGCTCTCCGGCACCGACAGCTGGACGCCGGCGAAGGAGGCGACGCGCCAGGCGGTCAACAGCTACCTGCGGTCGAGTCACGAGTTCGACGGTGTCCTCGACTTCGACCAGGTCCTGCGGGATCCGGCCGCGCCGAGCAAGCTCAACCCGGCGATCGACTCCGGTGACCACATCCACCCCAATGACGCCGGCTACCAGGCGATGGCGGCGTCGGTTCCGCTGAACTGGGTGCGCTGACCTCTCATGCGTACCGCCAACGAGATCCTTGCCGCACTGGGATCCGAGGACGGTCGCCGGGATCCGATGCCGCTCTTCGCGGAGCTGCATCGGATCGGCCCGGTGTGCCGGCTCGCTCCCGGGAGTTCGCCGTACGCCGTGGTCGTCAACGGATACGACGCCGCCCAGGAGGCGCTGAAGGACACCCGCTTCCATCGGCTGCTGTCGGCGGATCCGGACCCGAAGGACCCGGTACTGCGGCATCTCGGCGGCTCGATGATGTTCCGCAACGAGCCGGACCACCTGCGGATGCGCAAGGTGTTCCAGGCGGTGCTGACCCCGCGTCGGCTGACCGGGTTCGAGCCGGTGGTGGACGCGTTGGCGGCCGAGCTGCTGGACGACCTGGGCAAGTCCGGCGCGAACGGTCAGGTGGTCGACTTCGTCGACTTCGCGTACCGGCTGCCGATCACGGTGATCGGCACGTTCCTCGGGATCCCGCGGTCGGATCTCGGCTGGTTCCGGGACCGGACCCAGCGGATCGACGACTACCTCGACCTCGGCGGTAAGGCGCCCGAGCGGTTGCTCGCGGCGAATCAGGCGTCCGAGGAGCTGAACGACTACTACGCGCGGATGATCGCCGAACGCCGGATCCGGCCGCGCGACGACCTGGTCGGATCACTCGTGCACGCGCTGGATTCGGGCACCTCGGGCATCGACGAACAGGAACTCATCGACAACCTGCTCGTCCTGGTGAACGCGAGCTTCGTGACCACGATGAACCTGCTCACCAACGGACTCGAGCTGCTGTTCGCGGATCCGTCGCTGATCGAGTCGTTGCGCGACGACGCCGGCCTGGCCTCCGACTATGTCGAGGAGATTCTTCGGCATCAGAGCTCGGTCCAGCTGATCAGCCGGAAGGCTTCGGCCGACCTCGAGTTGGCCGGTGAGCCGATCAGCGCGGGGAGCCTGGTGCTGATCCTGCCCGGGGCGGCGAATCGCGATCCGGCCAAGCATGTGGACGCGGACACGTTCGACCCGGGGCGAGACGACCTGCAGCACTTGTCGTTCGGCGCGGGGCCGTTCTACTGCGTGGGCGCCGCTCTTGCTCGGATGGAAGGGCGGGCCGCGTTCGCCCAGTTGTTCCGGCGGTTCCCGGAGCTGAGGCTCGCCGGGGAGCCTGTGCGCAGTCATAGCTTGCTGCTGCGCGGTCACAAGTCCATGCCGATCCGATTGGGGTGAAGCGATGCCGCTGGATCCGCAGGTCGAGGCGATGCGGGCCGAACGCGAGGCCAACCAGGTGCCGCAGCTCTACACCCAGACCTTGGCCGAGGCGCGCGCGGCGGACCTGGCCTCGATCCAGGCTGCGGGCGGCAATGCCGAGCCGGTCCACACTGTCCGCGATCTGACGACCGACAGCGGGATCCCGCTCCGGGTCTATCGCCCGGACGTGGACGGTCCGATCCCGACGCTGATCTACTTTTTCGGTGGTGGCTGGACGCTCGGCAGCATCGACACGGCCGACGGGATCAGTCGGCAGCTTGCGAATGCCGTTCCCTGTCAAGTGATCACGGTCGGCTATCGGTTGGCGCCCGAGTACCCGTTCCCGGCGGCCGTGCACGATTGCCACGCCGCAGCGCAGTGGATCGCGGCGAACGTACAGACCTCGCGGTTGGCAGTCGGTGGGGACAGCGCGGGCGGCAATCTGGCTGCGGCAACCACACTCCTTGCCCGGGACAACGGTCCGGTGCTGGCCGGGCAGCTGCTCGTGTATCCGAACACCCGGTACGGCGCGGACACGGTCTCGATGCGGAAGAGCGACGACCCGTATCTGTTCAACAACACCTCGGTCGGCTGGTACTGGGACCACTACCTGACCGACCCTGCCGACGGTCTCAACCCACTCGCGTCGCCACTGCTCGCCGCCTCGCATGCCGGCCTGCCACCCGCGTTGGTGATCACCGCGGAGTACGACCCGCTGCGCGACGAAGGCGAGTTCTACGCGGAGAAGCTGCACGCCGCCGGCGTCCCCACGACGCTCAGCCGGTACGACGGGATGGTCCATGGCTTCTTCGCGATGTCGGGCATTCTCGACGGCGCCAAGCTGGCACACGCCGAGGCGGCCGCCTGGCTGAGTGGAATCTTCTCGGATGGCTGACTCTCTGCTCGACTACGAGTCCGCGGCGGCGGCCGTCCTACCGGCAGCGATCACGGACTTCGTTGCCGGCGGCAGCGGTTCCGAGCTGACGGTACGGCGCAATCGCACCGCGCTCGATGCCGTCACGCTCACACCGCGGGTGCTCGCCGGTGTCTCGGAGCCCGAGCTGTCGACGACGCTCCTCGGTGATCAGGTGAGCATGCCGGTGGCTGTGGCACCGATGGCCTACCAGCGGCTGCTGCATCCAGACGGTGAACTCCTGCTCGCTGAAGCGGCCGCGAAGGCCGGAATCCCTTACATCATTAGCACTTTGAGCAGCGTCCCGCTAGAGAAGATCGCCGCGGTGGCGCCGTCGTGGTTTCAGCTGTACTGGTTGCGGGATCGCACCATCGTCGAGGCGCTGGTCGACCGCGCGGCTGTGGCGGGATGTACGGCGCTGATGGTGACCGTGGACGTGCCGATCATGGGCAAGCGACTGCGCGACGTCCGGAACTCCTTCACACTGCCGGCTGACGTGGTGGCGGCCAATATTGTCGACATGGTGACAGAGGCACATATCGCCGTACCCGGTCTGTCCGCGGTCGCAACACACACCACCTCGGCGTTCGAGCCTGCGGTGTCGTGGGCGGAGGTCGAATGGCTGCGGCGGCGCACCGAGCTTCCCCTGGTGGTGAAGGGGATTCTCGATCCACGCGATGCCCGGAAGGCCGCGGATGCGGGCGCGGACGCCGTGGTGGTGTCGAACCATGGCGGCAGGCAGTTCGATGGTGCTCCGGCGTCGATTGATGCCCTTGGCCCTATTGTCGATGCGGTCGGCAACGACTGCATCGTGCTGCTGGACAGTGGAGTGCGGAGCGGTCTTGATGTGCTGCGGGCGCTTGCGTTGGGAGCGTCCGGCGTACTCCTTGGGCGTCCGTTGTTGTGGGCGTTGGCGCTGGATGCGGTGGATGAGGCGTTCGGTGTGCTGCGGCAAGAGTTGCGGGATGCGATGGTGCTGGCCGGGTGTGCGGAGCTGGTCGCGGTCGCCGAATTGACGACGGGAACAGCGTGATGGCGGACCTCAGGTTGTCGGAGTTGCATGACTCGCTCACCGACCGGGCGCTCACCTCGATGAACTTCCTCAACGAGGTCTCGCACCACTACCCGGAGGCGATCTCGCTGGCCGCCGGTCGCCCGACCGAAGAGTTCTTCGCGCTCGAGGACGTGCATCGGTACGTCGACCTGTTCGCGGAACACCTGCGCACCCGGGGATACGACGAATCCGCGGTGCGCCGGACCATCCTCCAGTACGGCCGGACCAAGGGCATCATCCACGAACTGATCGCGCGCAACCTCGCCGTCGACGAGGATATCCACGTCGACCCGGAGGCGATCGTCGTCACGGTCGGCTGCCAGGAGGCGATGGTTCTCACCCTGCGCGCGCTGCGTGCCGGTCCGGAGGACGTGGTGCTCGCGGTGTCCCCGACGTACGTCGGACTCACGGGTGCCGCCCGCCTGGTCGACCTCCCGGTCCGGGCGGTGACCGAGGACGACGACCTGACCGCGGTGATCAAAGCCGCGCGGGCGGATGGGCTGCGGCCGCGCGCTTGTTACGTGATGCCGGACTTCGCGAATCCGTCCGGGCTGAGCCTCGACGTCGATGCCCGGCGACGGCTGCTCGAGATCGCGGCCGAGGAAGAGCTGCTGCTCCTGGAGGACAACCCCTACGGTCTGTTCGGCGCCGAGCGCCGGCCAACGCTGAAGGCACTCGACACCGAGCGCCGGGTGGTTTACCTCGGCTCGTTCGCCAAGACCGGCCTGCCCGGTGCACGCATCGGGTACGTCGTTGCCGACCAGACGGTCGAAGGAGCCGGCCTGCTCGCGGACGAACTCTCCAAGCTCAAGAGCATGCTCACCGTCAACACCTCGCCAGTCGCGCAGGCCGTGATCGGCGGGAAGCTGCTCGCTCATGACTTCAGCCTGGTCGCAGCGAACCGCCGCGAACGCGAGGTGTACGCCGCCAACCTCCGCGCGATCACCGACGGCCTCGCCGCCCGATTCCCGCACGGCGAGATCAGCTGGACCGTGCCGTCCGGCGGCTTCTTCGTCGTGGTCACCGTGCCGTTCCCCGTCGACGACGCCCTGCTGGAGAAGTCGGCCCACGAGTACGGCGTGCTCTGGACACCGATGAGCCACTTCTACTCAGGTGATGCTCCGATCAACGCGCTGCGCCTGTCCTGCAGCGCGGTCACGCCGGCTCAGATCGACGCGGCCCTCAACCGCCTGGCCGCGCTCATTACCGATCAGCTCCCGTAACTGGTCCTCTCAGCCAGGACGGAACTGGATCTGTGGGGCATACCGATGCGCGCCTAGCGTTGGTGCCATGACCACCGCGTGCGAGATCCCGACCGTCCAGGTAGCCACCGCCGAGCGCCTGGTGACCCGCCGGTTCGCGTGGTTGCTGGTGATGGTGTTCGGGTCCGGGCTGAGCATGTACTTGCTCACCTCGGTGGTCCCGCTCTACCTGGCCGCCAACGGCTCCGGCGGAATCGGGGCCGGGTTGTCGACCGGCGCGATGATGCTGTCCGCGGTCGGCGTCGAGCTGCTCGTGCCGCGGATGCTCGCCGGCTGGGGCTACCGAGTCGTCCTCGGCCTGGGGCTGCTTCTGCTCGGCGCACCCTCGTTGATCCTGCTGGCTACCGCGTCGCTGCCGGTTGTCCTCGCCGTCTGCGTCGTCCGAGGTGCCGGCCTGGCGATCCTGGTCGTCGGTGCGGTCGCTCTGGTCGCGGAGGTGGCGCCGGCAGCTCGTCGTGGTGAGGCGCTTGGCGTTTACGGGCTGGCCGTTGGGGTGCCGGCGATCATCGGTCTGCCGCTCGGTGTCTACCTGACCAATCTGATCGGCTTCGGAGCCCTGTTTGTGCTGGCTGCTGTCGCATCACTGGTCGGTCTGTTCACGTTGGGCGCGATGCCGAGGAGTGCGAGTGCCGAGGAGCAGCACCTCAACGTCCTGGGTGGAGTACGGCGAAGTGGTCTGCTGATGCCGACACTGGTCTTCGCGGCGGTGACCGTCGCGGCCGGGATCAGCGTGACGTTCCTGCCGCTGGCCGTTGCCGGAGACAAGCATTCTCTGATCGCGACAGCCCTGCTGTTGCAGGCGGCGGCCGCGCCGGGGGCTCGGTGGTTGGCCGGCCGGTACGGCGATCGGATCGGTCCCGCGAAGTTGTTGCCGGCGGCACTGGTCCTGGCCGCGTTGGGTGCTGGTGCACTGGTCCTGATCGGTACGCCGGCCGCGATCGTGGTGGGAGCGACGCTGTTCGGGATCGGCTTCGGTGCTTCGCAGAACCTCACTCTCACGCTGATGTACAACCGCGTCAGCTCGTCCCGCTACGGCCAGGTGAGCGCGCTGTGGAACCTCGCGTACGACGGTGGCTGGGGGATCGGTGCCATCGCGTTCGGTGCGGTCGTGGCCGGCACCGGGTATCCCTTGGCCTTCGGGCTGACCGCCTTGGTCGTCGCGGTTGCCGTCGTACCGGCTCTCAGAGCTTCCCCCTGACCAGGGTGGTGAGGCGGGGGTCAGAGTTTGCGGAGCCTGACCCAGCGGACGGCATGGTCTGGGCCCTTCCGGAGGACGAGGGTGGCGCGAGAGCGGGTGGGGAGGATGTTCTCGCGCAGATTGGGGCCGTTGATGTCGTCCCACAGCGATTCGGCCTTCCGGACCGCTTGGTCCCGGCTGAGCTCGCCGTACCGGACGAAGTAGGACTCGGGGTTGCGGAACGCGGTCTCGCGCAGTTTGAGGAAGCGCTGCACGTACCAGGACCGGATGTCGTCGGCGGCGGCATCGACGTACACGGAGAAGTCGAAGAAGTCGCTGACCGCGAGGCCGCTCTTGCCGTCCGCGTGCCGCGGTGCGGGCTGCAGGACGTTGAGGCCCTCGAGCAGGAGGATGTCGGGCTGCTCGACGGTCGTGCGTACGCCGTTCATCCGGTCGTAGTGCAGGTGCGAATACACCGGCGCCTCGACCGTGTCCATGCCGGACTTCACCTCGACGACGAAGCGCAGCAACGACTTGCGGTCGTAGGACTCCGGGAAACCCTTGCGGAACATGAGGTTGCGGCGTTCGAGCTCGGCGTTCGGCCAGAGGAAGCCGTCGGTGGTGACGAGCGCGACCCGCGGGTGCTCGGGCCACCGGGCCAGCAACTCGCGGAGCAGCCGGGCGGTCGTGGACTTGCCGACGGCAACCGATCCGCCGATGCCGATCACGAACGGGGTCCGGGTCGCGGCCGGTTTGCCCAAGAACTCCTCGGTGTCGGCGTGCAGCGCGCGGGCGTGCCGGACGTACAGCGAGAGGATCCGCGACAGCGGTAGATAGACCTCACGGACCTCGTCCATGTCGATCTCGTCGCCGAGGCCGCGCAGTCGCTCGATCTCGCTCGCCGTCAGCGGGGACACGGTCGTCTCGGCCAGTTGCGACCAGGCGGCACGGTCGAGCTCGGTGTAGGGAGTCACCTCCCGCGACGGCTGCAGCATGTGCCCCATTCTTCCCATCCCCCCGCGGTGCACCACACCGGGTAGGCGTGGCCTTCGTCTCAACCCCGCGTCAGTGCCGAAACTTTCGGCACTCGCGGTGACGTCCCAGTGACCGTTGTGTGGAAGGGTCGGCGCGCTGTGGTGTGCAGTTCGACAGGTAGAGCACCCGCGAGACGCTGTACGCGCCACACCCACAACGCTCAGGTGCACTAGGTGGCGTCGGCACACGTCCTGTCCGCATGCACATCCGACACTGGATCATCCGGAAGACTTGGTGTGGGCCTGGCATAATGGTCGAAAGTTTCGGAGGGGTGTTGTGGGTCGGCGGGTGACGATTTCTGAGATTGCGGAGCAGGCCGGGGTTTCGGTGCCGACCGTGTCGAAGGTGCTGAACGGGCGGGCCGATGTCGCCGAGGGGACCCGGGCACGGGTCGAGAGCATCATTCAGGAGCACGGGTATCAGCGCCGGGGCGCCAGTACGGCGAGCAATCCGATGATCGACCTGGTGTTCAGCCAGCTCGGTGGCGAGTGGGCGATGGAGCTGATTCGTGGGGTGGAGGAGGTGGTCCGGGCCGCGGGGGTCGAGCTCGTGCTGTCGGAGTGCGGTGGTGCGCGGCGGCCGCGGCAGGAGTGGATCGAGTCGGTGCTGAACCGTCGGCCGCTCGGCGTGATCATGGTCTTCTCCGACCTCGACGCGGATCAGCAGGCGCAGCTCGAGGCGCGGCGGATCCCGTTCGTCGTGGTCGACCCGGTCGGCGACGTGGCCGACGGCGTACCGGCGATCGGGTCGGCGAACTGGAACGGCGGCCGGATGGCCACCCTGCACCTGCGGTCGCTCGGGCACACCCGGATCGGGATGATCGGCGGTCCGGCGGCGACGCTGTGCTCGCGGCAACGCGTCGACGGGTACACCGATGCGCTGCGCTCGACCGGGCTCACGGTCGATCCCGACCTGATCCGCGAGGGCGACTTCGGCGTCAGTGGTGGCCATCGCGAGGGACTCGTGCTGTTGAGCCGACCCGACCGGCCGACCGCCATCTTCGCCGGTAGCGACATGCAGGCACTGGGCGTCTACCAGGCGGCCCGCGAGCTGGGCCTCGACATCCCGGGCGACCTCTCGGTGGTCGGGTACGACGACCTCCCGGTGGCGCAATGGGTCAGCCCGGCCCTGACCACGGTGCACCAACCGTTGCACCGGATGGCTGAGATGGCCGCCCGGGTCGTCCTCGATCTCGCCCGCGGCGTGACTCCCGCCGTACTGCGAATGGACCTCGCCGTCGAGACGAGAGTCCGCCAATCCACCGCGGAGCCCGGCAGCTAGGCTGAACGACATGATCGTCGGCGTGGGTATCGATGTGGTCGACGTGGAACGGTTCATGCGGACTCTCGAACGCTCACCCGGACTTCGGGATCGCGTGTTCACGCCGACCGAGGCGCTCAAACCACCGGCGTCCCTCGCCGCCCGCTTCGCCGCGAAGGAAGCCCTGGCCAAGGCGCTCGGCGCGCCCGCGGGGATGCACTGGCATCACGCCGAGGTCCAGACCGACGAAACCGGCCGGCCCTGGTTGGAGATCACCGGCACGGTCGCGGCACAGGCTGCCCGGCTTGGTGTCCAGAGCCTGCACCTGTCCCTGAGCCACGACGCCGGCATCGCGTCGGCGGTCGTCATCCTGGAGGGCTGAGAATGCGTCGCGCGCACACCGTCGACCAGGTCCGCGCCGCCGAGGCCGACCTGATGGCCCGCCTGCCCGAAGGCACCTTGATGCAGCGCGCGGCGACCGGCCTCGCCGTTGCCATCAGCAACTTCCTCGGTGGATCGTACGGAGCGCGCGTCGTCCTGCTGATCGGCTCCGGCGACAACGGCGGCGATGCCTTGTACGCCGGGGCCCGGCTGGCTCGACGTGGTGCGCAGGTCATCGCCGTACTGCTCTCGCCGAAGGCTCATCCCGAAGGTCTCGCGGCCTTGCGAGCGGCCGGTGGACGCGTTGGCTCGACCGACGACATCGCGACTGCTGACGTGGTGGTCGACGGCATCGTCGGGATCGGCGGTCGCCCGGGGCTCCGGCCGGACGCGCTGAAGGCGGTCGAGTTGGCCGAAGAGAACGGCGTACCGATCGTTGCCGTCGACATCCCTTCCGGCGTCGATGTGGACACGGGCGAGACGCCGGCGGCGCACGTCCACGCGGATCTGACGGTCACCTTCGGCACCCACAAGATCTGCCACTTTGTCGACCCGGCCGCCACCGCCTGCGGTCCCGTCCACCTCGTCGAGATCGGTCTCGACCTGCCGGATGCTCCGGTCGAGTCTCTCCAGGACGCGGATGTGCGTGCGCTGTACCCGGTCCCACATGGTGAGTCGGACAAGTACTCGCGCGGTGTCCTCGGCTTGATCGCCGGCTCACCCGAGTACCCGGGCGCGGCGGTCATCGCGACCTCGGGGGCGCTGGCCGGATCCCTTGGCATGCTGCGGTACGTCGGCCCGGATGCGGTCGCGCACGCGGTCCTCGCGGCTCATCCCGAGGTAGTCGTCGGCGAAGGCCGGGTCCAGGCCTGGGCGGTCGGCTCGGGGCTGAACCAGGACACGCTGGACCGAGATCTGATCGGGCGGGTCACCCAACAGCAGGAGCTGCCGGTCATCGTCGACGCCGGTGCGATCGGCGCGCTGGATCTGGCCAAAGCCGGTCGGGTGGTGATCACACCGCACGCCGGTGAGCTGAGCAAACTGGTCGATGCGCCGCGGGAGGATATCGAGGCCCGACGACTGCACTGGGCCCGGCACGTCGCCGATGAACACCAGATCGTCGTACTCCTGAAGGGTGCCACCACGATCGTCGCCGCGCCCGATGGGTCGGTCTTCGTCAACCCGATCGCAACGCCTTGGCTGGCGACTGCGGGCTCCGGTGACGTCTTGGCCGGACTGCTCGGCTCACTGCTGGCTGCGGGTGTGCCCGAGTTCGAAGCGGCGGCCGTCGCCGCGTACCTGCACGCCGCCGCCGGCCAGCTCGCGTCCGACTCCGGCCCGATCACAGCTCTCTCCGTGGCCGCCGCCGTACCTGCGGCAACGTGCCTCCTGTTGAGCTAGCGGGTGGCCGTGAAGTCGAGGCCGCCGGTGGGCGTGCGGAGCTGCAAGGTCGTGGCGTCGATCGTGTAGGTGACCTCGCCCTGCAGGCCGTTGAGGAGAGTGGTCTCGAGTTTCTGGGCGTCGCCGGAGCAGGCTCGGCGAGTGGTGGCGAGATCGCCGAAGGTGAGTTTGCCGGTGGCGCGGGCGACCGTGCCCTGGAAGTCGTTGCAGCCGGTCGATCCGGTGACGCGTTCGCCGTTGAGCGTCAGCCAGGCCTTCTCCGAGCCGACCTGGTGTGAGGCGACCTCGCCGGTGATTACGCTCTGCAGAGACCACTTGGTGCCATCGATGGCGACGGCCGGCTCCGCGGTAGCCCGGTCCACCAGCGAGATCGTCGTACTCGCGGCGGTGACGTCGAGTTTGCTGCCGTCGACCTTCCACGTCGGCTTGGCGGCGAGGATTTTGGACAGCCAGGCGTCTTGGCCCTGCTGTAGTCCGGGGCAGCCCATCGCGGTCGAAGCCAGCTCGCCCTTGAGCGTCAGCTTGCCGCCGCCGGTCGACACCTTGGCCTGCATCGAGTTGCAGCCGACGTCCGCGACCAGCCGGCCGTCGTCGGTGAACTGCAGCCGGACCCGGGTGTTCGGCGCGAGCTGCTTGGGCTTCCCCTCCTCGGTGACCGCGGTGGACACGTACGACTTGCCGGTCAGCGACGCGCCGGCGCCGGACTCGTTTCCGCAGGCGGTGAGCGTCAGGAGCAGTCCGGCCAGGGCGATCATCGGCAGTTTCACACCCTCAGGACGCCTTCTGTGAAGCGTTCGTTGCAGTGTGAAGGCTTGGTTAAGTCGGGCCATCAGTTGGTGAGGGCGGGTTGGCAGCACAGATCACGGTTCGATAACGTCACTGCCGACCAGAGTTCGTGGGTCACACTGAAGTACTGGGGCAACGCTGGGTGGCCCGTCGAGAGACGAGGAACGTTTCGCATGCCCCCCATCCGAACTGCCCGAAGCCGCGTCATTCTCCCGGCGGTGTTCCTGGCTGTCGGTGCGCTCGTCGCCGTACCGATCGTGGTCCATGCGGCCAAGGATTCACCGGTCGCGACCGCCAACGCCGCGGACAGCGCGGTCTTCGACCTCCCCAGCATCGGCCGCGTCGAGACCTGTGTCCTGGATGCCTACTCCAGCTGCACCGTCCTGCACGGATTCGGCAAGAAGCCGTTCGCGATCACCGCGACCGCGTCCGGACCGGCGGTGGTCTCGATCGACCCGAGCCGCACCACCGACCAGAGCTACCGGCTGCGCGCACTGCGCTACGACGGCAGGAAGTACGCGGCGGGGACCAAGCTGACCTATACGGCCCACTACGACTTCGTGGCCGCGCCGGCCCAGCCGACCACACCCGCACCACCCAGTACGACGCCGGCGCCCACCCCCAAGCCGTCGCACGTCCCCACCCACACCCCGACTCAGACGCCGACCAAGACGCCGACGTCAACTCCCACCAAGCCGCCGACCACGACGCCGCCGAGCTCTCCGCCGACCACGACCACGCCGCCGGCCTCCGGGGCGGTCTGCACCAAGCCGTCGTTCGTCACCACGTCGACGAACAACCAGGGTGACGGCCGTTCGTTCGGTGCGTACTACGTCCACAACAACATGTGGAACAACGACAACGGCACCTACACGCTGGGCGCCTGCAACTACAACAGCTGGTACCTCGACGTCACCCAGCCCCTGCCAGGTGACAAGGGCGTCCAGGCGTACCCGAACGTGCACAAGGACTACGACAATGTCGCCCTGTCGAAGATCAAGTCGGCCACCTTCGCCGCTTCGACCCCGGCCACCTGCACCGGCTGCATCTACAACGTCGCCTTCGACGCGTGGATCGGCGACGACCTGAACAACGAGCTGATGATCTGGACCGAGAACAAGGGCCAGGTCCCGGCGGGCGACAAGGTGGGTACCGTCACCTTCGGTGGCTTCACCTACGACGTCTGGCACGAGAACGGCTACACCGCCTACGTGTCGCGGGTGACGCAGAAGTCCGGCACGATGCCACTGGCCAGCTTCTTCAACGACATGGCCGGCCGCGGCTGGGTCCCGAAGGCCACGACCTGGCAGGTCGACTACGGCATCGAGGTCGTCTCCACCGCCAACGTCAAGCAGCACTTCGACTTCACGGACTTCTCCATCCAGGAGAACTGAGACCTGCAGGAGAGCTGACCCTGCCGGAGAGCTGAGCCCTCAGGAGAGCTGAGCCGGCAGGGAAGGCCGGCAGCTTCAGGGGAGCTGTCCGCGGACCCTGTGCGGTCACCAGTGATCGGGGTGGCCGCATAGGGTTCGGTTCGTGACCGGACTCGTGATCTTCGACAACGACGGCGTACTGGTGGACTCCGAGCGGCTGGCCAACACAATCCTGGCCGAGCTGCTCACCGAGGCCGGGCTGCCGTACACGTTCGAGGAGACCGTGCGGGACTTCATGGGCGGCAGCATGGCGTCGATGCGGAAACACGCGGAGGCGCGGTTGGGCCACCCGTTGCCGGCCGAGCTCGAGGACCGGTACCACCAGCGGCTGTTCGACGGTTTCGCGCACCTGCAGGCGATCGAGGGGGTTGAGGCTGTCCTCGATCACCTGCAGGCGCGTGGCATCACCTACTGCCTGGCCTCGTCCGGCACCCACCGCCGGATTCGTACGGCGTTGACCGCGGTCGGATTCCTGGACCGGTTCGAGGGCCGGATCTTCAGCGCGGAAGACGTTGCCCACGGCAAGCCCGCGCCCGATCTCTTCCTGCACGCGGCCGCAACGATGGGCGTGAAACCCCTCGATTGCGTCGTGGTCGAGGACAGCCCGCTCGGCGTCGCCGCGGCCAACGCGGCGGGCATGAAGGTCTTCGGGTACGCCGGGATGACCGACCCCGCGAAGCTGGCCGCCGCGGACGCCGTTTTCGACACCATGACCGCCCTCGCGAACCTCATCGACGCGGCCTGAGACACTGGAAGGGCTATGTCTACCCTTCAGTCACCAACTGGCGATCGCCCGGTCCGCGCCGAGGCGGTCATCGATCTGGCCGCGATCCGCCACAATGTGGCCACGCTGCGTGCCCGCGCCGAGGGCGCCCAGCTGATGACCGTGGTCAAGGCCGACGGCTACGGGCACGGGATGATCCCGGTCGCCCGCGCCGCTCGCGAGGCCGGCGCGGACTGGATCGGCGCTGCCGTTCTGGACGAGGCGCTCGCGCTGCGTGACGCCGGCGACACCGGCGCGATCTTCTGCTGGCTGACCACCCCCGGCGAGCCGCTCGCCGAGGCGATTGCCGCAGGCATCGACCTGTCCGCGGGCGCGGCCTGGGAGATCGACGAGCTGGTGGCCGGTGCGACGGATCGGCCGGCCCGGGTACACCTCAAGATCGATACCGGGATGAGCCGCGGTGGCGCCGTACCCGAGGAGTGGCCGGCGTTGATCCGGTCCGCGGTCCGGGCCCAGGCGACCGGCCGGGTCGAGATCAAGGGCATCTGGTCGCACCTGGCCTCGTCGGACGAGCCGAAGAGCCCGGTGAACGAGGCCCAGCTCGCGACGTTCGAAGAGGCCGTCGAGGTGGCCGAGTCGTTCGGCATCGAGGCCGAGTTCAAGCACCTGGCGAACTCGGGCGCCACCCTCGCGTTGCCCGAGACCCACTTCAACCTGGTCCGGCCCGGGGTCGCGACGTACGGGCTCTCGCCGTTCGGGCATGCGCTGCCGTCGGCCGGGCTCGGGCTTCGGCCGGCGATGACGTTGAAGGCGCGCCTCGCGATGGTGAAGCGGGTGCCCGCCGGTGCGGGCGTCTCCTACGGGCTGACCTGGACCGCGCCGCGGCCGTCGACCCTCGGGCTGATCCCGCTCGGGTACGGCGATGGCCTGCCACGGCACGCGTCGAACAGCGGACCCGTCCAGTTCCGCGGGGAACGCCGTACGATCGCCGGCCGCATCTGCATGGATCAGAGCGTCGTCAACCTCGAGGACGACGAGGCGGCCGCGGGTGACGAGATCGTCCTGTTCGGCCCCGGGACGTCCGGCGAGCCGACCGCGGACGACTGGGCCGATGCCGCGGGGACCATCAACTACGAGATCGTCACGCGACTGGGCGCCCGGATCCCGCGGCGGTACGTCGATAGCGAGCAGGCATGAGCCCATCGGTAGGCAAGGCCGGGCGGACCGCCGGCCTGATCGGAGCCGCGGTCGGCGTGCTCGCGGCGGGTGCGGCGGCCGGGGTCGCGGTCGAGCGTCAGGTGATCGGCCGGCGTTCGAGTCAGCGTGCCCAGTTGGAGGCCGAGCCGTTCGGGTCGCTGCGGGGCACGCCGTACGTGTTCACCGCCGACGACGGCGTCGAGCTGTACGTCGAGGTCGACGAATTGAAGCGATCACGGCGGCCGGAGCCGCCGAAGCGGCGGTTCGGCCGGAAGTTGCCGCTGCCGCCGGAGGACCTGACCATCATCTTCGCCCACGGTTACGGGCTGAACATGGACTGCTGGCACTTCGAGCGTCGCGACCTGGCCGGGCTCGGCACGATGGTGTTCTACGACCAGCGCTCGCACGGGCGGTCCGGGCGGTCGCCGAAGGCGGACGTCAGCATCGACCAGCTCGGCCGGGATCTGTTCGGGATCCTGGCGGAGTTCGCGCCGACCGGACCGGTGATCCTGATCGGGCACTCGATGGGCGGCATGTCGATCATGGCGATGGCCGAGGAGCACCCGGAGCTGTTCGGCGACCGGGTGATCGGGGTCGGCCTGTGCTCGACGAGTGCGGGCCGGCTGGACGAGGTCCCGATCATCGTGCCGGGTCCGGTGGGTCGGCTGTTGCGATCGTTGGCGACACCTACGGTCGCGGCGTTGTCGCGGATCCCGGACGTGGTCGAGCGCAGCCGCAAAGCCGGGACGGACATCAGCTATCTGCTCACGCGGAAGTACTCGTTCGGGTCCGAGGTGCCACCGGCGTACACGGAGTTCGTCAACGAGATGATCGCGGCGACTCCGATCGAGGTGATCGCGGAGTTCTATCCGATCTTCGCGCTGCACAACAAGTACGATTCGCTCGAGCCGCTGCAGAAGGTGGAGTGTGTGGTGATCGGCGGCGACAAGGACGCGCTGACGCCGTTCGCGCACTCCGAAGAGATCGTCCGGCGAGTGCCCGGCGCAGAGCTGGTCGAGGTGAAGAACTGCGGCCACCTCGGCCTGATCGAGCACCACCGTGAATTCACCGCGGCCCTGTTCGGCATGATCGAGCGAGCCGAACAATCGTTGTTGGGACACCTATGACTGTACTGATGCCACGCCTCCGGCGCGGCGGGTCACGGGGCTGTTACTCCTGCCCTTCCCTCGTCGCTCCGGTCGCTTCGCTCCCTGCACTCCTCAGTCCAGGGCAGGAGGCCCCGTGACCGACCTGCACGTCGTCGACGCCACCTCCGACCAAGTGGACGTGATCGTGGCCGTCATCCACCATGCCTTCTCCGCACGGCGGGTTCTCGATCCGCCGTCGACCGCCTTGTCCGAGAGCGCGTCCACTGTCCGCGCCGCGATCGAGAAGGACGGCGGTCTGGTCGTCCGTATCGACGGAGTCGCGGCCGGGGCCTTGCTGTTCGAGATCAGCGGCGACGTCCTCGATCTGCGCCGGGTCTCGGTGGATCCGCGATACCAGGGCCGCGGCGTCGCGTCGGCGATGGTCGGGTGTGCGGAGGAGGCCGCCGTACGGCGAGGGCTCAGCCGCGTCCGGTTGATCGCGCGGGTCGAGTTGCCGGACACCGTGGAGTTCTGGGGGCGGCGTGGGTACTCGATGGTCGAGCAGCAGGACCACAATCTGATCTTCGCGAAGGCGATGCCGCTCGAGCTGACCGTACCGACCACCGACGACATGCAGGAGATCGGCGAGGAGTTGGCCGGGCAGTTGCGGGCAGGCGATGTGCTGGTGCTGTCGGGTGACCTTGGCGCTGGGAAGACGACGTTCACGCAAGGGCTCGGTATCGGGCTGAAGGTGCGTGGGGCGATCACGTCGCCGACGTTCGTGATCTCGCGGGTGCATCCGTCGCTGGTCGGCGGGCCTGCGTTGGTGCACGTGGACGCGTATCGGCTGGGTGGTTTCGCCGAGCTGGACGACCTGGATCTCGACGCGAGTCTGGAAGAGGCGATCACTGTGGTCGAGTGGGGTCATGGGCTGGCCGAGGCGTTGGCGCCGGATCGGCTCGACATCGTGGTGACGCGTGGCGACGACGACACGGACGAGACTCGGCAGTTGCGGGTGACGCCGGTGGGTCCGCGGTGGGCGGCTTCCGGCGTACGGCTCGGGATCGGTGCGTCGGCGGACAGGATCGAGGGCTGAGATGCTGCTCGCGTTTGATACCTCGAGTGCGGCCGTGACCGTCGCGCTTGCCTCGACCGGCGGCGAGATCATCGCCTCGTCGACGACAGTGGATGCACTGCGCCACGGGGAACTGCTGGCGCCCGCGATCGCCGAGGTCCTGGCTGCCGGGAGTGTGACTCCGCGGGACCTGACCCGGATCGCGGTCGGCGTCGGGCCGGGTCCGTTCACCGGGCTGCGGGTCGGGCTGGTGACCGCGCGGACGATGGCCGACGTCCTCGAGATCGAGGTGGCTGGGGTCTGCAGCCTCGACATCCTCGCGCGGCAGTCGTCGCTGACGTTGCCGGTCGCGGTCGCGACGGATGCGCGCCGCAAGGAGATCTACTGGGCCCTGTACGACGGTCCTGCCGCGGACGGGAGTCGTCGACGGCTGGAAGGCCCGGCGGTGGATCGTCCCGCCGACGTCGCACATGTGCTGTCCGGGCTGCCGGTGATCGGTCGTGGCGCTGTGCTGTACGGCGAGGTCCTTGGGGTCGATGGGCTTGATGTCGCCGAGTACCCGTCGGCCGAGGTGTTGGCCGTTGGTGTGGCCACCGGGACGCTGGAGATCGTTGCCCCGGATCCGCTGTATCTGCGGCGGCCCGACGTGACGATGTCCGGCGGACCGAAGAGCGTGCTGCCCAAGTGAGACCTGCCGTTCGGACCGCGCGCGTCGACGATCTTGCCGGGCTGGTTGCGTTGGACGAGGGGTGCTTCGGGTCGGAGGCCTGGAGTACGGTCGCCTGGGCCGACGAGTTCGAGCGGTTGTCCGACGATCGGGTCATCCTGGTCGCGGACGAGGGCTCGGTGGTCGGGTACGTCGTACTGCTGGTGCCGCCGGTCGAGCTCGACGTGGTCGAGGTGCTGCGGGTCGCGGTGACGCCGGCGGAGCGTCGTACCGGGATCGGTGCGCAGCTGATGACGGCGGCGCTGGCACGCTGTGCCGGGCGGACGGTGTTACTAGAAGTTGCTGCGGGCAACGAATCCGCGCTCGCGCTGTACGCGGGGTTCGGGTTCACGGAGATCAGCCGGCGGCGTGGGTACTACGCGGGCGGCGAGGATGCGGTGATCATGCGGTGGCGGGAGGAAGTATGAGTGAGCCCCTGATTCTGGGGATCGAGACGTCGTGCGACGAGACCGGGGTCGGGATCGTGCGCGGGCAGACGCTGCTCGCCGACGCGATCGCGTCCAGTGTCGAGGAGCAAGCGCGGTTCGGTGGCGTCGTACCCGAGGTGGCCAGTCGGGCGCACCTCGAGGCGATGGTCCCGACCATTCGGCGCGCATGTGAGACGGCCGGGATCAAGCCGACCGATGTCGACGCCGTCGCGGTCACCAGCGGGCCGGGTCTCGCCGGTGCCTTGCTGGTCGGAGTCGCTGCCGCCAAGGGGCTGGCGTTGTCGCTGGACAAGCCGTTGTACGGCGTCAACCACCTGGCGGCTCATGTGGCCGTCGACACCTTGGAGCACGGGGATCTGCCCAAGGGCTGCGTCGCGATGCTGGTGTCCGGCGGGCACTCGTCGTTGCTTGCGGTCGAGGACATCACCGACGGCGTGGTGCCGATGGGGAGCACGATCGACGATGCGGCGGGGGAGGCGTTCGACAAGGTCGCGCGGGTGCTGGGGTTGCCGTTCCCGGGTGGTCCTTATGTCGACAAGGCTGCGCGGGATGGCGGCGATCGGCTGTACGTGACGTTCCCGCGGGGGTTGACGTCGCAGAAGGATCTCGAGCGGCATCGGTTCGACTTCTCGTTCTCCGGGTTGAAGACGGCGGTCGCGCGCTGGGTCGAGGCTCGGCGGCGTGATGGTGAGGACGTGCCGGTGAACCACGTTGCAGCCGCTTTCCAGGAGGCGGTGTGCGACGTGCTGACGCGTAAGGCGATCGACGCGTGCAAGGACCGGGGGTTCGAGCATTTGCTGATCGGTGGTGGGGTCGCGGCGAACTCACGGTTGCGCGCGATGGCCGAGGAGCGATGCACTGCCGCGGGCATCGCCGTACGCGTGCCCCGGCCCGGGCTCTGTACGGACAACGGCGCGATGGTTGCGGCGCTTGGTTCGGAGTTGGTGCGGGCCGGGAAGGCGGCCTCGCCGTTGGGGTTGCCGGCGGATTCGTCGATGCCGATCACGGAGGTGCTGAACAAGTGAAGTGGAAGCAGGACGGCTTCGAGGCCGACGACGATGCGGCGCGGATCGATGTGGACGTGGTGCACGGTTTCCTGAGTACGTCGTACTGGGCGACCGGCGTCCCGCGTGAGGTGGTGGAGCGGTCGATCGCCGGCTCACTGAACCTGGGTGTCTATGCAGACGACGGTGCGATGGTCGCGTTCGCGCGGGCGGTGACGGACCGCGCGACGTTCGCGTGGCTGGCCGATGTCTTCGTGCTCGACAGCCAGCGGGGGAAGGGATTGGGACGCTTCGTGGTGTCGACGCTGATGGCCCATCCTGAACTCGACGGGCTCCGCCGGTGGATGCTCTCGACGGCCGACGCCCACGAGCTCTACCGCAACTACGGCTTCGCCGAACCCGCCGACCCGAGCCGCATCATGCTCATCCGCAAAGAACCGGCCGAGCTCTACCCCCGCCCATGACCTCGCTCCGCAGACCACGCCCGCAGACGCACATAAGCCAACCCAAAGCGAACCCGCCGCCGCGGATCAACAGCTGCGCATGAGCCAACCCAAGCGAACCCGCCGCCGCGGATCGACAGCTGCGCATGAGCCAACCCGAGCGAACCCGCCGCCGCGGATCGGCAGTTGCGGATGAGCCAACCCGAGCGAACCCGCCGCCGCGGATCGGCAGTTGCGGATGAGCCAACCCGAGCGAACCCGCCGCCGCGGATCGGCAGTTGCGGAGCCGGCCCGAGGCGGTCTCGGCGATGCGGATCGGCGGTTGCATGAGCCGACAGGAAGCGGGCCTGGCGACGCGGATCGACAGTCGCGCATGAGCCAGCCGGAAGCGACCCGGCGACGCGGATCGGGAGTTGCGCATGAGCCGGCCGGAGGTGGTTTCGGCGAGGCGGATCGGAGTTGCGGATGAGCCGGCCGGAGGTGGTCTCGGTGGCGGGGATCGGTGGTTGCGGATGAGTTGGGCTGGGGTCGATCTGGTGTGGCATCCGGCGGGGGCTTCCGAGCTGGTGTTGCTGGCTCATGGAGGTGAGGAGGAGTCGGAGGAGTACCCGTCGTTGTGGCGCGGTGCGATCCTGCGGATGTGGCCGTTCGCCGCCGCCGCGCGCTCGGCTGTGCCGGCAGCCGCGGTGGGTTTGATGCGGTATCGGTACCGAGGCTGGAACGGCGACGCCGCGGATCCCGCGGCGGATCTGCGGAGTGTCCTCGACGAGCTGCCGCCGGTGATCGAACGGGTGGTGCTGATCGGTCACTCGATGGGTGGACGCGCTGTTGTTGCCGCGGGCAATGATCCGCGGGTGACCGGCGTACTGGCTCTGGCGCCGTGGCTGCCTGAGGACGAACCACTCGTCAACCTCCGCCCGCCGGTCACCTTCGCTCACGGCACCGACGACACGGTCACCGATCCGCGCGCCACCCTCGCCTACGCCAACCGCCTCCGCGCCACCGGCACCCCAGTCACCGTCTACTCAGTCTCCGGCGAAACGCACCCCATGCTCCACCGCCCCACCGACTGGAACACCCTCGTAAAAACCTTCACCACCACCGCCCTGGCCACCCCACCAACGCACCCCACACCCAAGCCCAGCTCCGCGCCCCCGACGCCCCCCACGTCCCCGCGCACCCCCACCCCACCACCGACTCCCACGCCACCTGACGGGCTCGCGACACCGCCGACCTTCGCATCAGCTGCGGACGATGGTGTTCAGCCGCTTCCATGGTCGGCGCGGAGGGCTTCGTTGCCGGCCGCCATCGGATCCATCGCGCTGGCTCGGTTGCGGTTCCCTGTGATCGAGCGCTTCCAGACCGGGGCGCGGTAACGCGGCAAAGGCCTGGGGCTACTTTGCCGCCAGGTCCCCAGGCGAAGCGGTCAGCGGCGAACCGGTTCAGCTTCCCACTCTGCACACCCCACATGAACACCCGACTGCACCCGCATGACACCTGATCGACGTCACCCAACTCAACCACGCCCACCCACCGCGACTTCGCCCCACCACCAAATGCCGCAGGCGGCCCGCCGCGGTAGGCCGCGAAAGGGATGCTGTCGTAGGTGCGACCGGACACCGCTTCGCGGCGGCTGACCTGTCGCCGCCTCCGGCGGGCCGCGCGAACTGCTGACACGCGCTCATCCGTTGTGCGCGACGGGATGTGATGTCGGGCGTGCTGCGGTCACCGCTGCGCGGCGGCTGACTTGTTGCCGCCTTCGGCGGGTGCGCGGACTGGAGTCATCGCGGTGGTGGTTGGTGCGGGACATGTAGTGGGGCTGCAAGAGCTGGACTGTGGTTAGGTCTGGCCCTGCAGAGGGACTGTGGTCCGCGGTCTCCGCTGCGTGATCGTGCTAGTCACGGCGGTATGCGTCAAGGGCGCCTTCGGCGTCGCTGCGCGATCTTCGACCCTTGACCCACACCGCCGCGACCAGGGAAGGACGCAGCTACGCGGATCCCGCGGGGAGTTGTGAGCCGGGTGGTGTGGATCCGGTTGGTCGGTGTGGTGGCGGGCTGGTGTGGTCCGGTGGTGGTGCGTTGCGGAGTCCGGTGGACCGGCCGGTCCCGGTCTGCTGGTGTGCGCGTGTCAGTTGCGAGGGGCTGTCTCGGGCTCGGGGTCTCGCGATCCGGGCAGATTCATCCACCCGCCGGTCCAGCAGCCGGCGACTCGCGGACTGGGGTGGATCTCTTCCCGTTCCGGGTAGAAGATCCTCCCGGCCCTCTTCCCTGTCAGGGGAATCCCGTCACCCGGACAGACTCGACCACATCCCGGGATCTACCCCGCGTCTGGGCTGCCAACTCGTGGGTTATCCGGTGAGTTTGTCGGTTCTCGGGTGAGATCTTGGTGGGGGAAGGGACAAGCTCATGGGATAACCCGTGAGTTGGAGACCGGCTGGTCGGGGCAGCCCCGTCACGTCGTCGGCCGGCGCTGTGAGGTCTGCCCGGCGGCACCCCGAACAGCTACCCACTACGTTCCGTCACCGTGATCACGCCGCGGCTTCATCCAGACCGGCCCGTCACCACAGCCCACCTCTGTGAACACATCGGCGCACCCAGCTCCGGCCGTCGGCCTCACCACGATCCGTCACCGTGAACACACCGGTGCCCCCATCCAGACCAGCCCGTCAGCCTCACCACAGTCCAGGACCGTGATCACACCCAGCACGCGACCACTCGGGTGAGCGGCTCCGGGATAGCTGCGGTCTTTCCTGGTCGGGGTGGTGTGGGTCAAGGGTCGAAGATCGCGCAGCGACGCCGGAGGCGCCCTTGAGGCACGCCGCGCCGACTGGCAGGATCACGCAGCCCGGAGACCGCGACACCACAGTTCCTCCGCAAGGCCGGGGCCGCAGCGCAATGGTTCTGCGCACACCAGGTGAGCGGCGGATCGGCGATCTGCGCCTGCGCCGGAGGCGGCAACAGTCAGCCGCCGCGTAGCGGTGTCCGTTGCACTCGTGGCACCACAGTTGCTCCGCGAGGCCCGGCCGCATCACAGTCGTTCTGCGCATACCAGGTGAGCGGCGGATCCACGATCCGCGCCCCCGCCGGAGGCGGCAACACGTCAGCCGCCGGAAGCGGTGTCCGGTTAACCCGGCGCGACCTGCCGCGGAGCGGTGTCCGGTCAACGCGGTGCCATCCGCGGGCCGGAACCGCGGAGGCGGTTCGCGTGAGGTTAGTGGCGGGTCCCCGGGGAGTGCGGCAGCAGGCGCAGCACCTCGCCCACCGGCAAGTCCCCGGGGACCCGCTCGCGAGATCGAGCATATGTTCGAATGCGCTCAGGATGCAACTCGTTGGCAGGAAAACGCCACCGCGTCCCGCCCGACCCGCGTGATGATCAACGTCGCGCTCGCAGAACCCTTGGGTGCAAGCTTCTTCCGCAACTGCGCCGGATCAAGATCCACCCCGCGCTTCTTGATCTCCAGCGTCCCGATCCCATGCGTACGCACCCAGGATCGCAGCGCCTTCTCCTTGTACGGCAGCTCCTCCACCACCTCGTACGCCGAAGCCAGCGGCGTCGGCGTGAGTCCCGCAGCGGTCACGTAGGCGATCCGTGGATCCAGCAACCACCCATCCACCGCAGCGGCCACCGCAGTCACCAGTCCGGCCCGTACGACGGCTCCATCAGGCTCATAGATGTACTTGCCGACCGGACCGCTCTCCGCTTCCGGTGCCTCAGTCACACTCGCCCCGCCAGGCAGCAGCGTCGCGCGCCGAGCAACACCCGCGTACAACGCTCCCGACCACAACGCCGCCTCCTTCACCTCACCGGCGTCACTGATCCACTCAGCCTCAACCCCATCGGGTACGGCGTCATGCGGGATCCCCGGTGCGACCTTCACACACGCGGTCCGCTGCAGAAGCTCAGTAACAAAGGACCATGGCGGTGAGTAAGCGTTGTGGTCGAAGACCCGCCGGCCGTCCGCCCGCCGAGCCGGGTCCGCAAACACCACGTCGTACGGCGTGATGTCGGCGGCCTCAGCGTCTCCGACAACAACCTCACCCGCCAGGCCCAACGCGGCGAGGTTCGCCCGGGCCGTGGCGGCGGTCTCCGGGTCACGCTCGACCCCAGTGACCCGCAGTCCGGCCCGGGCGGCGCTGATCAGGTCACCTCCGATTCCACAGCCCAGATCGACCACGCTGGCGCCAGGCAGGGTCCCTGCGATCCGGGCGGCTCGGTGTGAACCCACTGTGGTCCGGGTGGCCTGCTCAAGGCCGTCCGGCGTGAAGAACATCCGCTCAGCGTCCACACCGAACTTTGCGACCCCTCGGTGCCGCAGTGAGGCCTGTGTGACCGCGGCACTCACGAGCGTGGCGTCGTACCGCCGCCGCAGCTTCTCGACGAGCTGTAACTCCAAGCCAGGCTGGAAGTCCGCGCAGGCCGCGGCGAGCACCTCAGCGCCAGGCCCGTCTAGCAACGCGGTGACTGTCACCCCGCAACTTTAGAGGGGACTGGAGCAGCCCTTGCTCCAGCTACGGGTTGCTGACGCGTACAGGCGCCAGTTCATCGCGGAGCGGGTCTTGGGGCCGTAGATTCCGTCGGCCACGAGCTTGTGCTTGCGCTGGACCATCTTGACCACCGCGCGGGTGTTGCTGCCGTAAATGCCGTCGACAGCGAGCTTGGTGCCGTAGCAGTAGTTCAGGTTGCGCTGGAGGACCTGGATGGCGGTGTCGGGCTCGCCATACCGGTTGGAGCCGCGGTGCGGGTCGTCGCCGTACATGAGATTGCAGGCGGTGCTGGTGCTGGCGTAGATCGAAGGCATCGGGATGCCCCAGGTCTTGTTGACCGGCACAAGTCGCGCGGACCGGCACTGCGGGAGCTCTGCCGCGGCCTTGGCCTCGGCGAGGGTGGCGCCCTGCGAGGTGTCCTCTGTCGTGTTCGTGGCAGTACTGCCTGCGCTGGGACCAGGTGGTGGCTGAGCGGCGGGCTGGTTCTTCGCAGCGGCAGCAGCGACGGCTCCGACCGCGAGCGCGCCGACGGCAACCAGGATCGCGACCGTGCGGCCGGACAGTTTGGGCAGAGCTGGAAAACTGAGAGCCATGGCTGCTCCTCGAGCGGTACGCCGTTCTGACCCGACGGTCGCACGCCCGTGGCGGTCAAGCCAGTACTTGGCGACAATCCGTGCCCGGTCGATCACCCGTGGGCCGGCGAATTGATGTCTCACCCTGAGATGCGTCTGGCACTCGAGTTGACCGAGTGCTAATCGCGGCCTAGATTCGGTGTTGGCACTCTCTACCCGAGGGTGCCAGCGGTCCGGCCTCTGATCCCCGCGACGGCAGGGGAGCGCGACCACCCTGAATGCAGCCAAGCAATCGACCGTGGAGGTCAAGAAGTGTCGGTCACGATCAAGCCGCTCGAGGACCGCGTCCTCGTCGCGCCGCTCGAAGCCGAGCAGACCACGAAGTCCGGCCTGGTGATTCCGGACACCGCCAAGGAGAAGCCGCAGGAGGGCGAGATCCTCGCTGTCGGCCCGGGCCGGATCGACGACAACGGCAACCGCGTCCCGCTGGACGTTGCCGTCGGCGACAAGGTCATCTACTCCAAGTACGGCGGCACCGAGGTCAAGTACGACGGCCAGGACTACCTGATCCTGGGCGCCCGCGACATCCTCGCAGTCGTCAGCAAGTGACGACCCGGGGCGCGGACACCGCACGCGCTGCGGTGCCACGCCCTGCCCGCTGTTCCTGACTGACACCGCCCTGGTGCCCTCTGGCGCCGGGGCGGAGTTGGTCTGGATCGGCGGGGCCCGGTTTCACTGCACACGACACAGAGATTTTTCAGAGAGGGACTGGTTTTTTTCATGCCGAAGATCCTCGAGTTCGACGAGAACGCCCGGCGCGCGCTGGAGCGCGGCGTCGACAAGCTCGCGAACACGGTGAAGGTGACGCTGGGCCCGAAGGGCCGCTACGTCGTCCTGGACAAGAAGTGGGGCGCCCCGACCATCACCAACGACGGTGTGACCGTCGCGCGTGAGGTCGAGCTGGACGACCCGTTCGAGAACCTTGGTGCACAGCTGGCCAAGGAGGTCGCGACCAAGACCAACGACATCGCCGGTGACGGCACCACCACCGCGACGGTGCTGGCGCAGGCGCTGGTGCACGAGGGCCTGCGGGCCGTCGCCGCCGGGGTCAACCCGATGGGCCTCAAGCGCGGTATCGAGGCGGCCGTCGAGGCCGTGTCCGCGCGGCTGGTCGAGACCGCCCGCCCGGTGGACGACAAGGGCGACATGGCCCACGTCGCCACCATCTCCGCCCGGGACGCCGAGATCGGCGCCCTGATCGCGGACGCGTTCGACAAGGTCGGCAAGGACGGTGTGATCACCGTCGAGGAGTCGAACACCTTCGGGACCGAGCTCGAGTTCACCGAGGGTATGCAGTTCGACAAGGGCTACATCTCGCCGTACTTCATCACCGACGCCGAGGCCGGCGAAGCGGTGCTGGAGGACCCGTACATCCTGATCCACCAGGGCAAGATCTCCGCGATCGCGGACCTGCTGCCGCTGCTGGAGAAGGTCGTGCAGTCCGGCAAGACCCTGCTGATCATCGCCGAGGACGTCGAGGCCGAGGCCCTGTCCACCCTCGTGGTGAACAAGATCCGCGGCAACTTCACCTCCGTCGCCGTCAAGGCGCCGGGCTTCGGTGACCGTCGCAAGGCGATGCTGGAGGACCTGGCCGCGCTGACCGGCGCGCAGGTCGTCGCCCCCGAGGTCGGGCTCAAGCTGGACCAGGTCGGGCTGGAGGTGCTCGGTTCGGCGCGCCGGATCGTCGTCTCCAAGGACAACACCACGGTGGTCGAGGGCGCCGGCAAGTCCGACGACATCGACGGCCGGGTGAACCAGATCAAGGCCGAGATCGAGCGCACCGACTCCGACTGGGACCGCGAGAAGCTGCAGGAGCGGCTGGCGAAGCTCGCCGGTGGCGTCTGCGTGATCAAGGTCGGCGCGGCCACCGAGGTCGAGCTCAAGGAGAAGAAGCACCGGATCGAGGACGCTGTGTCCGCGACCCGGGCCGCGATCGAGGAGGGCATCGTCGCCGGTGGCGGCTCCGCTCTCGTGCACGCGGCCGTCGTCCTGGAGAACGGCCTGGACCTGGAGGGTGACGAGCTCGCCGGGGTCCGGATCGTGCGCAAGTCGATCGTCGAGCCGCTGCGGTGGATCGCCGAGAACGGTGGCTACGAGGGCTACGTCGTGACCGCCAAGGTCGCGGAGCTCGAGGTCGGCAGCGGCTTCAACGCCGCCACCGGTGAGTACGGCGACCTGCTGGCGCAGGGCGTCCTGGACCCGGTCAAGGTGACCCGGTCCGCGCTCGCCAACGCCGGCTCGATCGCGGCGCTGCTGCTGACCACCGAGACTCTGGTGGTCGACAAGCCCGAGGAAGAAGAGCCCGCGGCGGCCGGCCACGGCCACGGCCACGGTCACTGACCTCGAGCAGTAAGCAGTAGTTCGACAGCACAGCACCACACAGCACCGCCCGGTAGGTCCCAGGACCAGCCGGGCGGTGCTTGGTCGTTCTGGACCCGTGTACGTGGTGTGCTGTCGCAGACGGCGCGCTGCGGTGGGTGGAATCGTACGCATCGGTAGTGACAGATCGTGATGAATTGGCTGGTGGCAGCCACGAATTGCCACTAGGCAAGAGAAGATGAGAGCCGTACCATCTTTCAGGCTGACCGGTCTTACACGAGGGGGCGAGGGGTGACCGAGGTCCGAGTACCGCACACCCACGACCGGGTCGAGCTCAGGGATCTTGCCGCGCTGGCCGGCGACGGGGACCGCACAGCTCTCAACGACCTGCTCACCAGGGTGCGCGCCGTAGCGCACCGTTACGTACGGTCCCGCTTGTGGACCTATCCCGGCGGCGCCGACATGGTCGACGACGTCGCTCAAGAAGTTTGTGTCGCGGTGTTCGGCGCGCTGAGCCGGTATCGTGACGAGGGGAGGCCTTTCGAGGCTTTCGTCTACGGCATCGCGGCCCGCAAGGTCGCCGATGCCCAGCGTGCGTTCGCGGTGGCCGACGTTTCGACGCCGGACCTGCCGGACGGCGCGGACGAGTCACCGACGCCGGAAGAGCACGCGGTCCGGCATTCGGAGGTCCAGCACATCATGGGGCTGCTGGAGAAGTTGCCGGAGAAGTTGCGGGAGATTCTGCGGCTCAGAGTGGTAGCGGGGATGTCAGCCGAGGAGACCGGCCGGGCACTGGGGATGACACCGGGGGCGGTGAGGGTCGCACAGCATCGGGCGTTGAACACGCTCAGGGGGTATGTGGGGCATGAAGCACGAGGAGCAGGGGAGGGGCATCATGGCTGACCGTTTCGACTTGGACGCGATCGACGCCGATGACGCACTGCTCGATCTGCTGGCTGCTGGTGGGGAGACCGCGAGAACCGCGGGGGAGCACGACCCGGCTGTCGGACTGCTGGCCGAGTTGCGGCTTGCGGTAGAGGTCGAGGATCAGCTTCCGGTCGAGACGATCGACGATCCGGAGAGCTTCCTGGCGCGCTGCGCGGCGCTGAACCCGATCACCGACCCGTTCGCGCGCAAGATCGCGACCCGGGGTCTGGCGCTCGGGGTCGCGGCGGTGGCGGCGCTGTCGGTCTCCGGGGTGGCCGCCGCGGTCAACGGCGACCCGTTGTCGCCGTACGAGAAGGTGATCGAGAAGATGGTCGACGCGGTCCGCCCGCAGACCAGCTTCCCGAAGGAGCAGCTCGACGGCATGTCTGTCGTCGACAAGGCCAAGATCGTCAAGGTCGGCAAGAACTTCAAGCAGGTCCAGCAGCAGAAGGCCGTCCAGGAGGAGCAGCAGGCGCAGCAGGCGCAGGACAAGCCGGATGGGCTGCCGCCGTCGCTCGTGGTGTCCAAGAACTCGCCGGACGTCTTGCAGAAGGCGCTCGTCCCTCAAACCGCGACGGTGACGACGCTGCCGCCGGAGCAGCCGGCCGAGCCGCAGAAGACCGACGACAACAAGCCGACCGACGGTGCGACGCAGCCGCCGGCGGCTGCGCCGACCGACAACCCGACGACCGCGCCGACCACCGCGCCGACGCAGCCGACGGACACGACGACTCCGCCGTCGACCGCGCCGACGGAACCGGTCGACACCGCGCCGCCGACCACCACGCCGACCGACCCGCCGAGTACGCCGGTCAACGGCGAGACCGGCACCGGCGACACCGGCACCGGCACCGGTGACCCGGGGAGTACGACGACCACGCCGCCGACCGACACGGGTGAGGCTCCGGGCAGCGGGACCGACTCGGGTGACGGCAAGGACAACTCCGGCGTACCCGGATCGGACGGTACGGCGACCCCGCCGGCGGCCGACCCAACCGGTACAGATCAGACCGGCGGAGATCAGTCCGGGAAGGACGAGCAGCAGCCGAGCGACGGCACCAGCCAGGATGCACCGGCGAGTGGCGCGCTGCCGGGGCTGGTCGCGGGCCTGCTGGAGCCGATCCTGCCGACGCCGACCGGTGCCCCGGTCGAGCTGGAGAGCGCTCAGCAGTTCTTCGGCAAGGGCGCCGAGGCCGTCGGGAAGCACGGGACCGCGAAGGTGTCCACCGGATCGGTCAAGAAGGTCTACCCGAAGGGCAAGCACTCGAGCGGCCTGTACGCCGAGGGCAAGCACGCCGCGATCGCCCGTACGCACGGCTCGACCGAGGACGCCGACGTGCTGAAGATCCTCGGCGTGGTCAACAAGCCGATCAAGTAATCGACACAGAGTCACCGCCCGTCGCCAGGCAGTCCCGGCGGCGGGCGGTGACTGTGTGATGCCCTGTGTTCGGGAGCACACTGCGGCGCGGATAGAATGGGGTTCCGTGCTCGCCGTACAAAGGTGCTTGTTTTCCCCATGGACATCACACCCGCTGGAGTTCCCGACAAGTTTGCCGCCCTCGGTCTGACCTTCGACGACGTCCTGTTGCAGCCGAACGAGTCCGACGTCATCCCGTCCGAGGCCATCACCCGCTCCAAGGTCAGCCGCAACATCGAGGTGAACATCCCGCTGCTCTCCAGCGCGATGGACACCGTCACCGAGGCGCGGATGGCGATCGCCATGGCCCGTCAGGGCGGCCTCGGCGTCCTCCACCGCAACCTGTCGATCGAGGACCAGGCCCAGCAGGTCGACCTGGTCAAGCGGTCCGAGTCGGGCATGATCGCCCAGCCGATCACGATCGGTCCGGACGCGACCATCGGCGAGGCCGACGCGATGTGCGGGCAGTACCGGATCTCCGGCGTGCCGGTGGTCGACAACGCCGGCGTCCTGGTCGGCATCGTCACCAACCGCGATATGCGCTTCGAGAACGACATGTCCCGCCCGGTCCACGAGGTGATGACCAGGCAGCCGCTGATCACCGGTCGGCAGGGCATCTCGGCCGACGACGCGATGGCACTGCTCAGCAAGCACAAGGTCGAGAAGCTGCCGCTGGTCGACGAGTCCGGCAAGCTGACCGGTCTGATCACGCTGAAGGACTTCGTCAAGCGCGACAAGTTCCCGCTCTCGACCAAGGACGACGGTGGCCGCCTGCGGGTCGGCGCCGCGATCGGCTTCTTCGGTGAGGCCTACAAGCGGGCCATGAGCCTGGTCGAGGCCGGCGTCGACGTCCTGGTCGTGGACACCGCGCACGGACATTCCCAGTCGCAGCTGGAGATCATTCGCAAGCTCAAGGCCGACCCGGCCACCCGCGGTGTCGACATCGTCGGCGGGAACGTGGCGACCCGTGAGGGCGCCCAGGCCCTGGTCGACGCGGGCGCCGACGGCGTCAAGGTCGGCGTCGGACCGGGCTCGATCTGTACGACGCGAGTCGTGTCCGGCGTCGGCGTACCGCAGGTCACCGCGATCTACGAGGCCTCGCTGGCGTGCAAGCCGGCCGGGGTTCCGGTGATCGGGGACGGCGGCCTGCAGTACTCGGGCGACATCGCCAAGGCCCTCGTTGCCGGTGCCGACACCGTGATGCTCGGCTCGCTGCTGGCCGGGTGCGAGGAGTCCCCGGGCGATCTCGTGTTCATCAACGGCAAGCAGTTCAAGGCGTACCGCGGGATGGGCTCGCTCGGGGCGATGCAGTCGACCGGTGGGCTGCGGAAGTCGTACTCCAAGGACCGCTACTTCCAGAGCGACGTCGGCAGCGACGAGAAGCTGATCGCGGAGGGTGTCGAGGGTCAGGTGCCCTACCGTGGCCCGCTGGCCGCCGTTGCGCACCAGCTGATCGGCGGCCTGCGTCAGTCGATGTGGTACACCGGCGCCCGCACGGTCTCGGAGCTCCAGGACAACGGCCGGTTCGTCCGGATCACGTCCGCCGGTCTGCAGGAGTCCCACCCGCACGACATCCAGATGACGGTCGAGGCGCCGAACTACTCCGGTCGCTGACCGACGACGTGCTCGACCCGGACGAGGCCTTCGCGCGGCGGATGTTCGCCGCCGTGCCGGGCCTCCGGGCCGAGATGGACGACTACCAGCGCAGGTACGTCGGGGACTGGGCCGGGCCGCAGTCCGACGCGGAGCAGCTGCTCGGGTTCTTGGTGAAGCTCGCTCACGACTGCCGGCGCCGGAGCGCCGACGAGCGGGTGATGCTGCGCGAGCTCTTCGCGTTCCTGGACTCCGAGCTCGGGCACGACGAAGAGATCGATGCGTTGATCGAGTTCTACTTCGCGGCCTATCTGCCCGAGCCGGCCGACCGGTCCGGGGAGATTCTCGGCCTGCTGGGTCCGGAGCTCTGGGAGGCGAGGTCCCGTCAGCTGCTCGATGACCGGGCGGGTGTGCTGGAGTCGGTTGTCGACTTCGTGTTTCGGCTCGGGGAGGAGCTCCCGGAGCTGCAGGACACGGTCGACAAGCACGTCCAGGGCCGGCACAGCCGGCTGGCGGATCGAGTGCTGGCGGAGATCGCGACCCAGCTGGTCGCCGCCGGTCCGGCGCTCGACGTACTGCCGCTGCTGGAGTTTCTGGAGGCCGAGTACGGCGAGAATCCGGCGATCGACGCCGTGATCGATGTGGCATTCCTGGAACTCCTGCCGGACCCCGGTCAGCCCGGTCGCGCCGTCGTGGATCTCCTAGGCCCCGATCTGCGCGCCCAACGCCTCCGCATGGATCCACCGGCCGAACGGCCGGAGGCCAGCCGGTAACCTGTCCGCATGACGGAGATCGAGATCGGCCGCGCGAAGCGCGGGCGGCAGGCGTACGCGTTCGACGACATCGCGATCGTGCCGTCGCGACGGACGCGGGATCCTGAAGAGGTCTCGGTCGCGTGGCAGATCGATGCGTACCGGTTCGAGCTGCCGATTCTGGCCGCGCCGATGGACTCGGTGATGTCGCCGGCGACGGCGATCGCGATCGGGAAGTCCGGCGGCCTCGGCGTCCTGAACCTCGAGGGCCTGTGGACGCGGTACGAGGACCCGACCGGGCTGCTCGAGGAGATCACCTCGCTCGACAAGGAGCAGGCCACGCACCGGCTGCAGGAGATCTACTCCGCGCCGATCAAGCCCGAGCTGATCTCCCAGCGGGTGCAGGAGATCCGCGACTCCGGTGTCACCGTGGCCGGCGCGCTGTCACCGCAGCGCACCAAGCAGTTCGCCAAGCACGTGGTGGATGCCGGCGTCGACCTCTTCGTCATCCGGGGTACGACGGTGTCGGCCGAGCATGTCTCGGGCCAGGCCGAGCCACTGAACCTGAAGCAGTTCATCTACGACCTCGACGTACCGGTGATCGTCGGTGGGTGCGCGACGCATCAGGCCGCGCTGCACCTGATGCGGACCGGGGCGGCCGGCGTGCTCGTCGGCTTCGGCGGCGGAGCGGCACACACGACCCGAAAGGTGCTCGGCGTCGCGGTGCCGATGGCAAGCGCGGTCGCCGACGTGGCCGCGGCCCGGCGCGACTACATGGACGAGTCCGGCGGTCGGTATGTGCACGTGATCGCGGACGGCTCGGTCGGGCGCTCCGGCGACGTGGCCAAGGCGATCGCCTGTGGCGCGGACGCGGTCATGGTCGGCTCACCGCTGGCCCGCGCGAGCGACGCGCCGGGCGGTGGGTTCCACTGGGGAGCCGAGGCCTGGCATGCGGATCTGCCGCGCGGCGAGCGGGTCGAGGTCGGCGTCACCGGGACCCTCGAGCAGATCCTGTTCGGCCCGTCCTGGGTCCCGGACGGCACGATGAACCTGGTCGGCGCGCTCAAACGCGCGATGGCCACCACCGGCTACACGGAGCTCAAGGAGTTCCAGCGGGTCGAGGTCGTCGTCGGGTGAGCAGGACCGGCGTACTGCTCCTGCATGGATCAAGCGGTGTGCCGGACCTGGACCGTGCCCGGATCCTCCAGGCCGAGGGGTACGACGTACTCGCGCCGCAATGGACCGTGAGCAGCGAGGTCCCGCTGGAGTCGTTCCCGCTGGACAAGCTTGCCGATAGCAACGATCGGCTGGTCGTGATGGGAACCTCCTTCGGCGCCGAGGCGGCGTTGCTGCTGGGCGCGCTCGATGACCGGGTGGACTCCGTGATCGCCTTCGCCCCGAGCGCCTACGTGTGGGCTCGTTTCGGCGAGGGCGGCGTGCAGCGGTCGGCGTGGTCGTGGCGTGGTGAGCCGCTGCCGTTCGTACCGTTCAGCCTCGACTGGCAGGCCGACGACGATCCGCCGAGCTTCACCGGCTGGTACCGCCGCAGCCTCGAGCAGTACCGCGGCCTCGAGCAGTACGACGCGGAGCCGGCCCGGATCCCGGTCGAGCGCATCCGCGGCGAGGTGCTGCTGGTCGCCGGCGGCGACGACAAGGTGTGGCCGGCGGTGGAGTTCGCCGACGAGATCACCCGACGGCGTGGCGAGCTCCCGACCCGGACAGTGAGTCTGGCCGCGGCCGGGCATCGCGTGGTGCTGCCGGGTGAGGAGCCGAAGACCGCCGGGCAGCGGATGGCGCGGGGCGGGACCGAGGCCGCCGACCGTGAATTGGGCGCGCTGGCGTGGGACGACGTGCGTCGAGTCCTCGCGGGTTGAGAGGTTCTGAAAGGATTGGCCCATGGGATTGTTCAGCCGGAACAGCAGCCAGGACACGGACAATGTTGCCCTCGCCGCGGCGCGGGCAACACTCTCCTCCGATGACGTGGATCAGGTGCGCTTCCTGATCACCACCAAGAAGATGATCTTCGCGGTCAAGCTGGTCCGGGACCGAACCGGACTGGACCTGAAGCTCGCCAGAGGCCTGGTCGACGACATCCGCCTCGGCCGCTACGTGCCGCCGACGACCGGGACGCCGGTCGTCCGCCTCCCGGGTGCGAACCTGGCCGAGCGCACCCGCACGCTCAAGGCCGCGGGAGACCTCCACCAGGCGACGGCACTGGTGGTCTCCGAGACCGGCATGACCGAGGCCGAGGCCGGCCTGTTCGTCGGCGCCCTGAAAACGGAGAGCCCCGACCAGACCTAACGACCCCCGAGCTGCAGTTGTTGCGCGGCCTCGTGGGCGTGCTGGGATGCGGTCAGATCCCCGGTCGCAGCGAGCAGGTCGCCGTGGTGGCGGTAGCAGGAGCCGGCCAGGTCGAGCATGGTGGTGTCGTCGTCGGTGAACGGGACCAGTGCGGTCGCGACCTCCGCGCACCAACCGCCCAGGTCGAGCGCCATCTCGGTCCGCCCGGCCTGGTAGTACGCCTGGGAGATGTCGAGCAGCAGCTGCGCCCAGATCGGCGCGTAGGTGCTCACCTCGTATCGCATCCGCTGTGAGTCGCGCTCGGACGAGATCGCGAACAGGTAGTGCGCCTCGAGGCCGAGCGTGAGCGCGCTGTCCGCGTCCTGCAGCAGCAACGGCTTGATCAGCTCGGCCAGCTCCGCCGCCCGGACGGCCGCCGACTCGGGGTCGGTCCGGCCGGACACGGTTGCCAGCGTCATCCCCGGCGCGGGCTCACTCAGCGCCATCAACCGGTAGTACTGCTCGAACGGTCCGAGCTTGATCTCCGCGTTCTCCAGCGCTGTCACCAAGGTCAGCGGCAGACCCCGGTCCAGCTCCTCGGTCACCCGGGCCGCCGTCTCCGCATCGGTGTCGTACGCCGTTCGCAGGCAGGTCTCACCTTCGATCATCCGCCCGACGATGCCGAGGTGTTTGCCCTTGCGTGTCAGCGCGGCGACGAGCGTGCGCATGTCCGTCGCCGAGTCCGAGTCGGCGAGCGTGTCGGCCGTGGTCAGCCCGATCTCGTCGGCTTCGAGCGCGAGGTCGAGCCGGCCCTCGGCCGCGTGGACGTCGGCGGATACGGCAGTCGCCGTACAGAGATAGCGGGCGTACGAGAGTGACTGTGGGCTCTCGTTGATCTGGTCGGCCAGTTGCAGGAACAGTTGGGTCGCCGCGTCGGCGGACGCGACTGCGAGCGCGGGATCGCCGTACCGCCGCAGGATCAGCGCGTTCATCGCGAGCACCCGGGCGAAGTCCGGTTGGTGCTTGATCCCGTCGGCGCTGCCGACCAGCTGACCGTACGCGATCACCGCGCCGTCCATCTCCAGTACGGCGGTCGCACCGTGACCGCGATGGGCCTGGGTCATCGCCCGCCGGGCGCGGACGTCCGCGAGGAAGGAGGTGGCGTCGAGCGCACCGGACTCCTGCAGCTCGGTGTAGCCGAGCTGGGCCTCGTGCAGCTCGGCCAGTGCATCGTCGTACCGGCCCGACGCATTCAGCGAACCGGCCAGCTCGTATCGGGTCGCGGCCAGCAGGTGCTTGGCCTCGTAGTCGTTCGCGCGGGTTTCGGCCCGTTCCCTGGCCAGCTCGATGACGCGTTGCTGGAACGGCCTGGCCTCGGCGGCCCTGCCGTCCTCGATCAGCACCTGGGCTGTCTTCAGCGCCCCGGCGAGCTCGTCGTCAGGAGGCGTAAAGAGCCCCCCGCTGTCCACCATCTCGACGTTCCACCCCTTCGAAGGTTCAGCCGATCAGCTTAGTAGTGAATCTGCCCATCCGTTGAGCGCTGACACGACCCAGTGTTGCCACGACCAACTACTGACATGCCTATTTACCGGCAGGTAGCCTGAGGTCATGAGTGAGCAGACGTCGATTCCTGCGGATCCGGAGCTTGACCCGACGGCGTCGTACGCGACGGACCAGTCGGTGATTCGGCGGTTGTCCGGTCTGCTGCGGGCGACCGCCGGCACGAGGACGTCGTACGCGCCCGCGACTGGTCAGCCGATCGCGGACCTGCCGGTGTCCAGCCCGGAGGACGTCGTCGCCGCGGTTCGTTCGGCCCGCAAGACGCAGCAGAGCTGGCGACGGGTACCGCTTGCCGAGCGCGCGGCGATCCTGCTGCGGTACCACGACCTGGTTCTGGACCACCGGCACGAGCTGGTCGATCTGGTCATCCGCGAGTCGGGCAAGGCGCGCAAACAAGCGTTCGAGGAGGTCGCGCACGTCGCGCTGACCGCTCGGTACTACGGCCGGAAGGCCGCCGAGCTGCTCGAGCCGCAGCGCAAGCTGGGCATGTTCCCGATCCTGACCCGGGCCGAGCAGCGGTTCGTGCCGAAGGGTGTCGTCGGCGTGATCTCGCCGTGGAACTACCCGCTCAGCATGGCGATGGCCGACGGTCTGCCCGCCGTGCTGGCCGGCAACGCGGTTGTGCACAAGCCGGACAGCCAGACTCCGCTGACCGCGCTCCGAGCGATCGAGTTGCTGTACGACGCGGGCCTGCCGAGGGAGGCGTGGCAGCCGGTGAACGGCGACGGCCCGACCGTCGGCGGCGCACTGATCCAGAACGTCGACTACATCTGCTTCACCGGCTCGACCAAGACCGGTCGCCTGGTGGCGAAACAGGCTGGTGAGCGACTGATCGGTGCGAGCCTCGAGCTCGGTGGCAAGAACCCGATGCTCGTCCTCCGGGACGCGGACGTGAGCCGGGCCGCGGAGGGCGCCGTACGGGCGTGCTTCGCCAGCGCCGGCCAGCTGTGCGTCTCGATGGAACGCCTGTACGTCGCGGACCAGGTGTACGACGCGTTCGTGACGGCGTTCGTGGATCGGGTGCAGAAGATCCGGCTGTCCGCGGGGACCGGCTGGGACGTGGACATGGGTTCGCTGATCTCGAAGGCGCAGCTCGACACGGTGACCCGGCACGTGGACGACGCCCGGGCGAAGGGCGCCACCGTGCTCACCGGCGGCAAGGCCCGGCCTGACATCGGTCCGCTGTTCTACGAGCCGACTGTGTTGTCCGGAGTAACACCCGCGATGGAGTGCTTCGACAACGAGACCTTCGGCCCGGTCGTCTCGATCTACCGGTTCTCCGACGAGTCCGAGGCGATTCAGCGCGCGAACGAGGGCGAATACGGCCTGAACGCGAGCGTCTGGACCCGCGACGGCCGCCGCGGTCGTGCGGTCGCCGCACAGTTGGTCGCCGGGACCGTCAACGTCAACGAGGCGTACGCCGCGACGTTCGGCTCGATCGACACCCCGATGGGTGGCATGCGAGCTTCCGGCCTCGGCCGCCGCCAGGGCGTGGAAGGCATCCGCCGGTACGTCGATCCCCAGGCCATCGCCACCCAGCGGGTCCTCCCGATCGCGGCCTCGCACGGGATGTCCGACGAGGCGTACGCCGAGTTCATGACCGGCGCCCTGCGGATCCTGAAGAAGCTGGGCCGGCCGTGACCGCGCTGAATGCCTCGCTGCCGCTCGGCCCGTCATGGGGCTGTGACTCCCGGCCTTCCCTCGTCGCTCCAGTCGCTTCGCTCCCTCCGCTCCTCAGTCCAGGCCGGGAGGCCCCATGACGATGTTCGACTATGACGTCGTCATCGTCGGATCCGGGTTCGGCGGGAGCGTCAGTGCGCTGCGGCTGATCGAGAAGGGGTACAACGTCGCCGTACTCGAGGCCGGCATGCGGTTCGACGACGCCGGGTTCGCCAAGAACTCGTGGGACACCAAGCGGTTTCTGTTCGCGCCGAAGCTTGGGATGTACGGCATCCAGCGGATCAGCGCGCTGCGCGATGTGATCATCCTGTCCGGCGCCGGAGTCGGCGGCGGCAGCCTCGTCTACGCGAACACGCTCTACGAGCCGCCGGCCGCGTTCTACGCCGACAAGCAGTGGGCGCACATCACCGACTGGAAAGACGAGCTCGCGCCGCACTACGACCAGGCCAAGCGCATGCTCGGCGTCACCACGTACCCGGGGTTCACGCCCGCGGACCGGGTGATGAAGCAGGTCGCGGACGATCTGGGGGTCGGGGACACGTTCCACCCGACCCCGGTCGGGGTGTTCTTCGGTGAGCCGGGGGTTGAGGTCGAGGACCCGTTCTTCGGGGGTGTCGGCCCTCGTCGTACCGGATGTATCGACTGCGGCGAGTGCATGACCGGCTGCCGGCACAACGCGAAGAACACCCTGACCAAGAACTACCTCTATCTGGCCGAGCAGGCCGGCGCCCAGGTCTACTCGATGACCACGGTGACCTCGGTCGAGGCTCTGCCGGACGGCGGGTACGCCGTTGACACCCGGCGTACGTCGAATCGCAAGAGCACGCGTCGCTTCACCGCACAGCAGGTCGTGTTCGCGGCCTCGGCCCTCGGTACGGCGAAGCTCCTGCATCGGCTCCGGGACGAGGGCAAACTGCCGCGGCTGTCCGACCGGCTGGGCGTCCTGACCCGGACCAACTCGGAGTCGTTGCTGGGGGCAATCGCGAAGGACCGGGACGTCGACTACAGCCGTGGGGTCGCGATCACGTCGTCGTTCCACCCCGACGACATCACGCACATCGAGCCGGTCCGGTACGGCAAGGGCAGCAACGTGATGTCGCTGCTGCAGACCGTGCTGACCGATGGCGACGGCGACAAGCCGCGGTGGCGGACCTGGCTGCGCGAGCTCGGGGTGCAACGCAAGAGCATCCGGAAGCTGTACGACCTGAAGCACTGGTCCGAGCGGACCGTGATCGCGCTGGTGATGCAGACCGCGGACAACTCGATCACCACGTTCGGTAAGCGGGACCGACTCGGTCGCTGGCGCCTGACCTCGAAACAGGGCCACGGTGCCCCGAACCCCTCGTGGATCCCGGTAGCGAACCAGGTGGTCCGCCGGATGGCGAAGCTGATGAACGGGACCCCGGGCGGCACGATCGGCGAGCCGTTCAACGTGCCGATGACGGCCCACTTCATCGGCGGGTGCGCGATCGGCGACTCGCCCGCGTCGGGGGTCGTGGATCCGTACCACCGGGTCTACGGGTACGAGGGGCTGCACATCCTGGACGGGTCGACGATCTCCGCGAACCTCGGGGTGAACCCCTCGCTGACGATCACGGCCCAGGCGGAGCGGGCCTTGGCGTTCTGGCCGAACAAGGGTGCGTCCGACGGTCGACCGGCTGTCGGATCGGCCTACGAGCGCGTCCAGCCGGTCAAGCCCGACCACCCGGTGGTGCCGGCAGATGCTCCCGGCGCCTTACGCCTGCCAATCTGGCCGAAGCAGTCTGTGACGAAACCGTAACGCAATGACAATACTTTGAGCATTGGTCTTTGGAAATGAAAGAGCCTCATCAGTAGGTGTTACTGGTGAGGTTTCTGTGAATGACAAAAGGCCTGAACTGTGATTAACAGTCAGGCCTTAAAAGGGAGCAGGTCCCTCGGGAACGTTTCCGCCCAAATCGTTTCCCGAGGGACCCACTCAAGCCGGGGTGAGGCGCCCGGCGCTTTGGGATCGGGTCACCAACCATGGCTGGCGACCCGAGCTCTTGGTAACTACCTTACATCCGATTTCCAGAGGTTCGAGGCTTTCAGAGTGGTTGTGACCACTCTGCGTGCTGATCGTAATGTCCAGCAATTCTTGCTCTGGGTAACCGGGTGGCGGTCTTCCTTGCGGTAACCGCCTCTGCACACATCAACGAGCCCATCTACGGGGGGTTACGAGGTTGGCTGGAAAAGTCTGAAAACTTTCCGGCCGGGTGCGGAGCGTTGCTGAGGCACCTCGCGCCCGGGTGTTTCAAAGTGATGCCCGCCGCAGCCGTCGCGGGCACGCCTGTCCTAGGGTGTGCCTGGCGACTCCCCGCCTACTGCGCGGCACTCGGCACGGCACCTCGCGCACCTGCTCGCTACGTCGCGGAGCCGCCAGGCACGCCCTTGCTGTGAGCCGACCGTTCGATGAGGCAGGAGAACCATGAGCGACATCCTGGACGTGGCACGTGAGCAGGTTCTGGAACAGGGCGTCGGGCTGAGCCAGGAACAACTGGTCGAGGTGCTTCGATCGCAGGACGAGCTGCTGCCCGAGTTGCTCGCGCTCGCGCACGACGTCCGGGTCAAGTGGTGTGGCGAGGAGGTCGAGGTCGAGGGGATCATCTCGCTCAAGACCGGCGGCTGCCCGGAGGACTGTCACTTCTGCTCGCAGTCCGGCCAGTTCACCTCGCCGGTCCGCGCGGTCTGGCTGAACATCCCCGAGCTGGTCGAGGCGGCCAAGGAGACCGCGAAGACCGGCGCGACCGAGTTCTGCATCGTCGCTGCCGTCCGTGGTCCCGACGCGCGGCTGATGTCGCAGGTGAAGGCCGGCATCGAGGCGATCAACGCCGAGGTCGACATCAACATCGCCTGCTCGCTCGGCATGCTCACCCAGGAGCAGGTCGACGAGCTCAAGGCGATGGGCGTGCACCGCTACAACCACAACCTCGAGTCCGCGCGCTCGTACTTCGGCGACGTCGTCACCACCCACTCCTTCGAGGAGCGCTGGGACACCTGCCAGATGATCCGCGACTCGGGCATGGAGCTGTGCTGCGGCGGCCTGGTCGGCATGGGTGAGTCCCTCGAGCAGCGCGCCGAGCTCGCCGCCCAACTGGCTGAGCTCGACCCACACGAGGTCCCGCTGAACTTCCTGAACCCCCGCCCCGGTACGCCGTTCGGCGACATGGAGATCATGGCCGGCAAGGACGCGCTGCGCACGATCGCGGCGTTCCGGCTCGCGATGCCGCGCACGGTCCTGCGGTACGCCGGGGGCCGCGAGCTGACCCTTGGTGATCTCGGGACCCGCGAGGGCCTGCTCGGTGGCATCAATGCCGTGATCGTCGGCAACTACCTGACCACCCTCGGCCGCCCGGCCACGGCCGACCTCGACCTCCTGGCCGAGCTGAAGATGCCGGTGAAGGAACTCCAGAAGACGCTATGACCACAGTGCTCTACTGCGGCCACTGCGGCCGCGAGACCGCCGAGGGAGACCACAGTGCCTGCCACCAGGCGCTCGTGCTGGAGCCGCCGCGGTACTGCGATCAGTGCCGCCGCCGGATGGTCGTCCAGGTGCATCCGATGGGCTGGATCGCGCGATGCTCCGTCCACGGCGAGGTCTCGTCCTGATGAGCATGCTGGCGCGTGACGCCGAGTTGCTCTGGCATCCGTACTCGTCGCTGACCGAGCCGTCGCCGGTGCGGATGGTCCGGGGTGCTTCCGGCGTACGGCTGCAGTTGGAGGACGAGGCCGGCCGGGCCGTCGAGGCGATCGACGCGATGGCGTCGTGGTGGTGCATGATCCACGGCTACCGCCATCCCGTGCTGGACGCGGCGGTGAAGAGTCAGGTGGACTCGTTCAGTCACGTGATGTTTGGTGGGCTGACTCACGAGCCGGCGATCCAGCTGGCGTCGCGGTTAGTCTCGATCACACCTGCTGGCTTGGAGCATGTGTTCTTCTGTGACTCCGGATCGGTGTCCGTCGAGGTCGCGATCAAGCTGGCGTTGCAGTACCAAGTTGCCCGGGGCATCAATGGCCGGACTCGGATGTTGACTGTCCGCGGTGGGTACCACGGGGATACGTTCGCGCCGATGAGCGTGTGCGACCCGGTGAACGGGATGCATTCGCTGTTCACCGGGGCCCTGCAGGAGCAGGTGTTCGGGCCCCAGCCGCCCAGTGGGTTCGATCGCGCGGATGACGACGCCGAGTTCCTCGCCTGGGCCTCGGCGATGTCCTCGCTGGCCGACGAGCATGCCGCTGAGATCGCCGGCGTCATCGTGGAGCCGATCCTGCAGGGCGCGGGCGGGATGTATCCCTACAGCCCGGCGTGTTTGCGCGTGCTGCGGGAGCTCGCCGATCGGCACGGATTCCTGCTGATCCTGGACGAGATCGCCACCGGCTTCGGCCGTACCGGCACGCTCTTCGCCTCCGAACACGCGGACGTCCAGCCCGACATCCTCTGTGTGGGCAAGGCTCTGACCGGCGGCTATCTGAGCCTGGCCGCGATGTTGTGTACGACGGACGTCGCCAGGACCGTGTCGAATGGGCCAGGCGGCGCGCTCATGCACGGGCCTACGTTCATGGCCAATCCGCTCGCGTGTTCGGTCGCTCTCGCGTCGATCGAGCTGCTGTTGTCGCAGGACTGGGCCGGTCGCGTTGCCGCGATCTCTGCTGGGTTGTCTGCTGGTCTGGCTCCCGCGGCCGAGTTGCCCGTGGTGAAGGATGTGCGGGTGCTTGGTGCGGTTGGCGTCGTACAACTTGGTGGGCCGGTCGATCTGCCGCGGATGACCGAGGCTGCGCTGCGGCGCGGGGTGTGGGTGCGGCCGTTCCGCGATCTCGTGTACACGATGCCGCCGTACGTCTGCACCCCTGACGACATCGCCACCATCACCGCCGGGATCGTCGGCGCGATCGAGGAGGCCGGCTGATGCTCTCCGACTGGCTCGCCCCGAAAGCCGCCGCGCTGGAGGCCCGCGGGCTGACTCGCCAGCTGCGGGCTCGTGTGGCTGACGACGAGTTGATAGACCTGGCCGGCAACGATTACCTCGGTCTGTCTCGCGACCCGCGAGTGATCTCGGCCGCCGCTGATGCCCTGCGGGTCTGGGGCACCGGCTCCACCGCTTCCCGCTTGGTCACCGGTACGACGGCACTCCACGAGGAACTCGAGTCAGCGCTGGCCGCGTATGTCGGGCAGGAATCCGGGCTCGTGTTTTCCTCTGGCTACCTCGCAAACCTCGGTGTTGTCACGGCCCTCGGCGGGCCAGGAACGCTTCTGGTCTCCGACGAGCACGTGCACGCGTCGCTGGTAGATGCTTGCCGGCTCTCCCGATCTCGGGTGGAAGTCGTTCCCCACAATGACGTTGACGCTGTCGAGAAGGCCCTTGCCGAACGCAACGAGCCGCACGCCGTGGTGATGACCGAGTCCGTCTTCAGCGTCCTCAGCGACGAAGCACCGCTGGCTGCACTGGCTGCTTTGGCTGCCGAGCACGACGCTCTCCTGCTGGTCGACGAGGCGCATGGGCTCGGGGTCACTGGCGGTGGGCGCGGGTCGGTGTGGGCCGCCGGGTTGGCCGGTCTCGACCACGTGGTCGTCACCATGACGTTGTCCAAGGCAATGGCCTCCCAAGGCGGAGTGGTGCTGGGTCCGCAGATTTTGGGCGACCACCTCATCAATCGCTCTCGCCCATTCATCTACGACACCGGCCTCAACCCGGCCGCCTGCGCTGCAGCCCTCGCAGCCCTCCAGGTGTTGAAAGACGAGCCCACCCGCCCAGCCGCCATCCACCAAATCACCGCCCGCCTCGCAGCAGCCTGCAACGCAGCGCTCGCGGTCGCTGCCGACCCGGCAGCGCTGCGGGCCGCCCCAGCGGTCACGCCTGGCGTCGGACCTGTCGTTTCGGTCCCCATGCCCGGACCACGCGAGGCTGTTGAGGCGGCTGAGTTTTGTTTGGCTGCGGGCGTTCGCGTCGGCAGTTTCCGGCCGCCTTCAGTCCCGGATGGGATCAGTCGCCTTCGGCTGACCGCGCACGCGGGTCTGTCCGACGCTGACCTGGACCGCGCCTGCGCGGTGATCGTCGACGCGATCGGCCGAGTCTCATGATCATCATCGTCACGGGGACCGACACCGGGGTCGGGAAGACGATCGCCACGGCGGCACTCGCAGTACGGGCCGGCGGCAACGTGGCGGTCGTGAAGCCTGCGCAGACTGGCGTTACCGCGGACGAGCCGGGTGATCTGGCCGATGTCCGGCGATTGACCGGGGTCACTGACCTGCATGAAGGGATTCGGCTGCGGGATCCGTTGGCGCCCACTACCGCGGCCCGGCGGGAAGGGGTGCCGTTGCCTTCGGTGCAGTCGCAGGCGAAGGTGATCGATGATCTGGCTCGGGATCATGACACTGTGCTGGTCGAAGGAGCCGGTGGGTTGCTGGTCGGATTGGATGCTGAGGGCAACAATCTGGCGGATCTGGCGGCGTGCTTGAGTACGCCATTCGACATTGTGGTGGTGGCGCGGGCGGGGCTCGGTACGTTGAATCACACCGGGCTGACGGTCGAGGCGCTGCGGCGGCGGGGGCTGCCGATTCAAGGGCTGGTGATCGGGTCTTGGCCGACCGAGCCGGATCTGGCCGAGCGGTGCAATCTGGAGGATCTGCCGGAGCTGACCGGGGTGCCGGTGATCGGCCGGATTCCGGCGGGGGCCGGGTTGCTGGGGCGCGAGGCGTTTGTCGGGGCGGCGCCGGGCTGGTTCGGGTGACCGGCTGCCCGGCCCGGTACGACGCGGAGCTCGGGTATTGGGTGGTTGACGATCCATCGCTGGCGCGGGAGGTGCTGCTCGATCCGGAGACGTTTCGGCCCGACAACGCCGTACTGGCGCACACCCCCTTGTCGGTGAAGGCGTTGCGGGTGTTGTCGGCAGTGGGGTTCGCGTTGCCGCCGACGTTGGCGAACAACGCGGGGGAGTCGCACCGGCCGATCCGGGCTGCGGTGGCGCGGTTCTTCAGCCCGGCTCGGGTCGCGGCAGTCTCGGAGCTGACGCGGGAGCTGCTTGCTGAGCGGGTGGCGGCGGTTCCGGCTGGCCCGGTTGATCTGGTGCAGGCGATTGCTGCGGAGCCGCCGGCGTTGGTGTTGTTGGAGCTGCTCGGGTTGACGGGCGTCGACGTACCGGCGTTGAAGGCTTGGAGTCTGCACTCGCTGGAGCTGTTCTGGGGGTGGCCGTCCGAGGATCGGCAGTTGGAGCTCGCGCACAGTGCGGCCGAGTTCTATGCGTGGCTTCGTTCTCGTACGACGGATGCCCGGCAGACTCCGGGGGACGACTTGTTCGGGGTGCTCGTCGGGTTGGGGCTCAGCGACGAGGAAGTGTGTGCCGTTGGCTACTTCCTGCTGATCGCCGGTCAGGAGACCACCACGCAGCTCATCTCCGCCGCATTCCATCGGACGCTGGGCCGAACCTTCGACGCAGCCGAGGTGGTTGAGGAGGTGCTGCGGGAGAGCTCTTCGGTGCCCACCTGGCGCCGGGTTGCTTGTCGGGCTGCCGTGGTGGGCGGGGTCGAATTGCCGGCCGGGGCTCCGGTGTTGCTCGGGCTTTCCGGGCATGGTGGGCCGGCCGATCTGGCGTTCGGGATCGGGATCCACCGGTGCCTCGGGGCTGGGTTGGCGCGGATGGAGACCCGGGTTGCGCTGGAGTGCGCCGCTGACCTGCTGAGCGTCGTACGACTGGTCGAAGAGCCGCCGATGATTGACCTGTTGTCGTTCCGGGCGCCGAAGCGGCTGGTGGTTACGGCTTCGTCCTGAGCGTCGCGGTGACTGGCGGACGGTGCCACCGGTGGGCCCTCTGCGTCGGTGCTGGTGAGCCGCACCGATACGCTTTACGGGTGACTGAGCATGAGTTGGTTCTCGTTGTCGACTTCGGGGCGCAGTACGCGCAGCTGATCGCGCGCCGGGTCCGCGAGGCCAAGGTGTACTCCGAGATCGTGCCGCACTCGATGCCGGTCGAGGAGATGCTGGCCAAGGGGCCGAAGGCGATCATCCTGTCCGGCGGGCCGCAGTCGGTGTACGCCGAGGGCGCGCCGCGGGTCGAGTCGGGGCTGTTCGAGGCCGGGGTTCCGGCGTTCGGGATCTGCTACGGCTTCCAGGCGATGGCGCAGACGCTCGGTGGCGACGTACGGCGGACCGGGCTCCGTGAGTTCGGTCGGACGCCGGTGACTGTGAGTTCAGCGGGGACGCTGCTGGCGGGGATCCCTTCTGATCTCAGCGTGTGGATGTCCCACGGTGACGCGGTCCAGGCTCCGCCTGCGGGGTTCGCCGTACTCGCGGCGTCCGAAGGCGCTCCCGTGGCTGCGTTCGAAGACCTGGACCGGCGGTTGGCCGGTGTGCAGTGGCACCCGGAGGTCCTGCATTCGCAGGCCGGGCAGGCTGTGCTCGAGCACTTCCTTTACGACATCGCCGGGTGCACAGGCGACTGGACCACGACGAACGTCGTCGACGAGCAGGTCGAGCTCATCCGGCAGCAGGTCGGCGACAAGCAGGTGCTGTGCGCGCTGTCCGGCGGCGTCGACTCCGCGGTCGCGGCGGCCCTGGTCAGCAAGGCGATCGGCGACCAGCTCACTTGTGTGTACGTCGACCACGGTCTGCAGCGGGCCGGTGAGTCCGACCAGATCGAGAAGGACTTCGTTGCCGCCACCGGGACCCGGCTGGAGGTTGTCGACGCGGAGGACCAGTTCCTCGGCGCGCTGGCCGGGGTGACCGAGCCGGAGCAGAAACGCAAGATCGTCGGGCGCGAGTTCATCCGCACCTTCGAGGCGACCGCGCGCAAGCTCGACGCCGACCGGCACATCGAGTTCCTGGTCCAGGGCACGCTGTACCCCGACGTCGTCGAGTCCGGCGGCGGCGCCGGCACGTCGAACATCAAGTCCCACCACAACGTCGGCGGCCTCCCCGACGACCTGCAGTTCTCGCTGATCGAGCCGCTGCGCACACTCTTCAAGGACGAGGTCCGCGAGCTGGGCATCGCCCTCGGTCTGCCCGAGACGCTGGTCTACCGGCACCCGTTCCCCGGGCCGGGCCTGAGCATCCGGATCATCGGCGAGGTCACCCGCGAACGCCTCGACATCCTCCGCGCCGCCGACCTGATCGCCCGCACCGAGCTGACCGCAGCCGGTCTGGACCGCGACATCTGGCAGTTCCCCGTCGTCCTCCTGGCCGACGTCCGCTCGGTCGGAGTCCAAGGCGACGGCCGCACGTACGGGCACCCGGTCGTCCTCCGCCCGGTCACCAGCGAAGACGCGATGACCGCCGACTGGGCCCGCCTCCCGTACGACGTCCTCGAACGCATCTCCACCCGCATCACCAACGAGGTCGACGAAATCAACCGGGTCACCCTGGACATCACCAGCAAGCCGCCGGGGACCATCGAGTGGGAGTAGTCCCTTCCCACGCGGGCTACGCAGACAGAGCGACCGCGTCGCTCGCGTGGGAAAGTGAGTGCATGCGAATTCTGCTGACGTCGGCTGGGATCAAGAACGGGAGTATCCGGGAGGCCTTGGTCGGGTTGTTGGGGAAGCCGATCGAGGAGTCGGATGCGCTGTTCGTGCCTACGGCCATCTACCCGTTCCCGGGTGGGGCCAAGATGGCGTGGCGGGCGGTGAACGGCGGGGCTCCGTCGCCGTTGTCCGAGTTGGGGTGGAAGTCGTTGGGGCTGCTCGAGCTGTCGGTGCTGCCGAGCATCGAGAAGGAGGCTTGGGTACCAACGGTCCGCGACGCCGACGCATTGCTGTTCTGGGGTGGTGACCCGCTGTTCCTGGCCAACTGGATGAGGCAGTCCGGGCTGACCGAGGTGCTGCCGGCTCTGCGGCCCGAAGCCGTCTACGTCGGAGTGAGCGCGGGGAGCATGGCCGCTACCTCCACGATCGTCGAGACCTACACCGAGACGCCCCGCGGCACGTACGGACGGCTGACGTCCGAGGACATCGTCTTCGCCACTCCTGAAGGTGACGTCGAGAGGACCCTGGTCACAGGCCAGGGCGCGGGGCTCGTCGACTTCGCGGTGATCCCGCACCTCGAGCACCCGCAGCACCCCGACGCGTCCTTCGCGAACGCCGAGAAGTGGGCGGCCCGGATTCCCGTACCGACGTACGCGATCGACGACGAGACCGCGATCACGGTGGTCGACGGCGTGACCGAGGTCGTCTCCGAGGGCCAGTGGAAGCTGTTCGAGCCTAGTCCGCGGTGAGAATCGCCTCCAGCGCAACCGCTTCCTGGTCGCGGTTCTGGGCGCGGAGGCGGTCGACGAGGAGCCAGCCGGCCCGGTACCAGGGCTCGGTGCCCGCGGTGAGGGTTGGAAAGAGCTGCTCGGCAAAGCTCGGGTCGCCGTGCTCGGCGATCAGAAGCCGGGCATTGGTGTGCTGTCCCTCGAAGCCACCGCGCTCGTAGTGTTCACCAGCTTGGGTCGCCTGCTGTACGGCGGTCTTCGGATCGCCCTGCTGGAGAGCGATCAGCGCCAGGTCCCAATGGATACCCGCGGTCTGGAAGCTGACCTGTGGGTCAGCCGACGGCAGAGCGTCCAGGATGGCGCGGCCGTTCTCGACCAGCTCGACCGCACGGGCGAAGTCACCGGTGTAGCGGGCGGACTGGCCTGCCAGGCGGAGTGCCTGCACCTGCTCGATCGGTTGGTCCGCGGCGGCGTAGTACGAAGCGGCGGAGAGTAAGACCTCGACCGCCTCCTCGTCACGGTCGAGCCGCTCGAGTAGCTGGCCCTCGTCCTGTCGGATCATGCCTCGCCAGGCCGGATGCGCATCGGCGGGTGCGGCCGCCTGCAACTCGCGCACCTTGGCCAGTGCCGGTTCCAGCTCGCCCAGCTCGCGATAAGCATCGATCAGTACGCCGTAGACGTCGGCCAGCGCATCGCCAAGCTCGGAGACTCCGGTCAGCGCCCGCATCGCCTCTTCACCGGTCTCGGCCGCTTCCAACGGACGCCCCGACCGCACGTACGCACGAGCCAACTCCACCTGGGTCAGCGCCACCTGAACTTCCCTGCCAGGCGTCCCGGCCGTCAGCGCGATCGCCTCGGCGAGATCCTCGGCCGCATCCTGCGGGCGGTCCAGCTTGAGCCGCATCAGGCCGCGCGTGTGGTAGGCGAACGCCCGGTTGTGGTCGTGCGCTGTAGCCAGACTCGTGGCCGCAAGCTGCTCGGCCTCCTCCAGGCGGCCCAGCTCGGCGAGCAGGCTGGCCTGCATCAGCGCGCTCTTCGCCCTGAGCTCGGTGTCGATCTCACTGCGCTGCTGCAGCTCGGTCAGCTCGCGCAGAGCATCGTCGAAACGCTCGGACCGGATGTACATCGTCGCGAGCGACTCCTGCCATCCACCACGACGGCGCGGCTCGTCGTAATCGATCAGTGTGCGGAGCGGGAGCTCTCCCGTCGCGAGGCCTTCTTCGATCTCGCCTTGGAAACACAAGGCCAGTCCGATCCGAGCGCGGTCGCGCTGTGCCCGGATGACCTCGTCCAGCTCGGTGTACAAAGCAAGTGCCTCGCGCCACGCATCCATGGCTGCCTCAGGCTCGTCAGGTGTGGCCAGACCACGTCCGTCGAGTACGCGGGCTCGGTCGAGGGGCGTCCACTCGCTCTCCGGTACGTCCCGCTCGAACGACTGCCAGGCCGCGATCGCCTCGTCGTGGTGTTCGGCCAGCCACGCCTCCTCGGCGCGATCCAGCCACTCGCGACCACTGGCCGGCGGTAGCTCTTCGGTCTTACTCGGTTCTGGTACGACGGCCGCCTTGCGGAGCTGAGCCCGCCGAGCGGTCTCCGACAGCGGCAGGTACTCGACCCACGGCGCAGCGGTCAGCGTGGCCCTGATCGTGTCGCCCTGATGCGTGGTCCCGTTCCGCGCATCGAACTGGCCCGACAGCTCCAGGGCGCGTGCGGCCATTCGCTCGGCCAGCTCACCAGCCGCGATGCTCACCTCGGGCCGGCGAATCATCAATCCGGCATCAACCCGGCTCAGCGCGAGCGAAGCTCCGGCCGCAAAGACCATCTCCGCGTACGGCGACGGCGGGTCCGCCAGCTCGCCCGCATGCCGCTCGATCAGCTCGACAGCCTTGATCTCATTGCCGGTCCGGGCCAGGAACACCACGTGATCCGCCAGCTCGCTCAACTCACCGACCCGCTCCCGCAGCAGCCGATACCCCTTCCGATGCGCGTCCACCGCCTCGGAATACATGCCCTCGGCAACATATGCGGGCAGTAGCGCGGTCAGCATCTGCTGGGGTTGCTCGACGCAGGTCAGCTGCCCGTCCAGCACACTCACGGACAGCGCGACGGCGTCCGCCGTACGTCCGACGTTGATGAGGTGGTGCACCTTCGAGGTCGGGTCGCAGCCGACGCAGTCCGACAGGTCGTCGCGCGGCGCTGTGGACCACAGCCGGAACTGCTCAGCGGCCTCGTCCGCAGCACCGATGTGGTGTGCGACCAGCCAGCGGTGCTGATGCACGGCGTGCAGGCTGTGCCCACTCAGCCGCCACCGCCGCTCCATGTCGTCCAGAACGGCGTACGCACGCTCCAGCGGCACCTCGGGGAACTTGGTCAGCGTGCTCGGCGCGTACTTGAAGCACCAGTGGAAGGTCCGCGCGTAGTCGCGAAAGCGTTCCGGGGAGGCGTCCCAGTCCGCCACACACCGCGCGAACGGCACCAAAGACTTCCGCGGCTCACCACCTGACACGTACGCCGTTACGAGCGACAGGCGGCTGTAGAACGCCAGCTCCACCTCTTCGGCCGCATCTGCCCGCCGTACGACGTCCTCCAGCAACGCGGACCGTGCTTTCCCGTACGGCGTACTCTCGGCGCGCTGCAACCGGTCAAGGATTTCCTGGCTCATCGGGACGGATCCTCCTGCGTCGGGACGGCCTGATCCAGCAGACCAAGGAAAGAACGGTTCACCAGCGCAGAGTCTGCCGGAGTGATCGGGTGGTAGCCGAGCATCAGCGCATGTCCGTAGAGCCCTTCTACTGCGAGCTGTGCGAGCTCACGGTCATCGAGCGACGTCATCCGGCGTACCAGCGGACTGCGGTAGTTCAGCACGAGCTGTGGACGACTGTCGTCGTGCGTGTCCAGTGCACCGAGCACTTCGGACCAGAGTGCGTCGGCACGGTCCCTGGTGGCTCTGAGCTCGCTGGCGAACTGGGCGGACCGATCAACCAGGTACAGCGCCGGCAGACCGGCCGGCTCGAACGCACGGACCACGACCTCGCAGCCCACCGAGTCCAGAGCCTCCTGTGCGAGCTGGACGAACGGACGAAGCCGTAGCTCGGTATCGGGATCCAGACTGTCGAAGCTGGTGCTCAGCTCGGTCGGATCGAAGCGCGTAGTGATCAGATCGGGTACAACCTCAGGCAGTCGTTGCAGCAGCTCGCTGTCGTACGTGTAGCCGCCGTTCACCACGGTGATCTGCTGTGCAGCCGCGACCGCCGCCAGTTGGCGGAACTCCTCGACCGTGGAGACGTAGCGAATCTCCGCGCCGCGTTCCATCAGTTCAGCAGTCGTCATCCGGCCGTGGTTGGTCTCGAAACGCAGCCACCGGTGCACCAACCGCAGCATGTCGTCATCGTGGAGCGCGAGGGCCTTCACCCCGAGCTGATGGATGCCGAGGAACCGATCCAGCTTGGCAGGGTCCGTGTTGCCGAGCCGGACCAGCCAGCCGCGCAGCTGCGTGCCCAGCGCCTCGCGCGTGGACTCGAGGTTGCCGTCGTCGAACAGCGCCTCACGGCTAGCGGTCGGCCGCAACTCGGAGGTGTCGACGACCGCGCGGACGAAGAATGCCCAATCGGGCAACAGGCCTTCGACGTTCTCGGCGAGCAGCATGCGCTTGAGGTACACCCGATGCGTCGCCCGCTCGGCCGGGTTGGCGGCGAACGGCAAGACATACGCGACACCGGTCAGCCCGGCCGCCGGATTGTTCAGGTGGATCACATCGAACGGCGTGAAGCCCAGCTTGTCCTGTGCATACGCCAGCAGGTCCGACCGGTCGCCTTCCCACGGCGCACTGCCGTCGGTCACCCGCTCGTCGTCGACAACGATCTCGATCGGCAGCAATGCGCCGAAGAGCCGGATCAGCTCGACGACGGTCGCCTTCTTGTACCACTGCTCCGCACCCCGCCGAGCCTTGAGCGTGACCGTCGTACCGGTCTCGGCCCGGTCCGCTGTGACGGCGGTGGTGTACCGGCCGTCTGCCGTACCGATCCAGCGAGTGGCTGGGCCTCCGGCCGGCTGGGTGACGACCTCGATTTCGTTCGCGACCATGAACGCCGACAGCAGGCCGATGCCGAACTGCCCGAGGAACTCGGTCCGCGCGAACCCGATCTCGTCCCGCTTGGAGCTGCGCCCGATCGTCGCGAGCAGCTCCCGCACCTCGTCCGGCCCGAGGCCGATCCCGGTGTCGGAGATGCTCAGGCTGTCGTCGGCCGTGCGTACGTCGATGCGCCGCGGCGCACCGGGATCGACGGCCTGCCGCGCGGTGATGGCGTCGACGGCGTTCTGCAGCAGCTCCCGCAGGTACACCCGCGGGCTGCTGTACAGATGGTTGCTCAGCAGGTCGACGATCCCCTGCAGATCGACCTGGAAGTTCTCGCTCACCCAATCCCCTTCCCGAGAGCGCTCGGACAACCTACGACATCGAGGGTGCCGGCGCTCCCGGGGAAGGGCCGGATCAGCGGGTGAGGACGATCGAGTTGATCGGCGTCATGCCGTAGTTGTTGGCCGTGTACTGCGGGAAGTACCAGACGCAGTTCGTGCCGCTGTAGGTCTTGCAGAGGTACGCCTTGGCGCCGCCGTACTGGTTGTTGAAGACGACGTGGTTGCCGATCTGGTTGGACAGCTTGTGCACGCCGTAGCTCCAGTAGATGTTGGAGGGGCGGCCGTTGTTCCAGCCCTTGTCACGCGGGTAGATGCAGACCGCGCCGTACGGACAGCCCTGGTAGGTGCCGCCGGTCGCCTTGGTCGCCGTCGTTCCGGCTGCCTGCGCGGCCGGAGCCGCAACGGTCAGAGCGGCCATCACCCCGGTGGCGAACGTCGCGGCGGCCAGTGCCTTCATCATTCTGCGCATGATCTCCCCTTGATCTGCCGGCATTCCCTGGTGGAGTGCTGTGGCATGTGGACTCGGACGCAGCGACCCGGTCGACGGTTTCGTCTGTACTGGCAGGGATTTTGTCGCTTTCGTGCCGAAAGGAGTCGTCGGCAACTTTCGCCTCGAGCCGGTGACGGGGTTATACGGCTTGCGCCTGGATCCCGTCCAGGAGCCTGTCGAGGCCGTAGCGGTAGGAGTCTGCCGCGGCCTCGCGGGTGGTGGACTGATAACCGCCCGCTTCCCAGATCGCTGTCATGGCGGGATGCCTGGTGACGTCGAAGTACGTCTCCCACAGGTCGTTGCGCTCGTACCACCAGGCGTCGTTGCTCTGACCGGTCGCGCGCTCGATCAGCTCGCTCTCCGCCTCCTGCCCAGCGGCTGAGTCGACGTACGTCGTGATCGCGAGCGCGGCCGTGTTGGTATCGGCCGGGCTGAGGCCGAGCGGGAGGCACGCGGAGAGCAGGTACTCACGGGCGGCCAGCATGCCGGGCCCGATCGGCGGACGGATCGTCGACACCTGGCACAGCCAGGGATGCCGGCGGAACATTGCGCGGGTCTGCTGGGAGTAGATCTCGACCTGCTCGCGCCAGTCTTGCGGGCGTGGGGCGCCGGGACCCGGGAGCTCGCGCTCACCCAGAACCTCGTCCACCATGAGGTCGAGCAGCTCCTCCTTGGACGGTACGTAGGTGTAGAGCGTCATCGTCCCGACGCCGAGCTCCTTCGCAACCCCACCCATCGAGGCAGCCGCCAACCCTTGCGCGTCGGCCAGCCCGATCCCGGCGCGGACAACGTCGTCGACCTCCAGCGACGGCCGCCGCCCCGCACCCCGGCGCCGCTCCCGCGGCTGGTCCGGCTCGGCCGAGCTCTCGTCCTGGACGGCCGGTTGGGTCGCTCGTTGGGTCGCCGGTTCGGTCGCCGGTTCGGTCGCCGTTTGAGTGGCTGGTTTGCGGTGGTTGCGCCACAGCAGCGCGAGCGTGCGCTCGGGCTGCCCCTCACCACTCCGCCGCACTGTCACAGCGCAACCATAGGCGCTCTCTTGAATTCTCGTATACCCTACGAGAATTGATGTCGGTCTGGCGGGAGAGGGTGGCATGACGATCCTGGTGACCGGGGCGACCGGGAGTGTGGGGCGGTTGCTGGTGGATGAACTGGTGGCCGCGCGAGCGCCGGTGCGGGCGCTCACCAACAACCCGGCTCGGGCGGCGCTGCCGGCAGGGGTTGAGGTCGCCCGCGGGTATCTGGGGACGCCGGCGACGCTGCCCGCTGCGCTGGCCGATGTCGACACGGTGTATCTCGCGCCGCTTCCGGCGTACGTGGATGACTTTGTCTCGTGCGCTCAGGCGGCCGGCGTGCGGCGGGTCGTCGTACTGTCCGGTGAACCTGCCGAGTACGAGGCGCAGGGGGATCCGGCGGCGTGGCACTACTACCGGATCGAGCGCGCGATCGAGGCCGGTGGGTTCGACTGGACGTTCTTGCGGCCCGGGCAGTTCATGAACAACACGCTGGACTGGGCTCCGTCGATCAGGGCCGAGGGTGTGGTGCGGACGCCGTACGCGAGCGCTGTGCAGACGCCGATCGATCTGGCCGACATCGCCGCGGTCGCACGCGTCGTCCTACTGTCCGAGCAGTACTCGGGGGCGAAACTCACGATGAGTGGACCGGAGGGGCTCACCGCGCCCGAGCAGGTCCACCACATCGCGGCCGCGATCGGACGCGAGCTCCGCTTCGAAGAGCTAACTCCCCAGTCGTACCTCGAAGGCCTGGCCCCCGCGATCGGCCTCGAGACAGCACAGTGGTTACTCGACGGCTTCCGGATGATGGCAGAACACCCAATGACCCCCGAGCCCACCGTCCCCGCCCTCATCGGCCGGCCGAGCGTGACGTACCAGCAATGGGCCACAACAAACGCCGCCGCCTTCACTTAGCCGTCCCTGCGCTTATCCCGGCAACGGGCTTTCCGGGGACCGCGGTGTTGGATCGGTTGGTTCGTCTGTGTCGACGCCGATGGATCTCGGTCTCACTGCGGGCACGTCTTCAGCAGGACGCTCCGCCGGCGGGACCCGGTACCAGTCGTAGAGCTCCTTGGAGCAGGCCTCGAAGAGTTGATCGGTCGGGTGCTTTCCCTTGATCTCGATGCCGATTCGCCCGGTCGACAGATCGATGACTGCGTCGACTCCTTCGCGGCGCAGGATGCGGGCGAATCGGAAGTCGACTTCTTCCGCGAAGAACGCATCCAATTCCTTCCGTCCGCCCGGGGGGAATTTGGCGAGGCAGGGACCGAAGATGATGTCTTGGATGCGGTTGATGTCACCGTAAATGCGGAGCCTGCCGTCGTCGCCCCTGTACATGACGACGTCGTACTGGGCCAGGCACTGGTTGACATCGCTCAGGTCGTCGCTCATGGGCACTCCGTCGAGGTTGTAGTCCGCCGGGACAGTCGTAGGCGAGGATCAGGCTGCCGGAAAGTTGTGCTGATCGTCCCACGGCTGACTTGAACTCTGGGTCGAACGTGTGTTCGACTGTAGACATGAGATGGGCCGGGCAGCAAATCGGTGTCGAGACTCCGGGGACGTTGCCGGGGCTCGGGTCTCTTGCGGGGCTGGTGCGGTCGGTGACGACGCCGGAGTTCCGCGGGATCACGTTTCATGAGGTGATCTCGAAGTCGGCGCTGAATTCGGTGCCGGGTTCGATGTTGCCGTTCAACTGGACCATCAATCCGTACCGCGGGTGCACGCACGCGTGCCGGTACTGCTTCGCCCGTCCCACCCACAAGTACCTCGAGCTCGACCAGGGCCTCGACTTCGATCAGCAGATCGTCGTGAAGACCAACGTGGTCGAGGTCCTGCGCCGCGAGCTGGCCCGGCCGTCCTGGTCCCACGAGCAAGTTGCCTTGGGCACCAATACCGATCCCTACCAGCGCGCCGAGGGGCGGTATCGCCTGATGCCAGGGATCATCGAGGCGCTGGCAGACTCGGGGACGCCGCTGTCCGTGCTGACCAAGGGCACCTTGCTCCGGCGCGATCTCGACATCCTGTCCGCCGCCTCGGAGCAGGTCTCGGTCGGCGTCAGCATCTCCTTGGCCCTAGGGGATGAGGAGCTTCGCAAACACGTCGAGCCCGGCGTCCCGTCAGTCCGCGGTCGGCTCGACCTGATCCGCGCGATCCGCGATGCCGGTCTGCCCTGCGGGGTAATGGTCGCGCCCGTCCTCCCGTGGCTCACCGACACGACCGAAGAGCTCGATCACCTGTTCGGCGAACTCGCCGAAGCCGGCGCAACCGGTGTGACGACGCTCGTCCTGCACCTGCGCCCGGGCGTGAAGGAATGGTTCATGGGCTGGCTGGGCCGTGACCACCCCCACCTGGTCTCCCGCTACGAGTCCCTCTACGGACACGGCTCCTACGCCGCCCCGAGTTTCCGCAATGCCTTCGAGGAGAAAACCCGCCCCCTCCTCACCAAACATGGCTTCGGCAAACGCGCCAACCACCGCTCCAAACCCCGGCAACCCCAACGCGTAGTAGAAGCCCCCGGCACCACCTCAGGCTGGGGCGAACCTCCCACCCCACCCCGTCAACCCCGCAAACCCACCCCGAAGACCTCCTCCCAGGAACCTCTCTTCTAACAGTGATGCCCTCCCGGTGCAGCTCCCGAATCTGTAGGCGATGTGTGACTAGCCCGCGGTGTCGCCATGATCGCCGGCGACACGGCTGGCCGGAGCGCGCAGGTAGGGCAGGTCTCCACGGCAGACCGGCAACCAGCATGCGTTCGCGAACTCTTGCGACGACCTCGGCGAGCTGGAGCTTGGGCTTTTGTCCATCCGCCCGGGCGCCGCATAACTTGCCTATGGCAACCATATCGTCGACCGTTCAGCCTGTGGGCAAACGCTCCGCCTGGGGATAACACGGGCGTGCCCTGTGGATAGAGATTTCCCTTCAGAATAAGGGATATCTGAGGTGGAGACTGTCGGTGACGAGGTCTATCATTGTGTGTATGGAACAGGTGAGCGAGCGGCCGATCTGGGCGCTGAGCGACAGTGATCTGCTGTCTGCCAGCGACCGGACCGACGCTGCCATCACCCGGCTGCTCACCTATCGTGTCCAGCTCATCGCCGCGATCGAGGAGCGCGGCTTGGCGCAAGACCTCGGTGCCAGCGACACCACCGAACTAGACGGTATGTGGTGACGTCGTCGTGGTGGCGGGGTTGCGGGCCGGGGCCTCACTCACACAGATTCGTGGGTTACCGAGTAGGGGCTGCCTGCTCGGTCTGTCC
>NZ_JBSGUS010000029.1:0-70625 GCF_053608045.1 Kribbella sp. NPDC055071
CTTCGCCGGGGGTCTCTTGGGCGGGGGTCATTTCTGAGTCGTGCTCACACTGCGCCCCGGCGCCCACACGGTCGCCGGGGCTCTGTGCATCAGTACGGCGCTTACCTGGTGATCTTGATCGGGACGGAGAGCGCGGACGGGGCCGAGGACGGGCCGAGGAGCAGCTCGCCGTTGTAGCTCTGACCGGGCGTCATCGCCTTGTTGTAGTCGACGTGCAGCGTGACCGGGGTGTTGGCCGCGACCGGACCGGTGGGTACGCCGGTCACGGTGAGGTCGTTGCCCTGGATCGCGTTGACGTTGAGGGTGAACGTCGGCGTACCGGCGACGGAGAAGCCGTGCACCCAGATCTGGTAGTTGCCATCAGGCGGGCTGACCAGACTGACTGCTTCGTTCGCCGTACCGCCGGCCGACGAGGCAACGATCTCGGACGGCGAGAAGACACCGTCGTTGTTGGCGTCCCGGACCACGTACAGGTCCAGGTCGTTGCTGTCGAGCGCTGTGCTGACGTTCAGCTTGGACGCATGCGTGAGGGTGATGTTCTTCTTCACGCTCGCCGTGGTCGGGTCGTTCGGGTCGTCCTGATGGGCGACCTCGGACGTCGTGCTCGGCTGACTGAGGCCGTAGCCGGCCGCCTTCAGCCCGTCCAGCGGCACGCTCGACTCGAACGTGACGTCGAACCCACCGGTGTCCCCGGTCGCGGTCTGGACGACCGACGACGGCGATACCGACGCACTACCCAGCTGCACCTTGAAGTTGGTGTTGAACTTGTCGCCCTGCCAGCTGACCTGGTGCAGTGCGAGCGCCTGCAGACCTTCCTGCGCCGGCGCGGTCACCACGTCGGCCGGACCGCCGGTGGCCGTGTTGAACCGCCACGCACCCGCCCGGACATTGGTGTTCGGACTCTTCCCGACCGTGTTGATCGTGTACGGCGCTCCGTAGATACACGGATCCTCGAGCTGACACTGGTTCTGCGAGCGACCCATGATCAACGTGTCGAGGTCGGTGTAAGGACCGGAGTCCTCCCAGCTCGTGTTGGCCAGGAACTTCGTGCCCTCGGCCGGTGTCTTCGGTACGTCGAGATAGAAGAATCTCCAGTCACCGGACTCGGCTCGCCAGGTCCAGTCGTTCGCACCGAACACCGACCCGTTGTTGTAGGTGTAGTTGCGTTGAGCCGCCGCGACATCGTCACCGCCGAAGGTGACCGCGCCGGTGATCTTGCCGTTCGCGTCCTGGGTGACCTTGGCCGCGACTGCCACGGAGACCGGAACCACCATCGAGTCCGAACCACGGTTCAGTACGACGGCGCCCGAGTACATCCCGTACGGCGTGCCGGTCGGGACCTTGATCGACGCGGTGAACGAACCGGCCGCGTACCGCGGTGTGGTGACCCACTTCCAGTCGCTGTTCTTGTACCAGTCGATCGAAACCTTGAAGTCGGTCACCGGGATCTTCGCGTTCTTCGCCGAATGCTGCAGGCCGAGGAACAGACCGCTGGCCATCCGCTTGGCCGGGTCCGCGACAAACTCCTGCAGTGCGTTCGAGCCGGCCCGGTGGTACATGAACCGGCTGTACTCGCCCTGCTCCATCTCCGACTTGGCGAAGTCGAGGTCGAGGAAGCCGTCGATGTTCGAGCTGGTCGTCTTGTCGGTGTGGTTGACGACGCCGTTGTGGTTCTTGTCGGTCCACAGCTTGCCGTCGTGGTTGACGTCGGTCCAGTTGTAGGTGAGCAACCGCCAGGCCTGGTCCTCGGTCAGGTCGTTGTTGCCGTCGAACTGCTCGCGTGGATACTCGAGTTTGATCACCATCAGGTCAGAGTCCCGATGCTGTTTCACCTGTTTGGTCAGGTCGACCAGATAGTCCGGAGCGTTGAAGTTCCCGGTGCTCTCCTGGGAGAGATCCTTGCTGCTGAACGACAACGTGCTGGTGTCGGTCCGGACGAGCTGCCGGTCGCTCACCTGCCAGACGCCGGGTCCGCTGAGCTTGAACTTCTGGCTGTCGGTAGCGCCCGGCGCGATGATGTTCGCGAACACCGGGTTCTCGGTGCCGCGGTAGTCGCCGACGCGCCACTCGGTCGGTGACACGACCGCGCGCCGGCCGAGTGCACCGGCAACTGCCTTGCCTGCGTCGATCGATCCGGAGCCCTGGACGTTGGCGTCGTACCCCAGGTCCTTCGACGTCGACTTGAGGATGTCCTGCGCGGTCGAGTAGAAGCCGGCCGGCACCGTGCCGCTGTGCGCCTTCTCGTAGGCCTGGTACAGAAGGGCTGTCGCGCCGGCCGCGACCGGTGTCGATCGGCTGGTGCCGCCCCAGGTGGTCCAGGCGTCCCGGCCGTCGAGGATCGTGTTCAGGGTCGAGTCACCCGGTGCATAGGCGCCGTCGGCAACGACATCCACGCCGTTGGTGGCGTTCGCGCCGAAGCCGCGGTTGGACCAGACCATCACGTCGTTGTCCATGATCTGGCTGGTCCGCACGAGCGAGTCCCAACCGGACCCGCCGAACTGCGTGGACGCGCCGACCTCGATCGCGGTGCTCGGCGCCGCGGCCGTCGCCGTACCGAATCCTGGTGCGCCGTTACCGGTGGAGAACAGGGCTGTGGTCTTGAAGCCGTTGTGGATCAGGTCGGCTTCCTGGCTGGCCGCGTCCCACCCGTCGTTGTCGGTGTCCGACGTCCCGTACGAGTTCGACGTGACGTCGACGCCCTTGCGGGTCGACAACAGGTAGCCGAACTGGGTGGAGAAGTCGAAGCCCATGTAGATGTCGCCGAACGGCGCGAGCTTGGCCTTCGGTGCGCCACCGAGAACGGCACCGGCGTACTTGCCGCCGGGGATGTCCTTGAACGTCGGTGCCTTGCCGTTGATCACGGCCTGGCCGACGATGTTCGACGCGGTCAGCGTGCCGTGGCCCTCGATCGCCGGGTCGAAGTCACCCGTCCAGGCGAGCAGCGAACCGGACGGGAACGGCGCACCTTCGCCACCGAACGCGTCGATTCCGCCGGGGAGTGCGGTGGTGCCGTCGGCGATGAAGTACAGCAGGCCACCGGACAGGTCGGTGTAACCGTCACCGTTCATGTCCCGGTACGACGCGGGCGAGGACTTCGTCACCGGCTTCTCGTCGGCGAACGAGAAGTCGTCGTCCAGGTCGACGTACACGGTGTCGTAGACGCCCGCGGTGTGCGGGTCGGTGAGCAGGACGCCCGGGCGCTCGCCGTACAGCTGGAGCAGGTAGTCGTCCGGGTGGCTGCTGAGCATGACCTTGCCGGACTTGCTCCAGCTGGCCGGGAATGTGTACGTGTGCTGTTTGGTGCCGGCCGGCAGGTTGAAGTTGCGCGACGGGCCGGTCTTGGTGGCGAAGTCCACCGAGCACGTCGTACCGGAGGTCGCGCAGGTCGCCGGGGTGGTCTCGGTGTACCAGGACAGACCTTGGTCGACCTGGCTGGGATCGCTCAGGAGTTGCAGCGTGCCGAACGGGTCGAACGCCTTCGGCCAGCCGTTCCAGCCGGCCTTGTTGCCGGTCTGGCCGGTCCAGGTCTGCCAGGTGTTCAGCAGATCCGGGTGGCCCCAGTCGGTGCCGCCGTCGAGGACGCCGACGGTGATGCCCTGACCGGTGAAGCCCTGGTTCCAGGCGCCGGTGAAGTTGTGGGTCTTGGCGTCCAGCAGGTTCTGCTTGCGGAGCTTCTCGAAGTTCGATCCGCGCAGCGGTGGGGCGTCGGAATACGGGACGTCGTCCGCCTTCACCTTCGCCAGCGCGGTCTGCTTCTCGGCCGCGGTCGGCGCCTTGTGCAGCTCAGGATCCGGGTCGGACAGCGGCTGGCCGGTCTTGGTCAGATCGATCGGCTGAACTGCGACAACCCCTGGCACGGAGGCGAGCTTGGGCAGCGCCTGAACCGGGATCGAACCGACCACCATGCTGGTGTTGCCGGACTTCGCCACCCGCGCGTTGTCCAACGTCCCCTGGGCCGCGGCCGTATCCCCCTGCACCGTCGCGAACACCGCCACCGACGCGGTATCGCCCTTCGTGAGCTTGGCCTCCAGCGCCGGGTCAAGCTTCGCCTTGACCCCATCGGTCGCCGACTTCACCTGCAAGGCACCAGGCCCCGGCGGTGATCCCGACTTGGTAGCTGCCTGCACCGGCGCGGACAGCGACACCAGGACCAAGGTGGCTGCGGCGGTGGTCGAGGCAATGAGCGCACGGGTGCGCTTGGAGCTTCGTCTCATGAGTTCCCCTCCGGACAGGAGCGGTCCCCCCGCGGACCGCAGGCTCAACCCGGTGACAGTAAGCCCGTCCGGCGCCGTTGCGACAGCGATCGGAACGGCCGATTTCGGCCTAGCCAAACGGTTGCTTCACGCAACAGTAACTATTCGTGGCGGATATAAATCCCAGCACCGATTCTCCCCGCGAGACCGCCAAAGACCCCGGTCACGCTCAGTAACCTGTCCCGGCGCAGGTTTTCCCGTGACTTCCGGACTCGCCGGGCTTACGGTCGGGAACGTGCACGAGCTCGCCATCACGGAGAGCGTTGTCGATGCGATCGTCGAGAAGATCGGCGACGGACCGGTGGCTGCCGTCCGGCTCGAGATCGGCAAGCTGTCCGGGGTGGTGACCGACTCGATCCGGTTCTGCTTCGAGATCGTGGCCGGCGGGACCGGGCTGGAAGGCGCTCGCTTGGACATCGACGAGCCGTCCGGGCGGGCGTACTGTCGATCGTGCCGGCAGGAGTTCACTCTCGACGATCCGCTCCTGCTGTGCGGCTGCGGCAGCGCAGATCTGGACATCCTGGCCGGCCGCGAACTGCGGATCGTCTCGGTGGAGGTGCGTTGACATGTGCAGCACCTGCGGTTGTTCGGACGGCACCAGCCGCGTCAGCCTCGTCGACGGGCACACGCACGACCACGAGCATCCTCACGACCACGACCACTCGCACGAGCACGACCACCCGCACGAGCACGAGCACGAGACCAGGACCATCCTGCTCGAGCAGGACATCCTGGCGAAGAACGACGTCCTCGCGGCCGCGACCCGGCACCGGCTGGCCGAGCACGCGATCACCGCGATCAACCTGATGAGCTCCCCCGGCTCCGGCAAGACCACGCTGCTCGAACGCACCGTCCGCGATCTCGCCGGCCAGCGCGAGACCCTCGTCATCGAGGGCGATCAGGAGACCTGGCTCGACGCCGAGCGGATCCGCTCGACCGGCACGCGGGTGGTTCAGATCAACACCGGCGCCGGCTGTCACCTCGACGCGGAGATGCTCGACCGCGGGTTGACCGAGCTCGCCCCGCCGGACGGCTCGTTGGTCTTCGTCGAGAACGTCGGCAACCTCGTCTGCCCGGCCTTGTTCGACCTCGGCGAGTCGGCCCGGGTCGTGATCATCTCGGTCACCGAGGGCGCGGACAAGCCGGCCAAGTACCCGTACATGTTCCGCACCGCCGACCTGGTCCTGCTGAACAAGGTCGACCTGCTCCCGTACGTCGACTTCGACGTCGATCTGTGTTCGGACCTCATCCAGCGACTGAAGCCAGGCGTCGAGTTGCTGCCCGTCTCCGCGACCCGCGGCGACGGCCTCGACGCCTGGCACTCCTGGATCGCTAGCAGATCCGTGGCAACTGCTCCCCGATAGGCGTGTCCACCACCCGCGTCGCACCGAACGTCGTCCTGGTCACGACCATGCCCGGATGCGCCTCCACGCACTGACCGATGACGGCCGCGTCCGCACCCAGCGGGTCCCGTCGCATCGCCGCGAGGACGGCGTCCGCGTGGTCACGCGCCACGATCGCGAGCAGCTTGCCCTCGTTCGCGACGTACAAGGGATCCAGGCCGAGGAACGAACACGCGTTGGCCACCGTCTCGGGCACCGGCAGCGCGCTCTCGGTCAGCTCGATGCCGACGCCGGCCGCCTTCGCGATCTCGTTCAGCGAGGTCGCCACCCCACCACGCGTCGGGTCGCGCAGCACGTGCACATCGGGGCACACGTCGAGCATCGCGGACACCAAGCCGTTCAGCGGCGCGCAGTCGCTGACGACCTCGGTGCCGAACGAGATCCCCTCCCGCACGCTCATGATCGCGATGCCGTGCACCCCGATCTGCCCACTGACCAGTACGACGTCTCCCGGCACCGCCCGCTGCGGCCGGATGTCCACGCCGGCCGGGACCAGCCCGACTCCCGCGGTGTTGATGTAGACGCCATCACCGTGCCCCGCGTCGACGACCTTGGTGTCGCCGGTCGCGATCGTCACCCCGGCCCGCTGCGCGGCCGCCCCGAGATCGGCCGCGATCCGGCCGACGACCGACAGCTCGACGCCTTCCTCGAGGATGAACCCGCAGGACAGGTACGCCGCCTGCGCGCCACTCATCGCGAGATCGTTGACCGTGCCGTTGACGGCCAGATCCCCGATACTCCCGCCCGGGAAGAACAACGGTTGGACGACGAACGAGTCCGTCGAGAACGCCAGCCGGGCATCGCCGAGCATGAAGACGGCCGAGTCCGTGAGGCCGCCCAGTACCGGATTCCCGAACGCAGGCAGGAAGAGATGCTCGACGAGCTCGCCGGACAACTGCCCACCACCCCCGTGGCCCATCACCACCCTGGGGTGGTCGCGCAACGGCAGTGGGCAGGTCCAGCCCTCGAAGTCGACCACCTGCTCAGCCACCGGTGGTCACCACCTCGGCCGGTGTCTCCAACCGCCGGTAGAGGTAGTACGCGGCGCAGGCACCCTCGCTGGACACCATGGTCGCGCCGAGCGGGTTGCGCGGCGTACAGAGCGTCCCGAACGCCGAACACTCGTGCGGCTTGATCAGTCCCTGCAACACCTCACCGCTACGACACACGGTCGACTCCTCGGTGGCGATGTCACGGACCTGGAACCGGTACTCGGCGTCGTACTCGCGATACCGCTCCGACAACCGCCAGCCGCTCTGCGGGATCATCCCGATCCCCCGCCAGGCCCGGTCGGTGGTCTCGAACACGTCGGCCAGCATCGCCTTCGCGGCCGGGTTGCCCTCGTCGCGGACGGCCCGCCGGTACGCGTTCTCGACCACGTGCTCGCCCTTCTCGAGCTGACCGACCGTCCGCAGGATCCCCGCCAGGATGTCGAGCGGCTCGAACCCGGTCACGACGATCGGTACGCCGTACTTCTCCGCCAGCTCGGGGTATTCCGACGTACCCATCACGCTGCAGACATGGCCGGCCGCCAGGAACGCCTGCACCCGGCAGGTCGGCGACTGCATGATCGCCTCGATCGCAGGTGGGACCCGGACGTGGGAGACGAGCAGGCTGAAGTTGGGGATTCCGAGCTTCTTCGCCTGGTACACGGTCATCGCATTCGGCGGCGCGGTGGTCTCGAAGCCGATGCCGAAGAACACCACCTGCTTGTCCGGGTTCTGTTGCGCGAGCCGCAGCGCGTCCAGCGGGGAGTAGACGACCCGGACGTCGCCGCCCTCGCTCTTGATCCGGAACAGGTCCCGGCCGCTGCCCGGCACCCGCAGCATGTCGCCGAACGAGCAGAAGATCACGCCGGGCTGGGAGGCGATCTCGAGCGCCTTGTCGATGATCTCCAGCGGCGTGACGCAGACCGGACAGCCGGGGCCGTGGATCATCTCCACGCCGTCGGGCAGCAACTGGTCGATGCCGTGCCGGACGATCGTGTGGGTCTGACCGCCGCAGACCTCCATCATCGCCCAGGACTTCGTCGTCGTGGCGTGGATCTGGTCGACCAGCTTGCGCGCCAGCTCGGGGTCGCTGAACTCCTCCAGATACTTCATGCCTGCGCCTCCTGCTTCCAGTCGGTACCGGGCGGACGACGTTCCCCGGCCTGCCGTGCGGCCAGGCCCCATTGGTCGCCGAACTCTTCTTCGAGCGCGCCGAGCTTGCGGAACAGGGCGAGCGACTGCATCGCGGACTCCTCGTCCAGCCGCTGCAACGCGAACCCGACGTGCACGATGGTGTACTCACCCACCTCCAAGTCCGGCAGGTATTCCAGACAGACGTCCTTCAGGACACCGCCGAAGTCGACCATGCCCATCCGGGTGCCGTCCTCCTCCCGGATCTCCACGACCCTTCCCGGTACGGCGAGACACATACTGATCCCCTCTCCTAGCGGGCCGTGGCCGCGACGGCCAACTGCCCCAGTGCGAGTCCGGCGTCGGTCGGCGGCACCCGGTGCGGCCGCAGCACGGTGAACCCGGCTCCGGTCAGCGCCCTGGTAGTTGCCGACAGCAACACTCTGTTGACGAACACACCGCCGGACAGGGCGACAGTGGTCAGTCCTCGGTCGGCGCGGACCCGATCGGCCAGCGTCACCATGAGTTCGGCCAGGCCGTGGTGGAACCGGGCGCCGACGACGTCCGGTCCCACCCCACCCAGCACATCGCGGACGACGGCAGCCAGCATCGGCGCCGGATCGATCTCCTCCCCCGTGACCGCGAACTCGTACGCACCGAGCCCTCGATCGGACGAGACCAGTCCTTCCAGCTCGATCGCGGCCTGCGCCTCGTACCCGGCCCGGTGGCACACCCCGGCCAGCGACGAGACCGCGTCGAACAACCTGCCCATGCTGGACGTCGGCGCGCACGCGATGTCCCGATCCAGCTGTACGGCGAGCAACTCCAGCTCGGCCCGCCCGCAGGCGCGGACCGACGGCAGCTCTGGATGCCAGGGCAACCCGGCCGCACGCAAGTGGGACAACGCCATCCGGCAGGGATTGCGAACTCCCGCATCTCCACCGGGCAACGGCACGTACTTGAGATGGGCGACGCGCTCGAACCCGTCGTAATCGGCGAGCAGCACCTCGCCGCCCCACACTGCACCGTCGTCGCCGTACCCGGTCCCGTCGAAGGCGAACCCGATCACGCGGCCTCGATGCCGATGCTCGGCCAGTACCGAAGCGATGTGCGCGTGGTGATGCTGTACGCCGACCACCGGGCGGCCGGCCGCCTTCAACTGAGCCCACTGCCGCGACCGGTAGGCCGGATGCTTGTCGGTCACCAACACCTCGGGTCGTACGCCGGTCAACTCCTCGAGATGCCGTTCGGCCCGCTCGAACGCCTGCAGGGTGGCGAGATCGTCCATGTCCCCGACGTGCGCCGACAACCACGCATACTGGCCGTCGCCCAGACAGAAGGTGTTCTTCAGATCCCCACCCACCGCCAACGCGGGCCGCACCGGGACCGGCAGGTCGATGGGGAACGGCGCATACCCGCGCGATCGCCGTACCGGCAGCTCGACGGCATCCACCATCCGTACGACGGAGTCGTCGCACGGCACGTGGATCGGACGATCGTGGCCGAGCCATCCGTCCGCGAGACCGGCGAGCCGGGTCGCGGCCTCCTCGTCGCTGGTGACGATCGGCTCACCGGACAGATTGCCGCTTGTCATCACCAGGACACACGGACCGGGTTGGTCGAACAGCAAGTGGTGCAAGGGCGTGTAGGGCAGCATCACGCCGAGATCAGGGTTGCCGGGGGCAACAGCATCGGCGACCGCCGCACCGGCCCGGCGGCGGACCAGAACGATCGGATGACGGCTGCCCGTGAGGAGTTCTTCCTCGTCCGCATCGATCCAGGCGATCCGCCGGGCCGCGTCGAGGTCGGCAGCCATCACGGCGAAGGGCTTGTCGCCACGGTCCTTGCGCTTCCGCAGCGTCGCCACCACCGCCTGGTCGCCGGCGTCACAGACCAGATGGAATCCGCCGAGCCCCTTCACCGCGAGGATCGCGCCATCGACGAGCAGCCCGTGCGCGGCCGCCAACGCGTCCTCGCCGTACGCCGTCTCGAGGCCGGGCTGAACCAGCTGCAGCCGGGGACCGCAAGCAGGGCAGGCGATCGGTTGGGCGTGGAACCTGCGGTCGGCGGGGTCGGCGTACTCGCGGGTACAGTCGGGGCACAGCGGGAAGTCGGCCATCGTGGTGGCCGGGCGGTCGTAGGGCAGCCCGGTGATGATCGTGAAGCGCGGGCCGCAGTTGGTACAGCTGATGAACGGGTGCCGGTAGCGCCGGTCGGACGGATCGGCGAACTCGGCCAGGCAGTCCGCGCAGGTCGCCACGTCCGGCGAGACCAGCGTCCGGCCGGGACCGGCGACGGAGTCGAGGATGGCGAACTCGGTCCCACCCTGTGGTGGCAGCGGGTCGAAGGCGACGGTCGCGACCGCGGCGAGTGGCGGGGCGTCGGTGCGGACGCGGCGGCCGAAGGCGTCGACCGCGGCGGCCGGGCCCTCGACCTCGGCGATCACGCCGGCCGCGGTGTTGCCGACCTGGCCGGACAACCCGAGCTCGCGCGCGAGGGAATAGACGAACGGGCGGAAGCCGACGCCCTGGACGACGCCGGTGACCGAAAACCGGCCGCGCACACGTTCCGGTTCGTTCGTGATACTCACCCACCGGGCGCAAGAAATGTCGAATTCCGCGATCAGCGGACAATTCGCACCCTAGACCCGGGCCGCGGATCATGACCAGATCAGGGACCGAAGATCTCGTGCACTTTCCGCAAATCCCGCAGCCGCGGTTCGGTGTCGCCACGCAGCCACCGGCTGATGGTCCGCACCGACACCCCGATCCGGTGCGCGGCGGCCTGCTGGGACAGTCCCTGCCCCTGCAGTACGCCGTTCAACCAGTCGGCGAACGGCTCGGCCGCGGGCTGCATCCGCCGTACGCCGGCGCCGTTCAGCACCTCGACCTCCACGCCGTCGGGGAAGATCCGCACGGTCACGTCGAAGACGCCGTCCTGCGGCCCCGCCGCGGCCAGCAGAGCGGTCGTGATGGCCTGGTAGAGCGCCTGGTTCTCCTCCGGCTCGAGGGTGACCGGATCGAGCGCCTCGCGGACGAACTGCTCGGCGTCGGGTATCGAGCCCGGCCGGGCCGGAAACGACTGCGTCACCACGACCACGGGCGAGACGAACACCTCGCGACCGGATTCGTCCTCCATTGCCCAAGAATACCGGTGGAATGCCTTGGGCCACCCGCTCCGGATTGTCCTGGAATCCAGGATTCCAGGATATCCGGACACCGCCATTAATACCTGACACATGTGTCTGTCGCACCGGCTGTGACCGAAGTACGGTCGAAAAGCCACTGGGCTAGGGAGGCGGATCGTGTCCACGACGCTGGAACCGGAGCAAGCCGCGCAGGAGACCGACGAGGGTGTCGTGCACATCCTCTGGATGAACGGTGGGCTGAGCTGCGACGGCGACTCGGTCGCCCTGACCGCGGCCACCCAACCCAGTATCGAAGAGATCGTCCTGGGCGCGCTGCCGGGGTTGCCGAAGATCGCGGTGCACTGGCCGCTGATCGACTTCGAGTGCGGTCCGGAAACCGGCGCGGACAACTTCATCGCCTGGTGGCACAAGGCCGACCGCGGCGAGCTCGAACCGTTCGTCCTGGTGGTCGAGGGCTCGATCCCGAACGAGGCGGTGCACGGCACCGACGGCTACTGGGCCGGCTTCGGCAACAACCCGGCGACCGGGCAGCCGATGAAGACGTCGGAGTGGCTCGACCGGCTGGCCCCGAAGGCGACCGCGGTAGTTGCCGTCGGCACCTGTGCGACGTACGGCGGGATCCACGCCATGGCAGGCAATCCGACCGGTGCGATGGGCGTGCCCGACTACTTGGGCTGGAGCTGGAAGTCCAAGGCCGGGCTGCCGATCGTCTGCGTCCCGGGCTGCCCGATCCACCCCGACAACCTGTCCGAGACCCTCGTCTACCTGCTCTACCAAGTGGCTGGGCAGGCGCCGATGATTCCGCTCGACGCCGAGCTGCGGCCGCAGTGGCTGTTCGGCCGGACCGTTCACGAAGGCTGCGACCGGGCCGGGTACTACGAGCAAGGCGACTTCGCCAAGGAGTACGGCTCACCGAAGTGCCTGGTGAAGCTCGGTTGCTGGGGCCCGGTCGTCAACTGCAACGTGCCCAAGCGCGGCTGGATCAACGGAGTCGGCGGCTGCCCGAACGTCGGCGGCATCTGCATCGCCTGCACGATGCCCGGCTTCCCGGACAAGTTCATGCCGTTCATGGACGCACCGCCCGGGAGCACGATCTCCAGCACCGCGAGCATGGTCTACGGCACCGTGATCCGGCGGCTGCGCAAGTACACCCAGAACGCGAGCAACAAGGAACCCAAGTGGCGGCGCAAGGGCTCCGAACTCAACACCGGCTACGAGAAGGTCTGGTAGGCCATGACCACCACCGACCCCAAGGTCCAACCCATCGCCACCACCCCGCAGAGCTCCGACGTCGTCGAGATGGCGTGGGACCCGATCACCCGGATCGTGGGCAGCCTGGGTATCTACGCCAACGTCAACTTCAAGTCCAAGGTCGTCGAGGAGTGCCACAGCACCTCGTCGATCTTCCGCGGCTACAGCATCTTCATGAAGGGCAAGGATCCGCGCGACGCGCACTTCATCACCAGCCGGATCTGCGGCATCTGCGGTGACAACCACGCCACCTGCTCGGTCTACGCGCAGAACATGGCGTACGGCGTCGCGCCGCCACACCTCGGTGAGTGGATCGTGAATCTCGGCGAGGCCGCCGAGTACATGTTCGACCACAACATCTTCCAGGAGAACCTGGTAGGGGTGGACTACTGCGAGCGGATGGTCAGGGAGACCAACCCGGGCGTGCTCGAACTCGCCAACCGCACCGAGGCACCGCACGCCGGCGACCACGGCTACCGGACCATCGGCGACATCATGCGCTCGCTGAACCCGCTCGAAGGCGAGTTCTACCGCGAGGCTCTGCACGTCAGCCGCTACACGCGGGAGATGTTCTGCCTGATGGAGGGCCGGCACGTCCACCCGTCGACGCTCTACCCCGGCGGCGTCGGCACGGTCGCGACCATCCAGCTCTTCACCGACTACCTGACCCGGTTGATGCGCTACATCGAGTTCATGAAGAAGGTCGTGCCGTTGCACGACGACCTGTTCGACTTCTTCTACGAGGCGCTGCCCGGCTACGAGCACGTCGGCGAGCGGCGCATCCTGCTCGGCTGCTGGGGCAGTCTGCAGGACCCGGTGCACTGCGACTTCACCTACCGCAACATGGAGTCGTGGGGCCGGAAGATGTTCGTCACCCCGGGCGTCGTGGTCGACGGCAAGCTCGTCACCAACAGCCTGGTCGACATCAACCTCGGCCTGCGGATCCTGCTCGGCAGCTCGTACTATGACGACTGGGCCGACGGCTCGCACGAGAAGTTCGTCGACATCGATCCACTCGGCAACCCGGTCGACGTCCGGCACCCGTGGAACCAGCACACCATCCCGAAGCCGCAGAAGCGCGACTTCTCCAACGCCTACAGCTGGACCATGTCACCGCGCTGGTTCGACGGCACCGACCACCTCGCCCTCGACACCGGCGGCGGACCGATCGCCCGGCTGTGGTCGACCGCGCTGTCCGGTCTCGTCAACACCGACTACGTCCAGGCCACCGGCGAGAGTGTGAAGATCCAGCTGCCGCGGACGGCGCTCAAGCCGGCCACGGCGTACGAGTGGAAGATCCCGCGCTGGAGCAACGCACTCGAGCGGAACCGGGCCCGGACCTACTTCCAGGCCTACGCGGCCGCGCTCGCGCTGCACTTCTGCGAGAAGGCGATGGCCGAGGTCCGTGCCGGTCACACCGAGACGTGGACGCCGTTCAAGGTGCCGGACGAGGCCATCTCGTGCGGGTTCACCGAGGCGGTCCGGGGTGTGCTCTCGCACCACATGGTCATTCGCGACGGCAAGATCGCGAACTACCACCCGTATCCGCCGACGCCGTGGAACGGCAGCGTCCGGGACACCTACGGCACACCTGGGCCGTACGAGGACGCCGTACAGAACACACCGATCTTCGAGGAGAACCCGCCGGATCGGTTCAAGGGCATCGACATCATGCGGGCCGTCCGGAGCTTCGACCCCTGCCTGCCGTGTGGCGTGCACATGTTCGTCGGCAACGGGCAGGAGAAGACCCACCTGCATTCGCCGACCATCGCCGTCAAGCCGTACTGACACTGGAAAGGCTTCAGATGGACCGGCATGACGTCCAGGCGCTGAGTGAACGGATCGACGTGCTGCTGGACGAGGTCCAGCGCCGGGCCGAACCGGCGGTCGCCGGACAGGTCGAGGAACTGGTCCGCGCGGTGCTGACCTTGCACGGCGCCGGCCTCGGGCAACTGCTGAACCTGCTGGACGAGCCGCAGGTCCGGCAGTTGGCCGGGGACGACCTGGTCGCGGGACTCCTGCTGCTGCACGACCTGCATCCCGACGACGTCGCCACCCGGATCCAGCATGCCCTCGACGACGTCCGCCCGTACCTGGGCTCGCACGCCGGCGGCATCGACTACCTCGGGATCGACGACGACGGCGTGGTCCATCTGCGCCTGCAGGGCAGCTGCGAGGGCTGCCCGGGTTCCACCGCGACCGTCCGGATGACGGTCGAGAACGCCGTACTGGACGCCGCCCCCGAGGCAATCGCGGTCGACGTCGCAGGCATGGTCAAGGAGCCGAAGGGCTTGTTGACCATCCAGCCGTTCCGCCCCCACCGGGACGGCTGGCACCAGCTGGACCTGGCGCTACCCCCCGGCCAGGTCCAGCATCTCACCGTCGGCGGGCTCGACGTCCTGGTCGCGAACCTTGCCGACACTTTGTTTGCCTACCGCAACAACTGCCCGATGTGCTCGTCGGCGCTGCACCACGGCCGGCTGGACGGCGAGCGACTTATCTGTCCACGCTGCACAGCGGAGTACGACGTACGCCTGGCCGGGCGGGCGTTGACACCGGAGGGCGGGCCACCGCTCGAGGCGCTCCCGCTGTTGCCTGAAGGTGCCGGCTGGAAGGTCGCGATCCCAGGGGTGCAGCCGGCGTGAGGACATCGCCGACGCTGCGGTCGCTGGCTCGCAACAAACCCCAGCAGCGGGTCGTGGACCCGGTGGCGGTGCTGCGGCAGTTCACCGGCGGAGTCCGCGAGCAGCTCGCACCGGGTGAACAGTGCGAGATGTGCGCCGTACCGATCGGTCCGGAGCACTCGCATCTGGCGGACGTCCAGGGCCATCGGCTGCTGTGCACGTGCCGACCTTGCTACCTGCTGTTCAGCGACGGAGGCGCTTCGCACGGGCACTACCGCGTCGTCCCGGACCGCTACCGGTTCAACGCGGACTTCACGATGTCCAGCGCGCAATGGGACACGATGGGGATCCCGGTCAGCCTGGCCTTCCTCTTCTTCCAGTCCGATCAGGACCGGTACGTCGCCTTCTACCCGAGCCCGGGTGGTCCCACCGAGTCCCTGCTCGATCTGGCCGCGTGGGACGAGGTGGTGGCCGGCGATCCGCTGCTGCAGGAGCTGGTTCCGGATGTGGAGGCCGTGCTGCTGCGCCGGCTGGACGACGGGTTCGAGTGCCATCTGGTCCCGATCGACGCCTGTTACGAGCTGGTCGGGATCGTGCGCCAATACTGGGAAGGCTTCGCCGGCGGCGAGGACGTCTGGCGGCGAATCGACGAGTTCTTCGCGGGCATCCGGGAGCGCGGCCGTGGTTGACCTGACCTTCACCTGCGACGACGCGGAGGCGGACCGGTACGCCGCGACCCCGTCGATCCAGCTGCACCTGCGCATCGAGGAGACCACCGGAACGCCGGTGCACGCGCTGGCGCTTCGGTGCCAGATCCGGATCGAGCCGATCCGGCGCCGCTACAGCGACGAGGAGGCCGAAGGCCTCGCGGATCTGTTCGGGGACCGGACTCGTTGGGGCGAGACGTTGAAGCCGTTGCAGCTCGCTTTTGTCACCCAGATGGTTCCCGGTTTCCGAGGCACGACCGAGGTGGACCTGCAGTTGCCGTGCAGCTACGACTTCGACGTCGCGGCCCACAAGTACCTGTATGCCGTCCGTGACGGCGGCGTACCGCTGTTGCTGTTGTTCAACGGGACGATCTTCACCGGCAGCCCCGGGACCCTCTCGGTGACACCGGTCGCCTGGCAGAAGGAGACGACGTACCAGCTGCCGGTGGCGGTGTGGCGGGCGGCGATGGACCAGCACTTCCCGGGTGCCGCCTGGATGCGGCTCCGGCAGGACACGTTCGACCGGCTCTATCGCTACCGCACCCGGGAGGCGTTGCCCGGCTGGGACGACGCGATCGAGCGACTCTTGAAGGAACAGCTGGAATGACTGTGCCGGCAGCTCAGTTCGACGCGGTTCAGCAGGTCGCGGACACGCTGCTGTTCGAGGGCTACATGCTCTATCCCTATCGCGCGTCGGACGGCAAGAACCGGGTGCGCTGGCAGTTCGGCGTACTGATGCCGCCGGACTACTGCCTGGTCGATCCGTCCGAACGCGGCTGGTCGCAGACCGAGTGCCTGCTCGACGGCGACCGGGCTGCGATCACCGTGCGGGTGCGGTTTTTGCAGGCACAACGCCGTACGGTGCTCGATGGTGACGAGGTCGAGGTCGCGTCGCTGGAGACCACTGATGCGACCTACGTGCCGTGGGACGAGGCCGTCGTGCGGACCGTGGATCTCCAGGCGAACCTGGCGGACTTGCCGCAGGAGGTGCCGTTCACGATCCCGGGCGGCACCGAGACCGAGGCCGTCGGGACGACCGGCTTCCTCCGCCGGACCCGGCTGCCGGTCAGCGGGACAGTTGCCCTGAGCATCGAAACCCTGCCCGGCCCGTACGGCGCCAGTCGCTTGCGGATCCGGGTCACGAACATCTCGCCGGAGGGCAGCTCCGAACGCGTCGGCGCGTTGCGGCAGGCCCTGATCGCCCATCACCTGATGGTCGCCGCCGACGGCTGCCGCTTCCTCTCGCTGCTCGAACCACCCGAGTGGGCCACCGCCTACGCGGCCGGCTGCGAGAACCTCGGTGTGTTCCCGGTGCTGGCCGGGGACCTGCTGCTGTCGTCGCCGATCATCCTGTACGACCACCCGCAGATCGCCGCCGAGAGCCAGGGCGACCTGTTCGACGCGACCGAGATCGACGAGATCCTCAGCCTGCGGACGATGACGCTGACCGAGGAGGAGAAGCGAGAGGTCCGCGGCACCGACCAGCGGGCGGCTGAGCTGCTGGAGCGGGTCGACACGATGCCACCGGAGTTGATGGACCGGCTGCACGGCACGCTCCGCTACCTGCGCAAGGTGACCGAGCCAGAGCCGGCGGACACGCCCTGGTGGGATCCGGGCAACGACGCCTCAGTGTCGCCCGAGACGGACACGGTGCTGGTCAGTGGGGTTGCCGTGGGCAACGGCACCCGGGTCCGGCTGCAGCCGGGCATCAAGCGGGCGGACGCGCAGGACATGTTCCTCACCGGGCGGCTCGGAACGGTCGTCGCCGTACTGTCCGACGTTGATGGCGAGACGCATGTCGCGGTTGCGCTCGACGGTGTGGAGGGCGAGGTCCAGCGGTCGCACGGCCGCTATCTGTACTTCAGTCCGGACGAACTGGAGCCATTGGGATGACTGTGTTGGTGGCCGGCCTCGGCAATGTGTTCTGCAGCGACGATGCGTTCGGGGTGTCGGTGGTCGAGGAGTTGGCGCGGCGGGAGCTACCTCCCGGCGTCGAGGTGCGGGACTTCGGGATCCGCGGGATCCACCTCGCCTACCAGCTGCTCGAGCCGTACAACCTCGTCGTACTGGTCGATGCGGTCCAGCGAGGCGGGCCGCCGGGGACGCTGTACGTGATCGAGGCCGAGCCCGGCGCCGAGCCCGGACCGGACGTGAGCATGGACGCCCACGACCTAGGACCTGACGCTGTGCTCTCGCTTGTGCCGCGACTCGGTGGCACCGTGGGACCTGTGGTCGTGGTCGGGTGCGAGCCGACCTCGATCGACGCAGGGATCGGGCTGTCGCCGGCTGTGCAGGATGCGGTCGGGACCGCCGTACAGATGGTGCTCGACCTGGCCACGCGGCCGGTCGGCGCGGTAGAGGGGATGACGTAATGCGCTGGATGCTGGTGGCGGTTGTACTTCTGCTTCTCCTCGGGATCGGGTACTACGGGGTCGAGGACATCCGCCGTTACCTCCGGCTGAGAGACATGTAGTCCGATGTGCCTCGGCATCCCGGGCCGGGTGGTCGACTGTCCGGACGGCGCGGACCTCGGCCGGGTCGAGGTGGCCGGGGTCGTCCGGGAGATCAACCTGTCCCTGCTCGACGGGCCGTTCGTTCCCGGTGAGTACGTGCTGATCCACAGTGGGTTCGCGTTGGAGCGGATGTCGCGGGAACGGGCCGCCGATGCGCTCGCGTTCTTCGGCGCCGAGTTATGAACCGGGCGCGGCTGTGAGTGGGCCGGCGCTGTTCGTGCGGTACGCGTTCGCGCCCAACCGGCTCGGGTACTGCGGTCCCGCCGACGCCGGCGCGCTGCTCGAGTACGGCGCTCTCGGGCGGGAGGACCGTGGATTCCGCGCGCTGGCCGAGCAGTTCGAGGGCGCGTGGCCCCAACTCCGCCTGATCGCGGCAGCCTCGGGTACGGCGGACCCCCTTGATCGCGAGGTGGTCGAGGCGTACTGGATCGGCAACCGCTTGCTGGACCAGGCCGGCGACGTACAGGGTGGGCTGCCGCATCACAGTTTCGCGGTGTTCTGCCTGTATCCGTGGGCCGATCTGCTCGACCAGGAACGCAGTACAGCGCAAGCCCTTCGGGTGCTCGACCAGTGCCGGATTCGGTGGGGGCAGGTGGTCGCGGACACCGGCTCGGAGGTTGTCGTGGCGTCGCGACCGCTGGTGTGGGACGGCCTACGGTTGTCGCTCGGACCGAAGCGGCAGGAGACCGCGATCCGTGGACTCGACGGGGTCGAGCTGATCGGGCGATTGGCGCCGGGTGAGTGGGTGTCGCTGCACTGGAGCTGGGTGTGCGACCGATTGACCCCGGCCCAACTGGTTGCCTTGCGCCACTATTCGGCGTACCACCTGGAGCTGGTGAATCAGCGCCTGCGGGGGCGGGCCGGGATATCCGGGCCGAGGATCCAGTGAGCGTCGGGCTGGCCGGTCTTCGGGGCGTTCAGGATCGCCGGTCGGTGGTCTGAGCTGCCCGACCGGTCGGGCTCCCAACGGGCCGGGTCCTCGGTCAGGCCGAGCAAGTACGTGACGGTGCAGTCGAGGGCATCGGCCAGCTCAGGCAGCCGGACCACATCGACACCGGCACCGTGCTCGAAGCTGGACAGCGTCTTGTTCGTGGTGCGGATCCCCCGGCGGGCCAGCCGGCTGACGAGCTGCTTCTGGGTCAGGCCGAGCTGCAGTCTCCGGGCACGCAGACGGTGGCTGACGACCAGATGACGGTCGACGGCCAGGTCGGTGCGGTCCTCGAACATGGACAACCCCCTGCAGTCACGATCCACCGACGCCGCGACGGCGTCAATCGCCCGACCGTGGAGATTCCATCTCAGCCAGTGCATGCACCTCGTACCGAGCGAAGTTGAACACCGGCGCCCGCCCGAGCAACCGCTCGAACTCCTCGTGCGAATCCACCTGATAGATCCACGCCCCACCATGCGAACCCACCACGTGATACCGCGACAGCACCTTCCCCTCCCGCTCCAGCCGCTCCCCGTACTCCGGCATAGCCCCCACCGCCCGAGCCATCTCCGGCGACAACAGACTCAATTCCATCCGCCACAACACCAGAAACTTCATAACCCCAACCGTAGCCTTTCGAAGAACAAGAAGACCCAAAAGGGGAACAGAGAAGACAAGGAAAGAAAAGGATAGAGGGAGCTGAGTGCTGGCTGGAGTCGGTGTCATGGTGGCTGCCAGTGGTGGTTGAACGGACGATCGTGTCGAGGGTCGCGGAGCGGACTATGTTCAGCCGGCTAGTCGACGAACCGCTCGTCAACAGAGTATTCAAAGCAGCCGCACCCCGACCGCCAGGCCATCACAATCGTGGTCCAGCAGGGGATTCACGCCTGGCCTCCACCGGGACCGTGGATTGTGATGGCCCGGAGATCCGCTCACGCCGCGACTGGCCGCACATACGCACCGCGCCACTCTATCTTTTCTTTCTCTGTTTCTTTCTTTTCCTGTCTGAGGGTTACTCAGAACCTTCAAAGAAGAAGAGCAGAGAAACAACATAAATGAGGGGCATTCAGAAGCCCTGTGAAGCTTGAACATCAGGGGACGGCGGCGGTCCGGGTGAGCCGGGGCGCCAGCCAGGCACACTCAGCAACCGGGTCGGTGTGGGCTTGTGTCCAGGCTTGAGCGCCCGTCGGGGTAGCGCACGGTCCGTGGTTGAGGAGTGGCTGGGGTACGTTCGCGCCGGCCGCGGCGTGCACCATGCGTCTGCCGCCCGGCACCGACCCAGAGCACCATCGGGAGAGCCTGTACCGGCGGCGCCCAGCGCCCGGCTTAGCCAGGGCCAACACGAACGGTGATCCGTGTGGGTTGTGGGTTATCTCCTCTAATACCAGGGGAGAACCCACAACGGCGAGGGATATCCGGCTCTTGTGACGGGTGTGGGTCTGATCGGTCACCGCTGCGCGGTGGCTGTGTTGCCCCCTTCGGCGGCTGTGTTGCCGCCTTCGGCGGGTGAGCTGAGCGATTTCATGGGTTGGCCCATGAAATCGGGGGATGCGGACCCTGAATACGGGTGTGGAACCCCCGATATCAGTGGCAGACCCACGAATTTGAGTGGGCTACCCAGGAAATCGGGCCGGCGGTGCGGGGCGGGGCGGGCGGGGCGGGCGGGGTGGGCGGGGCGGGCGGGGCGGGGCGGGCGGGGTGGGGTGGGCGGGGTGGGGTGGGCGGGGCGGGCGGGGTGGGCTGGTGGGGGTGGGTTGTTGGGTCGTGGCGATTGGTTCGTGCCGGGATGTTCGAGTCGTGGATTATGTCGCGAACGTCGGGCGTGTCGTTGACCACGATCCACGACTCGATGCCCGATCGGTGAGATATCGAGGTGTGGCCGGATCTGGCAAAGTGGCGGGATTCGTCTCGGTTGGGGAGGATCCGCACCCGGATACGGGACCAGCTATCAGGGGATTGTCGCAACGCCTGCCTGGTGCGGGCGGTTCGGATGCCGTACGCGATGAACCCGCGCAGACGGCACAAGCACCGGGTATCTGTTCGTGTGTGAGCTGCCGCGTCGGATGGTGGGCACGATCCTCGGACCAGACCGTGTTCAAGCTGGCCGGCGAGCCGAGCTTGTCAGCTGGGCATTCACAGCGTCTGTTACCCCGACCGCCACGCCATCACACTCGTCGCCCAGCGGCAGACTCCCGCTCCCCTCCACCGGAGCCGTGAATTGCGATGGCCTGGCGCCCCGCTCGCTCAGTGACTCGTCAGCCCCGATCCCTCACATGCGATGAGTCGTTGCACTCTTCACACGCCGACCACCGACTGGCCGCACCCCCGCACCAAGCCCGCCAGGCACCCAGCCACTCTATCTTTCTGCCCCTGTTCTTTCTTTCCTGCTCTTCTTCTCTGGGTTTATGAATAACCCTCTTTGAATAACCTTCTCTTTCCGTGTTGTTTCTTTTCTTTTCCTTTGTGTCTTCGTCTCTGGGTTTGTCAGTTTCTCAGGTGCAGGCGGCGGGCGGCTTCGGCGATGGAACCGGAGACCGAGGGGTAGACGGTGAAGGACTGGGCCATTTGGTCGACGGTCAGGCGGGCGCCTACTGCCAGCGAGATGGGATGGATGAGTTCGCTGGCGCGGGGGGCTACTACGACGCCGCCGACGATGATGCCGGTGTTGGGCAGGCAGAAGAGTTTGACGAAGCCGTCGCGGACGCCTTGCATCTTGGCTCGGGCGTTGTCGGCGAGCGGGACCTTCACGACCATCGCCGTACTCCCGCCGGCGTCGACGACCGCCTGAGTCAGGCCGACGGTCGCGATCTCGGGGGCGGTGAAGACGTTCGAGGAGACCGTGGACTGGTCCAGCGGGGCGACGGCATCGCCCAGGGCGTGCGACATCGCGATCCGGCCCTGCATGGCGGCGACCGAGGCGAGCATGAGTACGCCGGTGCAGTCGCCGGCCGCGTACACGCCACGGGCCGTCGTCCGGGAGACCCGGTCGACCTGGACGAACCCGCCATCGGTCAGCGACACGCCCGACTCGACCAGATTCATGTCATCGGTGTTCGGCAGCGACCCCACCGCGAGCAGCGCGTGGGAGCCCTCGACCGTCCGTCCGTCGGTCAGCGTGACCACCACACCGTCACCCTGCCGCTTGACCGACTCGGCCCGCGACTTCCCCAGCACCGTGAGACCACGCCGCTTGAACACGTCCTCCAGCACCGCCGCCGCGTCCGCGTCCTCACCAGGCAGCACCCGGTCGCGAGACGACACCAGTACGACGTCACTCCCAAGCGCGTCGTACGCACTCGCGAACTCCGCACCCGTGACACCGGATCCGACCACGATGAGCCGCTCGGGGAGCTCCTCGAGCGCGTAGACCTGCTCCCAGGTCAGGATCCGCTCACCATCGGGCTCAGAGCCCTTGAGGATGCGAGGCCTTGCGCCAGTGGCGATCAGGACCACATCAGCGGCGAGCCGCTCGTCCCCGACCACCACGGTCTCCGGCCCGTCCAGTCGCCCACGGCCCTTGAGGATGCGGACCTTGTCCGACTCCAGCCGCCGTTCGATGCCCTCGGACTGCGCCGTGGCCAGCGCCATCACGCGCTTGTTGACGACAGAGAGATCGACCCGGACCGAGTTGGCCGGATCGTCGTCGCCGTCATCCAGCCGGACGCCGAGCTCGCCGGCCTCCTCCACCTCGGTCATCACCTCGGCGGTGGCGATCAGCGTCTTGCTCGGAACACAGTCCGTGAGCACGCAGGAACCGCCGATCCCGTCGGAATCGACGACCGTCACCTCCGCCCCTAATTGGGCGGCCGCACTCGCCGCTTCGTACCCGCCTGGACCGCCACCGATGATCACAACTCGCGCCACGAGAGGCCATTGTTCCGTATCCTGTGTTTCCGTGACCCTGTACGCCGCGTTTGCGTCGAATCTGGACCCGAACCTGATGTCCGAGCGGTGCCCGTACTCCCCCCTGCGCGGCACCGGCTGGATCACCGGCTGGCGCCTCACCTTCGGCGGCGAGGAGCTCGGCTGGGAGGGCTCGATGGCCACCGTGGTCGAGGACCCGTCGGACCCGACCAACCAGGTCTTCGTCGCGCTGTACGACGTCCATCCCAAGGACGTCGAGCGGCTGGACGAGTGGGAGTGGATCGACCAGAACGTCTACCGCAAGATCCAGGTCCGGGTGCAGACCCTGGACGGTGAGCAGCTGGCCTGGATGTACGTGCTCAACGCCTACGAGGGCGGCCTCCCCTCGGCCCGCTACCTCGGCATCCTCGCCGAGGCCGCCGAAGCCGCCGGCGCACCCGACGACTACGTCGCCGATATCCGCGCGCGGCCCTGCCAGTCGTCAGGACACTAGACCGGCCGGACATTAGTTATCGTGCGGAGGTGACCGATGACCTCCGTACGACGGCCGAAGCCTGGCTGAGCGAAGATCCTGATCTTGACACCCGCGCCGAGTTGCAGAAGCTCCTGGACGCCGGGGACACAGCCGAGCTGGCCGACCGCTTCGCCGGCACGCTCGAGTTCGGTACGGCGGGCCTCCGCGGAGCCGTCGGCGCCGGACCGAACCGGATGAACCGCGTCGTCGTGATCCGAGCCGCCGCCGGGCTGGCGGCGTACCTGAAGGCGAAGGGGCTCACCAACGGACCCGTCCTGATCGGGTACGACGCCCGCCACAAGTCGGACGTGTTCGCGCAGGACACGGCCGCCGTGGTGCGCGGAGCGGGTTTGGACGCCGTGCTCCTGGACAGGCCGACCCCGACCCCGGTGGTCGCCTTCGGGATCAGGCATCTGAAGGCCGTGGCCGGTGTGGTCGTGACCGCGTCGCACAACCCGCCGCAGGACAACGGGTACAAGGTCTACCTGGGCGACGGCTCCCAGATCGTGCCGCCCTCCGACGCTGAGATCGCCGCCGCCATCGCGGCCGTCGGCCCACTCGCCGAGGTCCCCCGCGGCGACGACTGGCAGACAGCCGGCGACGACCTGCTCACCGCCTACCTGGACCGCATCGCCGAGCTCGTCCCGGCGGACGCACCCCGGGATCTGAACGTCGCCTACACCCCTCTCCACGGGGTCGGCCGCCTCCTGGTCGAGGGCGCGGTCGCGCGGACCGGTTTCGCCGTACCGGCGGTGGTCCCGTCCCAGGCTGACCCGGACCCGGATTTCCCGACCGTCTCGTTCCCGAACCCGGAGGAGCCGGGCGCGATCGACGCCGCGCTCGCTCTGGCCCGCGAGGTCGGCGCGGACATCGCGGTCGCCAACGACCCGGACGCGGACCGGTGTGCGGTCGCGATCCCGGCCCCGGAGGCGGATGGTGGCTGGCGGATGCTGCGCGGGGACGAGCTGGGCGGGCTGCTCGGTGAGTTCCTGCTGTCATCCCGACCGGATGGGGTCGCCGCCTGCTCGATCGTCTCGTCATCTCTGCTCGGCAAGATCGCGGCGTCGTACGGCGTCCGGTACGTCGAGACGCTGACCGGATTCAAGTGGATCGGGCGGGTGCCGGAGCTCGTCTTCGGGTACGAGGAGGCGCTGGGGTACTGCGTCGACCCGGACGCGGTGAAGGACAAGGACGGGATCTCCACGCTGGTCCGCGTGCTGCAGCTGGCCGCGGGCGCGAAGGCCGAGGGGCGCACGCTGCAAGATCTGCTGGACGACCTGGCGATCAAGTACGGCCTCCACGCCACCGATCAGCTGGCGGTCCGGGTCGATGACCTCTCGCTCATCCAGACCGCGATGAACCAGCTGCGTGCCACTCCCCCGACCGAGTTGGGGAGCCACGCGGTCGAGCGGGTGGACGATCTGAGCGAGGGGACGGAGACACTGCCGCCCACGGACGGGCTGCGGTACACGCTGTCCGACGGCGCACGGGTCGTCGTACGTCCCTCGGGCACCGAGCCGAAGCTGAAGTGCTACCTCGAGGTCGTCGTGCCGGTGACCGGTGACGATGTAGCGAGTGCCCGCGCGCGGGCAGGCGAGGACCTGACCGGGATCAAGCAGGCACTCTCCACGGCACTCGGCCTCTAGGCCCGAATAGCCGTCGAACAGGGCTCGTCGACAGGGCCCGGGGAGCAGCTGGCGGGTAGCTCCCCGGGAGTGCCAGCGAGTCGCTGCGATACCAGATCAGCGAGCCGCTGCGGCTGCTTCGGCCTGTTCGGTGCGGAGCGAGCTCTGCAGCGACGAGTGCAGGATGCGGAGCGTGCTGGTCGACTGCATCAGCGCGTCCCGCTCGTCCGGGTTGCGGTTGGCGAGGCTCGCGATGTCGTTGATCGCCGCCTCGATCCGCGCGATCCGGTCCGCGACCGAGCCCTCCTGGCTGCTGGCCCGGCGGATCGCGTCGGACGTGACCGTCCAGACGTCTTCCTTGTCGTTGGTGCGCCGGGACATCTCGACCATCTGGCTCAACGCGGCCAGGTCGTGGTCGATCTGGGTCCGCTCCACCGGCATCGTGATGCCCGCGGTCGCCTGGCGCAGCCGGGTGACGTGGCCGGACAGCTCGGACCAGCTGCACCGGCCGCTCTTGATCTTGTCCAGCACCTTGGCGTACTCGGTGTTGAACTCGTCGTAGTTCACAGTCCTTGACTCCTGCCGTTCGACGCTCGACTCAGAACTCTAAGGCGTGCGGCCCCGAAACAAGTAACCACACGATCGCAGATCGTGCAGGTGTCTCCAAAACGCAACAGCCGCCCGGTACGCCAACGCGTACCGGGCGGCTGAGTTACGAACTACGAGACGACAATCAGGAGACGTACTTCGAGTTCGCGTTGAAGGTGTTGCAGTTGGCCGGCGTGGTGTAGGTGTGCTTCGCGTTGAAGCCCAGCGTCGACCAGTACGCGTGGTTCTTCGGCGCACCGTGGTCACGCACGCCACCGGGCTGGTCGCCCATGCCGCTGACCAGCTGGTTGAAGGCCACCATCAGGCCACCGCTCATCGGGTAGTACCGCTTGTCCGCGCCGAGGTAGGCGGCGCCGAAGCAGGACGCCTGCAGCTCGCGGCGACGGCTCTCCTCGAGCTTCGCGGCCTGCGTGGTGAGCGCGTACTGCTTGTTCCAGGACGCGTTCAGGATGCCGGTCAGGTACTGGACGTGGTGACCGTACTCGTGCGACAGCATCTGGGACAGCCAGGCGCGGGCCATCGTCGGGTTGCTGGCCCACTGGTTGATGATCTGCTGGGCCGGGATGTAGATCGCGCCGTTGTGGCCGCTGCAGTAGTACCCGGTCGGGTTCGACAGGGTGCCGCAGTCGGTGACGATCCTCGAGCCGGTGTGCACGATCAGCTGCGGCTTGACCTTGTAGGCCGCGCCGGCTGCCCGCAGCGGAGCCGCCCAGCCCCAGTAGTTGCAGTTCCACAGCTGCGTTGCGTAGGACTTGACGCCCGCCAGCGTGCGCAGGGAGACGTTGACCTCCTTGCACTTCGACGGCGTGACGATGCCCGCCGAGTAGATCTTGCTGTAGCGCCGGACGTCCGACGTCACCGACTTGGCGGTTACGCCGTCACCAGGCGGCGGCGTACCGACGACCTGCGCCGGAACGTCGGCCGAAGGTGCCGTCGGGGTGTTCGCACCCGAGGCCTGGTTGGCTTGCGCACTCGGCAGCGCCGCGACCGTGAGGCTGGCCAGGGCAGCGACGCCGGCGAGGCCGCGCAGGGCAGTACGGGAGAGGTTGACCATGAGCTCCACTCTCGATGATGAAGGGGGACCTGTCGTGCCCATCCTGCTGTGAACAGGGGTTCATCCCCGGGCTGGGCACGGGTTGTGACGCGGACAACTTGACCACAGTTCCGTCAGCGCGCGAGTTTCGACCCCAGAAAACGCAGCTGATCCGGCAGCATCCGCCGCCAGTACCCCGGCGTGTGTGCGCCCGCCTGCTGCCCGCCGGCCGCACCCAGCTCGGTCCGCAGCTCCCGCGCGGCCTTGGCGAACGGGTCGTCCCGGCCACAATCGATGCGCACGGCAACATCCCGGAAGCCGTTGGGGCGCCCGAACGCCTGGTTTTCCTCGAAATCGTCGACGCTGTCGAAGGCTCCGGCCGCGACCTCGCCGTACTTTCGCCACAGCGCCGGGCTGAGCGCCCCGACCGCGACCGCGCGCATCCCCGGCCGGACCCGTCGTTCGAACGAGTGCAATGCGACCCAGAGCAAGGCGCCGTATCCGCCCATCGACCAGCCGAAGACGCCGTACCCATCGGTACGCAGACCGCGATTCGTCAACAGCGGCAGGAATTCCTGACTCAGCATGTACCCGGGATCGCTGCCGTCGGCGCGCCGATGCCAGTAGCTGTCCTGCCCGCCGTCCACGGTCGCCACCGCGAACGGCGTCGTACCGGATCGAACCGCAGACGTCAGGTAGCGGTCGATGCCGAGGTCGTTGACGGCCGACGTGTGGTCGCCACCCCGTCCATGCAAAGCCAGTACGACGGGCAACGGCGTCGACGGGCCGTATCCGTCCGGGTAGATGACGCTGTACCCGACCGTCGTACGGCGGGCCAGAGATTCGAAGCTGCCGGACACCACCGGTCCGGCGGGTACGTCCGGTACGACGCCATCCGGGCCGGTGAGCCCGAGCACGTCGTGCACCTGACCGCGACCGGGGATCACTCCGGTTTCGAGAGCGGCGATGGCCGCGACACCAGTGACGCCGGCCGCGGCACCGGTCCGCAGGAGGGTACGACGAGACAGCGGCATCGGCGCGGTCAGCGAACGAGCGCTGCCACGACGCCGACGACCGCGAGCACCCCGATGACGATCAGCTCGGGCTTGGCCCAGGTCGTGACCAGCTCACCGCCGGGCTGGTCGCCGTACTGGTTCATGTGCACCTCGATCCGGTCGACCACGAAGTCGGCGCGGGAGACCGAACTGTCCTTGCCGAGCTTGGCACCGCCGACTCGTTGCTTCCGAAGGTCACGCATAACCAGTACGACGCCAGGAGCGCGCAGCTTGTTGTCCCCGACATGAACCCGGAGGATGTCGGTGACATCGACGCCGCTCACCTGGTTCCAGGGGATCAGGCGGTCGCGGAAGTGGTTACGCAGCAGGAGGTGTTGCGGGCTGAGCGTGACCGACGGCCGCATCAGACCGGCCCACGCGAGCACCATCAGGATGCCGACGATGCAGGCGACCAGCAGACCACTGCCGGTCCGCCATTCCAGCACGATGTCGAGCAGTGCGAGCACACCGACCGCGACCACCAGCCCTCCGGTGATCCGGTTCGAGGTCGACAGGTACTGCTCGGAGTCCGACGGTTTCGACTTCACCAGCACAAAGTAACCGGCAGGCTGGAACGGCACTAGACTGCCTGAGGTGACCACTCTCGACAGCGGCGTCGACTCGTTGGCCGACGTGACCTCGTCCGAGGACCGGCTGCGCCGGTTCCTGCTCGGCCTGCCGGGTGTCGACCAGGTCGGCGCCGAGGCCAGAGCCGCCACGCTGAGCACGCGTTCGATCAAGACCACCGCCAAGGCCTACGCGCTGGATCTGGCGATCAGCATGATCGACCTGACCACGCTGGAGGGCCAGGACACCCCGGGCAAGGTGCGGGCCCTGTGTGCGAAGGCGAAGCGGCCCGACCCGGCCGATCCGACTGCGCCGCAGGTGGCCGCGGTCTGTGTCTACCCGGACCTGGTGGCGACGGCCAAGCACGAGCTGCGCGGCTCGGGGATCAACGTGGCGAGTGTCGCAACCGCCTTCCCCAGCGGGCGTTCCAGTCTCCCGATCAAGATCCAGGACACCAAGGACGCGGTCGCGGCCGGTGCCGACGAAGTCGACATGGTGATCGATCGCGGCGCTTTCCTGTCCGGGCGGTACGGCCTGGTCTTCGACGAGATCGCCGCGATCCGCGAGGCGGCCGGCGACGCGCACCTGAAGGTGATCCTGGAGACCGGTGAGCTGGTCACCTACGACAACGTCCGGCGCGCGTCCTGGCTGGCCATGCTGGCGGGCGCTGACTTCATCAAGACCTCCACCGGCAAGGTCTCGCCCGCCGCCACGCTGCCGGTCACGCTGGTGATGCTGGAGGCGGTCCGCGACTACCAGGAGGCCACCGGCCTGCACATCGGCGTCAAGCCGGCCGGCGGGATCCGGACCGCGAAGGACGCGATCAAGTACCTGGTCACGGTCAACGAGACGGCCGGACCGGACTGGCTGGACCCGGAGCTGTTCCGGTTCGGGGCGTCCAGCCTGCTGAACGACCTGCTGATGCAACGCACCAAGCTGGCCACCGGGCACTACCCGGGCCCCGACTACTTCACCTTGGACTGACAGGCATGAGCAGATTCGAGTACGCACCGGCCCCCGAATCGCGGGCCATCGTCGACATCAAGTCGTCGTACGGGCTGTTCATCAACGGCCAGTTCACCGACGCCACGGACGGAAAACCGTTCAAAACAATCTCGCCTGCATCGGAGGAAGTGCTCGCCGAGGTGAGCGAGGCCGGTCCCGCGGACGTCGACAAGGCCGTCCGCGCCGCCCGCAAGGCCTTCGAGAAGGTCTGGGGCCCGATGGCCGGTCGCGACCGGGCGAAGTACCTGTTCCGGATCGCGCGGCTGATCCAGGAGCGGGCGCGTGAGCTCGCGGTGCTGGAGTCGCTGGACAACGGCAAGCCGATCCGCGAGTCCCGCGACGTCGACATCCCGCTGGTGGCCGCGCACTTCTTCTACTACGCGGGCTGGGCCGACAAGCTCGAGTACGCCGGCGCCGGGGACGACCCAAAGCCGTGGGGAGTCGCGGGTCAGGTGATCCCGTGGAACTTCCCGATGCTGATGCTGGCGTGGAAGATCGCCCCGGCCCTGGCCGCCGGGAACACCGTCGTGCTGAAGCCGGCCGAGACGACGCCGTTGACCGCGCTCGCGTTCGCGGAGATCTGCCAGCAGGCGGACCTGCCGCCCGGGGTGGTCAACATCGTCACCGGCGCCGGCGCGACCGGTCAGGCGCTGGTCGAGCACCCGGACGTGAACAAGGTCGCCTTCACCGGCTCGACCGCCGTCGGTCGCGCGATCGCGAAGTCGGTCGCCGGCTCGGACAAGGCGGTCACGCTCGAGCTCGGCGGCAAGGCGGCGAACATCGTCTTCGAGGATGCGCCGATCGACCAGACCATCGAGGGCATCGTCAACGGCATCTTCTTCAACCAGGGCCACGTCTGCTGCGCCGGTTCGCGGCTCCTGGTCCAGGAGAGCGTGTACGACGAGGTCCTGGCGCGACTGAAGCGCCGGATGGGCACGCTGCGCGTCGGCGACCCGCTCGACAAGAACACCGACATCGGGGCGATCAACTCCGCGGCCCAGCTGGCCAAGATTCGGGAGCTGTCGCAGGTCGGCGAGGACGAGGGCGCCGAGCGCTGGTCGCCGGAGTGCGAGCTGCCGCCGCAGGGATACTGGTTCCCGCCGACCGTCTTCACCGGGGTGTCCCAGGCGCACCGGATCGCCCGTGAGGAGATCTTCGGGCCGGTCCTGTCCGTGCTGACCTTCCGCACCCCGGCCGAGGCGGTGGAGAAGGCGAACAACACGCCGTTCGGACTGTCCGCCGGGATCTGGACCGACAAGGGTTCCCGGATCCTCTGGATGGCGAACCAGCTGCGCGCCGGCGTGGTCTGGGCCAACACGTTCAACCGCTTCGACCCGACCTCGCCGTTCGGCGGCTACAAGGAATCGGGATACGGCCGCGAGGGCGGCCGCCACGGCTTGGAGGCCTACCTTGCCCACTGAAAAGGTGTCCAACGGGCAGCGGCTGGAAGTGCGCAAGACCTACAAGCTGTACATCGGCGGCGCCTTCCCCCGCAGCGAATCCGGCCGGTCGTACGTCGTGACCAATGCCAAGGGCAAGTTTCTGGCGAACGCATCACAGGCCTCCCGCAAGGACGCCCGGGACGCGGTGGTCGCGGCCCGCAAGGCGTTCGCCGGCTGGCACGCGCGGACGGCGTACAACCGCGGCCAGGTCCTGTACCGGATCGCCGAGGTGATGGAGGGGCGGCACGAGCAGTTCAGTTCCGAGGTCGCGCTCTCCGAGGGTCTGTCGATCAGCAAGGCCCGCGTAGTGGTCGACGCGGCCATCGACCGCTGGGTCTGGTATGCGGGCTGGGCCGACAAGCTCGCCCAGGTCGTCGGCTCCAGCAACCCCGTCGCCGGCCCGTACTTCGACTTCTCGTTGCCTGAGGCAACCGGCGTGGTCGCGGTGCTCGCGCCGCAGGAGTCGAGCCTGCTCGGCCTGACCAGCGTGATCGCGCCCGCAATCGTCTCCGGCAACACAGTCGTCGCGGTCTCGTCGTACGAGCGGCCGTTGCCGGCTGTGACCCTGGGCGAGGTGATGGCGACCTCCGACGTACCAGGTGGTGTCGTCAACATCCTGACCGGATCCGCCACCGAGATCGGTCCGTGGCTGGCGTCGCACATGGACGTCAACGCAATCGACCTCTGCGGCATCGAGGACCCCGACGAGGCCCGCGAGCTGGAGGCCGCCGCCGCCGAGAACCTCAAGCGCGTCCGCCGCCCCGCCGACGAAGACTGGACCGAGTCGCCAGGCCTGTCCCGGATGACCCAGTACCTCGAACTCAAGACCGTCTGGCATCCGATCGGGGTCTGAATGGTTCAGCCCGGAGACCGGGTTGCGATTGTTTCGCCGTCCGGTGGATTGCCCGAGCTCTTTCCCGCGCCGTACGAGCTGGGGCTCGAGCGGTTGCGATCGTTCGGACTGGAGCCGGTCGAGTATCCGACCACTCGCAAGCTCGGGACGACGCCACAGGAGCGGGCCGCCGACCTGCACGCGGCCTGGTCGGATCCGACCGTCCGGGCGGTGATCGCGAGTATCGGCGGCAGTGATCAGCTGACGGTGCTGAAGCATCTCGACCCGGTCGTCTTCCGTGCGGATCCCAAGCCGTTCTTCGGCTACAGCGACAACACGAACCTGCTCAACTTCCTGTACGCGCTGGGTTTGCCGGCCTTCCACGGCGGCAGCGTGATGGTCCAGTTCGGCCGCGGCGGCGCGATGCACCCGGACTCCGAGCATTCGCTCCGGGCCGCACTCTTCACGCCAGGCGACTTCGACCTGACGCCCGCCGCCGGCTGGACCGACCACGACCGCGACTGGGCGGACCCGGTCCATCTGGAGACCGAGCCACCGCTGTTCCCCGGCACGGGGTGGACGTGGAGCGGCACCCGCGAGGTCACCGGCAAGCTGTGGGGTGGCTGCATCGAGATCCTCGACTGGCAACTCTCCACGAACCGCTGGATGCTACCGACCTCGTCGTACAGCGGCGTCCTGTTCGGCGAAACCAGCGAGGAGATGCCGTCGGCCGAGACCGTCTACCGAATCCTTCGAAACTTCGGCGAACGCGGCCTACTCGAACGCTTCGACGCCATCCTCTGGGGCCGCCCGAAGTCGTCGGCGCTCTTTCAGGAACTGACGCCGGAACAGTCCGTTGCCTACGTCAACGACCAGTACAACGCCGTCGACCGCGCCCTCGCCGAATACAACCCGAACGCCGTGGTCGTGAAGGGCCTAGACATCGGCCACACAGACCCACAACTCGTCCTCCCGTACGGCGGCCAGGTCCGCATCACCCCAACCACCAAACAAATCACCGTCACCTATTAACAGCCAGCATGGGTGGCGACTCAACCGCACACCGCTCCGCGGCGACTGTCTGTCGCCACCTCCGGCGGGGCGGCTCGGATAGTGGGATCCGCCGCTCAACTGATCTGCGCAAAGTGACTGTGGCGCCGCCAACCTTGCGGAGGAACTGCGGTGTCGCAACTCTCGGGCCGCACGCCGCCCGGACCCACCTATAGTGCGCGGTGCATCGGACACCCCTACGCGGCGGCCGACCTGTAGCCGCCTCGGGCGGAGGCGCAGATGCCTGATCCGCCGCTCAAACTGGTGCGCGCAGAACGACTCTGGTGCGACCGAGCCGATCGGACACCGCTCCGCGGCGACTGCCTTCTGGCGCCTCCGGCGGGGCGCGATGTGCTGATACGCCGCTCGGCTGGTTTGCGCGGAGGGGATGTGGTGGCGCGGTCTCCGGGCTGCGTGATCGTGCTAGTCGGCGCGGCGTGCGTCAAGGGCGCCTTCGGCGTCGCTGCGCGATCTACGACCCTTGACCCACACCACCCCGACCAGGAAAGACCGCAGCTATCCCGGAGCCGCTCACCCGAGTGGTCACACGCAGGACGTGATCACGGTGGTCGACTGTGGTCAGGCTGACGGGCCGGCCCAGGTGTGGCCGGTGCTCCAGGCCATCACAATCGCCCGACCAACCCGGGCCGCAAGCGCGACGGCCGGGCACCGCGACGATCGTGATGGCCTGGAGCACCGCGAGGCGGACCCCAGCCACTCACCAACCACGAACCCGGCCCCACCCGGGCCAGGTTCGTGAGCGTGACCAGGCAGGCGGGATTCACCTTGTGGGGAAGGGGCTGGGGAGGATCCTCTACCCGGGACGGGAAGAGATCCTCCCGACCCCGGCTCGCGCGGCCGGTAGACCAGCAGGTGGATGCACCTGTCCGGATGGCGGGATTGCGCGGCTGGAACAGGAACTTCACGGGTGACGCGGACACTTCCCGGCAGTGCGGACAGGCGACGTCTTGTCCCCCTGGTCCCGGAAGGTGTCTGAGCGACCGACGGGCTACCCGTCAGCGGACCCGAATCACCCAGCGCACGGGCTTCAGCACGCCAACCACACCGAACCAGACCAGCCCGGCACCACACCGACCAACCGGAATCACCTCGACCCGGCTCACAGCTCCCCGCGGGATCCGCATAGCTGCGTCTTTCCCTGGTCGGGGCGGTGTGGGTCAAGGGTCGAAGATCGCGCAGCGACGCCGAAGGCGCCCTTGACGCACGCCGCCCCGACCAGCACCATCACGCAGCGGAGCCCGCGAACCACGGTCCTCCGCAGGCGCGACCAAACCACACTCCGCCCGCGCAAACCCCACGAGCCGCGGATCCACCATCTGCGCCCCGCCGGACGCGGCAACGAGTCAGCCGCCGCGAAGCGGTGTCCGATTGTGGGCGAACCCGCAGTGCGGCTTAGCGGACGGTGGTCTTGGTAAGGGGTGGGTTGGGGTCGGGGTAGCAGGCGACCGGGGCGGTGATGGTGACGAACTTCCATTTGATTTTGGCTTGGAGGGTGAGGCCGGGGTCGTTGTAGCTGGTGCCTTTGAGTTTGGTTTCGATGGTGGTGCCGCGGCGGCCGGATTTGAGGCGGACGCTGAGGGTGGGGAGTTCGTAGTTCGCGCCGCCGGGGATCGGACCGGGGACCTTGATCACCGCGACCGCGCCGTCGAGGGAGACCGTGGGGGTCGAGTTGAGGCCGGAGCCGCCGATGAGACGGGCGCTGACGTACGACGAGTTGGCCGGGATCGGGATGCGGAGGGACAGATCGCGGACCTCCTGCAGCTTGAAGCCCTTCACCTCGCTCGGGAGCGATCCGGGCTTGAGGTCGACCGCGATGGTGAAGCGGGTGTTGTGCCGCACGGTCGGCGGCGCTTGGGCGTCGACTCCCTGGCGCAACGACACGGTGTGCCGGCCGAACTTGGTATCCGCGCGGCAGGAGTAGTTCGCGCTCGGCGAGGCCGCCTGAGCGGTACTTGCGATGAAGAGCGGTATGACGGCAACGATGGCAAAACTGCGGTGAGTAGCCATGTGACTACTCTAAGCAGCCATGCTCGCCAGGATCAGCCCGTGTCTCACTGGCCGAACAGGAACCAGCCGCCGACGCCAGCCAGCACGAAAGCGACCGGCAGCGCCGCCAGGAACCACGCCCGCCCGCGACGGCGACGTCGTCGTACCGGCGGGTCGGTCGCGACGGTCGTCGGCAGCTCGGTGTCGGTGATGCTGGTCCGCTCCTCGGCTCGCAGCGGTGCCTCCTGCTCCAGCCGGTATGCCTCGGCCTCGAGCCGCTCGGCCAGACTGTCCGCGCGCTCCCACCGATCGACGACCCGATAGGCGAGGGCCCGGCCGAGGATCTCGTCGAGTGCGCCGACCGAGTCGTGCAACGCCGGCCGCAGGCTCGGCGGGAGCAGGTCAGGATCGCGGTTGAGCACGTCCCCGATCGAGCTCGCGTTGTACGGCGGGTGCCCGGTGATCAGTGCGTATGTCACCGCACCGACCGCGTAGATGTCCGCCCGCTCGTCGAACCCGCCATCGCCACGCCCCTGCTCGGGTGCCATGTACGAGGGCGTACCGACGGCCTGAGTCAGCCCGGACGCCTCTGCCGCCCGCTTGGCCAGCCCGAGGTCGGCCAGCACGATCCGGTGCGTACCGCCGCCGGACTCGTTGCCCTGGTTCTCCCGCAGCAGGAGGTTGGCCGGAGTCACGTCGCGATGAACGACGCCCTCGTTGTGCAACGCGGCCACCGCGCGGGCCAGGTCCGCACCCCACCACAACGCTTCCGCGGGATCGAGCGGCCCGTGCCGCAGGACGTCTCCGAGCGTGCCGCCGCCGACGTAGTCCATCACGAAGTACGGGCGCCCGTCGGGCAGCTTCCCGAGGTCGAAGACCCGGACCACACGGTCGCTGGCGATCCGGCGCATCAGCCGGGCCTCGGACAGGAAGCGTTCCCGGACGTCGGCCCGCGACGCCCAGTTGTCCGCGAGCACCTTGACGGCGACGTCGACATCGAGGTCGTCGTCGTACCCACGCCACACGGTCGCGAAGGCGCCCGCGCCGATCTTGGCCCGCAGCCGGTACCGTCCGATGACATCCATCCCCGCTATTGTCGGTCACGGGCAAGCCGATCAACGCAACGACCCGGGGAGACATGGACGAGGATCTCGAGCAGCTGGCGTCACAGGCAGCGTCGGGAGACCAGTCCGTGATGCCGCAGATCCTGCAGGCGATCCGTCCGCAGGTGCAGCGCCGGGTGGCCAAGTTCCTGCCGCACCGCGAGGACGCCGAGGAGGCCGTCCAGGACACGCTGCTGCAGGTGGCCAACAAGATCCACACCTTCCGGGGCAGCGGCAGCTTCGCCGGCTGGGTCACGATCGTGGCCACCAACCAGGCCCGGCAGACCTACCGATCGCTGAAGCGGCGCTCGGTCGAGCAGTCCGCCGAGGTCCTGCCGGAATCCGTCGACCCGCGTACGACGTCGGTGATCGCGGGCTCCCGCCTCGACCTGCTCGAGGCCCTCGAGGCGCTGGAGTCCAGCCATCCCCAGCTCGTCCAGCCGCTGGTCCTCCGCGACCTGGGAGCACTCACGTACGCTGAGATCGCGGACGAGCTCGATGTCCCGCTCGGCACAGTGAAGGCCCGCATCCATCAAGCCCGTAAGGCCATGGCCGAACACCTCACGGTGCGCTGACCCAACCCCGCAGCAGCTTCGTGGCCTCGGTCCGCATTGCGACCGGCAGACCGGCGATGTCGGCGTTGTGATTCCCCGCCGGGACCGTGTACCACCGCGAGTCGCGCGTCCCCGGGCCCGGGGCGAACTCCTCCGCACTCCACGGATCGTTCTCGCCGTACACGAAAAGCATCCGGGTAGCAGACGTCTTCACCCAGTGATCGACATCCGCCATGGCCTTCGCGTCGTGCTTCGGCTCGATCGCCGCCGGGACCGACGCGGGCGCGGCGCCGGCTTCGCGGTAGTGCAGCAGTCCTTTGAGCCACGTCGTACCAGTGGCGACGTCTGGCCAGTTGAGCTGTGCCGCAGCCTGGTAGTAGTACGCCAGGTACGGCGCAACGCCGGTGTCGGAGTACGACGACCAGTCGGCCACCTGGTCGATGAAGCCGAACAGTTGCTGGTCGGACGCGGTCCGGCCTGGGACCAGGAGGCAGCTCAGCTGACTGTGGTACTGCCAGAACTTGAACGGCGTATCCAGCACCGCTGCCTCGAAGGCCCGATCGGCCGATCCGTAGCTCTGGTCGTACTTCAGGCCGAGCTCGACCAGCATCGGTAGCAGCGTCGCGCGGCGATACAGCGCATTCCGCTGCACGGTCCTCAGGGCCTCGTTGCAGGCAGGGTCCGTGCCGGCGTGCTGGATGAAGTCGACGTACGAATCCTGCTCGTTGACCACATCGTCCGGAGCAACGTACGCGACGGTCGCGTCCACGTCGGCCGGGTAGAAACGCCGGTGATAGACCGACGCCATCCCACCCTTACTCGCACCGGTCGACACCCACTTGGCGTCGTACAGGGCCTTGAATGCTTCGACGATCCGGTGGTGGTCTGTCGCGGCCTGCCAGATGTCGAGCTTCGACCAGTCCTTGCCGGCTGGAATCGACTTCCCGAAGAAGCGCTCCTCGACGTCCAGTTGGTTGCCGTCGACGAGCTGCGTCGGCTCGGCCGTGAACGGTCCCGCGACACCGCCGTACCCGGTCGTGTGCAGGATGGTCGGATGGTCGAATCCCTTGTGCCACAAGGTGATCCGCTGCTCGAACTGGGGACCGCCCGGCTGATGCTGATCCACAGGCTGCCGGAACCAGAGCACGAAGAACGGCTTGCCATTGATCAGCTGCGCACTCTCGATCCGCAACCCCGCGATCGTCTCCAACCGCGCCCGGACGGCCGCAACAGAATCCACCGCGACCGCCGGTGGAGCGACCGCGGTGAGGAATCCGAGCACGAGAAGCAGCCTGATCAGACGCATTCGGTGACTCCTCAGGCTCGGGGCGACACTCTGCGTAACCAGGCTACCCGCTGATCCGGCGTACCTCCACTGCTCTGCGGAGGTCGTCGAGGAAGTTGGCGGTCTGCCGGCGGATGCTTGGAACGACGGTCTCGTCGGCGATCAGGGCCTCGGCCGGGGTAATCAGGTCCGGGTCGATCGCGTACCGCGGCGCGATCCGCTGCACCGTCAGCCCGAGCACCATGCCGGCGCGGATCTCACCCGTGTGCGGGATGTCGGTGAAGAAGCGACGGACGTACGGCGCGGTGGCCTCGGCCTGACCGGGATGCCAGAACCCCTCGGCGGCGGCGAGCAGTTCCTTCACACCGATCGCCGGGTCCGTCATGATCCGCGTCCACGCGGCCTCCTTGCCGGACGGCAGCGCGGCCCGGCATCGGGCGGCGTGATTGACGCCCTCGGTGGAGGTGTCGCGGGCGAGTTCGGCGTCGATCTCGGCCGCGCCGAATGCGTCCAGCCGGACCAGCCGCAGCACCAGCGCCCAGCGAAGGTCGGCGTCGACCGTCAAGCCGGGCGGAAGGTTGACGCCCGCGAGCCAGGAGTTCAGAAGGGCGGCGTCGTCGGTGGTCGCGATGTAGCCGCGGGCTGTGGTCAACTGCAGGCTGCTACCGGGCTCGGCGGCGGCGACCTTGTTCTCGAGCGCGTCGGCGACCGCGCCGCGGGTCTCGTCGTACGGAAGGTAGACGCCGAGGACCCGCACCTCGAGCCACTTGAGCAGCGACGCGACGGCGGTGTCGCTGTCCTCGGACTGGATGGTGGCGAGGAACAGGTCGAACGCCCGCCGGGGGTCGAGCTCGGCGCTCATCGTCGCGTCGCGGATCGCGTTCCAGATCACCGCGCGGGTCGTGCTGCTAGCGATCTTCGGCAACACCGCCGGCAGGTTGTCCAGGGTCGTCGCGTCGAGCCGAACCTTCGCCCAGGTGTCGTCATTGGCATCAGGAACGATCGCCACCAGTTCATTGCCTAGAGCAACCTCTACGGAATCCCGATCCACCACCACATCGAGAAGAGTTGGGGCGCCGGATTCGTCGTACCCGCCGACGCTCAGCTTGTGCAGGCGTCGGGAATCGTCCGGGCTGGTGCGATGCAGGACGGCTCCGGTCGACGTGCGCTCGACCGTGATCGTGTCCAGGCCCGAGGTCCGCAACCATTGCCCGGACCAGTGGTCGAGATCGTGCGCACCCGCCTCGGTGAGCTTCCCGATGAACTCGCGCAGGTTGGCGTTGCCGTACTCGTGCGCCTCCAGGTGCGCGTTGACACCCTTCAGGAACACGTCGTCACCGAGGTACGTCGCCAGCTGCTTGAGCACGGCCGCACCCTTGGCGTACGAGATCCCGTCGAAGTCGTCAAGCGATTCGCGCGCATCCTTCAGGCTGTCCGGCGCGACCGGATGCGTCGAACTGCTCTGATCCGTCTGCATCCCCCACCACTTGCGCACAAAGGCGAAGTCGGTCCAGCTGCCGTCGTAGCTGGTCGCCTCCTCGGTCACCCGGTGCGCCATGTATTCGGCGAACGACTCGTTCAGCCACATGTCGTTCCACCACTGCATCGTGACCAGATCACCGAACCACATGTGCGCCATCTCGTGCACGATCACCCGGGCGCGCAGACCCAGCTCCGCCTCGGTCGCCTGACCGCGGTGGACCAGGTGATCCGCGAACGTCACGCAGCCCGGGTTCTCCATCGCGCCGAGGTTGAAGTCCGGGACGAACGCCTGCCAGTACTCGCCGAACGGGTACCGCTGCCGGAACATCCCGTGGTACGCGGCGAACGCCTCCCGCGTGGTCCGGAAGATGTCCTCGGCGTCCCGCTCCAGGTGCTCCTTGAGCGACTGCCGGCAGGCGAGTCCGAGCGGGATCCCGTCGTACTCGCTATGAATCTGGTGATACGGGCCGGCCACGACGGTGACGAAGTACGTCGAGAGCGGCTTGGTCTCCGCGAGCGTCCACTCCCCCGCCGCGGTTCGCGTGGCGGCGCCGTTGCCCATCACCACCCAGTCCTCGGGACACTTCACCGTCATCCGGTACGGCGTCTTGAGGTCAGGCTGGTCGAAACACGGGAAGTACCGCGGCGCGGACTCCAGCGACGACATGCCGTACGTGTACACGCGGCCGTCCGCGGCGTCGACGGATCGCTGCATCCCTTCGCCGTCCGCTGAGTACGTCATCTCGGCGGTCACGATCAGTTCGTTCTCCGGCTGCAGTCCGGACAACGGGAACCGGCCGTCGTCGAGTTGATTCACGTCGAGCGGCTTCCCGTTCAGCTCGACCCCGATCAGCCGCTCGGGCTTCACGTCCACCCAGCTCGCCTCGGCTGTGCTCGCGAACCGCAACGTGCTGACCACGCCGAAAGTCGTATCGCCGTGGGTCAGATCGAACGCAACGTCGGCCGAGCGAACCGTCAGGGCGGCCGCGCGGTCCCGGGCCTCAGTCACTGTCAGGGCGGGCATGCGGCTCCTCGGTCGGTGCGGCGGAATGAGAGACGGCGGCGGACGCGAGCTTCGCGACCGCCTGGATCCGTGCGTCGGTCGTGGTCGCGCGGATCCGCGCGATGAGTTCGGCGTCCTCCGGCTGCGCAACGGTGGTCAGAGCGTTGAGCGCACTCACGTGGTCGAACCCGGCCGGGATCTCGGGATCACCCTCGACCGGCGGCCGCGACAAGATCTCGCGCGCGACCGCCCGTACCTCACCGGCCATCGGCTCGAGCGGGTTCCCACCACTCACCTGCGTGTACGACGCAGCCACCTGATACATGTTCAACGCCCGGCACACCATGCCGAGGTTCTGACTGTGCAGCAACGCACCGAACGCCTGCAGCGGAACAGCCTCACTCATACCCGAACGCTAGTCGACCGCCCCGAAGAACCGCAGGACTTTCTGCGCGGCATCCGGTCCGAACATCAGGTCCGCGACCATGGCCGACATCTCGGCGGTCTTGGTGGCGCGAGCCTGCATGGCCGGCTCGTACGCCTCGAGCGCGGCGTCCAGGTCATCCGGATGCGCAGCGATGGCCTGTCCCAGCTCGGCAGCGTCCAGCATGGCCGAGTTGGCACCCTCTCCCACCGATGGCATCAGGTGAGCGGCGTCGCCGAGCAGAGTCACACCCGATCGGCGTGGCCAGGTCATATCGACCGGCAGGACGTACGCCGGAACCGCGGCGAACGGCTCACCCCACGCAGCGAGCAGACGATGGAACTGTGGAGCCCACTCGTCCGACAGTTCGGCGACGTCGGCCGGCTTGAGGTCGGGCGCTGCGTGCATCGAAACGGCGACCTTGATCGTGCCATTGCCGTTGCGTTGCGCGCTCAGTAGGCGGTCCGGCCCGAAGACCCAGTAGTTGCCGCGACCAACCATCGCCGCAAGCTCGGGCTGGGTGCGATCCGCGTCGTGGATCGTCCCCATAATCGCGACTTTGCCGGTGTACTCCGGCTGGATATCGGTCAGCAGCGGGCGCACCCGGGAGTTGGCGCCGTCGGCCCCGACGAGCAGCTCACAGGTCGCCGTACTGCCGTCGGCAAAATGCAAGACCTGTCCCTCCGCATGGGTGAAGATCTGCCCCCAGCGGACCGTGTCGGCCGGCAGTGACCGCAGCAGGATGTTGCGCAGGTCGGTGCGGTCGATCTCCGGTCGCTCCATCGGGGCGTCGTCCGGGGTGTCGTGCCGCATCAGCACCGTGCCGGTGTGGTCGAGCATCTGCAGGTCCTGACCTTCGCGGCGGGCGAACTCGAGGAACTCCGCCTCGAGGCCGGCCGCACGAAGGGCCGCCTGGCCGGTCTCCGGGTGCAGGTCGAGCATGCTGCCCTGGCTGCGGACGTGCGGGCCGGCGTCGCGTTCGTATACAACGGCGTCGATGCCATGGAGGTGCAGGATCCGGGCGAGGGTGAGGCCGCCGGGGCCGGCGCCGATGATCGCGATCATGGGTCACTCCTATCGATACAGTGTACTGATAGAGACACTGTATCGCATGAGGCGGTGTATCGTGCCCGGTGTGACCGACAGGCCCTTGATCTGGGAGCGACCCGAGCCGTCCGAACGGCGTGCGCCGAGCCCGCTCAGCCGCGAGCGCATCGTCCGGGCCGCGCTCGACCTGGCCGACTCCGACGGCCTGGACGCGGTCTCACTGCGCAAGGTCGCCGGCGCGCTCGACGCCGGCCCGATGCGCCTCTACCGGTACGTCGACACCAAGGACGAGCTCCTCACCCTCATGGTCGACGCCGTGTACGGCGAGATCCCCACGCCGACCGGGTCGACCTGGGCCGAGGTGCTGCGTTCCCTTGCGACCGGGACCCGCGAGGTCGCCTTACGGCACGAATGGTTCGCCGACCTGCTCGGCGGTCGACCCCATTTCGGTCCGGCGACCATCGCCCACAACGAGGCGACCCTGGCCGCGCTCCGGGCCACCGGTCTCGATCTCGACACGACGTCAGGTGCTCTCGAGGCGGTGAGCGCCTACGTACTCGGCGCTGTTCGCAAGGAGATCGCCGAGCGCCGGGCCGAACGCGAGAGCGGCCTCGACGAGCGGCAGTGGCAGCACGCGAGCGTGCCCTACCTGCTCCGGATGTTCGAAACCGGTCGCTACGCCGCGATGGAGGAGTTGGTGCGCGACGGCCCGCACCGGACGGCCGCCGAATCGTTCGACCTCGGCCTCGGCTACCTGCTCAACGGCATCGAGAGCCGACGTTAGTGCCCTGCCGCCGCGTGCAGATGGGTTGCGAGCAGGTGCGCAGGCTCGGGGGCGTTGGCGGCGTAACAGAGTAGGTGCGCGCGGGTGGACCATGCGTCCTGGAGTGGGCAGATCTCGACCGCCGCGTTGGCGTCGACGGCTCGGCGCGGAACGATCGCCAGACCGGCGCCAGCGGTGGCGAGCGTGATGAGCGTGTGCAGGGTCGGTACGACGGTTCGGTAGCGGGGAGCCGGGGCGTGCGGGCCGAGCCGCTCGTCCATCCACTGCGTGAGCGGCGACTTGCGGTCCAGGCCGACCAGGGGATGTTCGGCGACTTCGGCGTACGAGATCGAGGTGCGGCCGGCGAGGATGCCGTCGGCCTGGCCGATCACGACGAGGGAGTCGTCGGCGAGGGGTTCGGTCCGCAGGGTGGTCGGCTCGTCGTCGAGGATGACACCGAGGTCGGCCTCTCCCGCGGCGAGCAGGCGGACGCTGCGGACGGTCCGGCGTTCGTGGACGTTCACGTCGTACTCGGGGTGGTCGCGCAGGAACGTGGCGAGCGCGACCGGGACGAGCTGATGCATCGCGGAACCGCCGGCGACCAGGCGGATCGGGGCCGTGTGCGAGACGGCGTACGACGCGACCGCGCTGTCCAGCCTGGTGGTCTCGGCGAGGACCTCACGGGCGTGCCTTGCGAGGGTGGCGCCTGCGGGGGTGAGCCGGACGCCCCGGCGCTCGCGGATGAGCAGGGGGACGCCGGCCTGCGCTTCGAGAGCTCTGACCCGCGCGCTGGCCGAAGGCAGACTGAGGTGCATCACACGCGCGCCGCCGGTGATCGAGCCCTCGGCCGCGACGTACGTGAAGAGCCTGAGGTCGTCGAGGTCGTACCGCATGGTTTCAGCCTACGTCTCCAACTTAGGCTGGGTACGGGGATCGCGCATTGTGGACCTCCCGGCGCAGCCCTGATCCTCAAAGGGTGCTACTGATCCTTCTGGCCGGTGTCGCCGCCGGCGCCCTGAACGCCGTCGGCGGTGGCGGGAGTTTCGTGGCGCTGTCCGCGCTGGCGCGGCTGGGATGCCGCCGGTCACCGCGAACGCGACGACCACCGTCGCGCTGCTGCCGGGGAACGCGACGAGCGCGTGGGTCTATCGGCGCGAGATCGAGGGGCTCGACCGGCCGACGATCCCGGCGGTGACGGTGGCAAGCGTGTTCGGTGGCGCGATCGGTGCGGCGTTGCTCTTGTTGTTGCCGTCGGCATCGTTTGATGCGGCCGTGCCGTGGTTGCTCGCGTTCGCGACCGTCGTACTCGCCTTCGGGCGGCGGTTGACGCGGGCGTTGCGGCTGGGGACGCCTGGGCCGGTAGGGATTCTCGCCGGGCAGTTCGTGTTGTCGATCTACGGCGGGTATTTCGGTGGGGCGGTCGGGCTGATGATGCTGGCCTTCTGGACCGCGACGACGTCGTTGGATCCGGCGCGGGGGAATCCGCTGCGGGTGATCCAGGTGGCCGCTGTCTATCTGACCGCGGGCGTCATCTTCGTCTTCGCCGCGGACGTTCTCGCCCAGCCCGTGCAGCTGGTGGCGTTGCTGGCGGGGGCGGTGTTCGGTGGTTACGCGGGTGCGCATTTGGTGCGGCGGCTGCCTGCGCGCGTCCTTCGGGTGCTGGTGCTCAGCACCGCGGTGGCGATGACGGCGGTCTTCTTCGTGCGGGCGTTCGGATGAATCCGGCTCAGGTCGCGATGGCGTATCAGGCGTGTGAGGTCGCGGACCTCGCTCGATCGGCCGTCGTCCTGGACGATCCTGCCGAGGCGTTGGCGCAGGCGGCGCGGGTGTTGGCGGCCGCGCAGCAACTCGTTGCCGCTGCCAACCAGTTGACCGAGCCCGGGCCGCCTGGCGATCCCTTGCAGCGGTTCGCCTACGAGCATCCCGAGGAGGCGGCCGCGGACATCGCCGAGTGGCTCACTCGAGCTTCCGGGCCTCCCGCTGGCGATTGAGGTAGAGGCCGGTCGCCGTGGACACGCTGGTGAGGAGCCAGACGGCGACCCCGGCGTCGTCGGTGATGCCGATCAACGGGAGTACGTCGGGCAGGATGTCGATCGGTGAGATCAGGTAGACCAGCGCGAGCACCCAGATGAACGGGCGGTTCTTCGGCAGGCCGGCGTACGTGCCTTGGCGGACCTCCCGGAGCAGGGCCGGCAGGGCTCGGGCTCGCTCGAAGACGTCTCCGACCGGCACCGGTTCGCCGCGGGAGATCTTGCGCCGGCGGATTCGGCGTCGTCGGACGACACCGAAGACTCCCAGCGCCACGCCCAGCACGAGCAGCACGGCGCCGACCGCTACCGCCGGCATCCCGGCGATGTCGGCATCGCGGAACACCAGCGTCAGGAGCCCGATCAGCCCCAGAAACACACCGAAATACACCATCCACCAACTGTAGGGCCCCTCAGTCCCACACGTTTCTTCACAACGGCGGTCAGTCCAGCAAGTTCTTCACGATGGTGGTCATTCGGTCGACCGGGATCGCGAAACCTATTCCGATGTTGCCGGAACGGGAGGTGCCGAGGGTGGCGATCGCGGTGTTGACGCCGACGACCTGACCGGCGGCGTTCACCAACGGTCCGCCGGAGTTGCCGGGGTTGATGGCCGCGTCGGTCTGGATCGCGGACTGCCGGGCGCCGTTGTCGCCGAACCGTGCCTGCCGGGCGACGGCGCTGACGATGCCCGCGGTTACCGTTCCTTCCAGCCCGAGTGGTGAGCCGACGGCCAGGACCGGGTCGCCGACGCGCAACTGTGCGGACCGGCCGAGCGTGAGCGCACGCAGCCCCTCGGCATCGGCTGTCGAGACCTGGAGTACGGCGAGGTCGTTGTTCTCGTCGGAGCCCACGACATCCGCGTCGACGGTACGTCCGTTCGACAGGACCAGGGATACATCACTCGCTCCTTCCACGACATGCGCGTTGGTAACCACATGCCCCTGCTGATCCACCGCGAACCCTGACCCGGTCGCCTGCCCGGCCCGCACCGACACCACCCCCGGCAAAACGCTCGCCGCCGCAGCCGAAATAGATCCCTGGGCCGCCGCCGGAGGAGCCGCGGCCTGAACCAACGCTTGATCAGAACTGCTTCTGCCGGTCACCGCACCTGCAACTCCACCAGCCACGAACGACAGAGCAAGCGTTCCAATCAGCAACCCGAATCGTCGTCGGGTCGGGGAGGTTGGGTCCGTCACCCCGGGTTGAGGTGTCGCCGGCGGAGAGGGGGGTACCGCGGCGGGGGCCGGGGTGACGGAGAGCGGGGGTGGAGGGGCGGCGGGACCGGTGACCGGCGGTCCCGCCGCCGGGGAGGGGCCGGGGACGTAGTCCGGGCCGCGGAACGGGTTGCCTAGGTGTGGAGGCATGAGGGCTCCTGGTTACGGGAGGCGGGAGAACCAGAGGAGAGACGCAAGGGCTGCCAGCAGGGCTGCGGCCAGCGCGATTCCGGCGACGAGATTGGTGATCTCGCGGGGTTCGGTCGTCCAGCCGATCGAGGACTGGAGATCGGAGTACACGTCGCGGAGTTGGTCGTCGCTCTCGGCCGCGTAATAGGTGCCTTTGGTTGCATCGGCCAGACCCTGCAGCGCCTGACCATCCGCAGGCACCGGGATGGTCCGGCCATCGAGATCCACCGTCCCCTCCGGCGTTCCGTACGCGATCGTCGACACCGGCACCCCAGCCGACGACGCCGCCTGCGCTGCCTCGTCGATCGACCGCCCGGAGGTGTTTCCACCGTCGGAGAGCAGCACGATCCGGCTCGGCGGCGGGTCGTCCGGATCGATCGTCCGTATCGCCTGCAGGCTGGTCAGGACGGCGTCGCCGATCGCGGTGCTGTCGTTCAGTTCCAGCCCGTTGATCGCATCGACGGTCGCTTGATGATTGGTGCTCGGCGCGGCGACCACGGTCGCGGTCCGCGCGAACGAGACCAGCCCGACGTTGAACTTCGCCGGCAGGTCCCGGACGAACTCCGTGGCCGCCTGCTTCGCGACCTCGAACCGGTTCGGCGCCACGTCGGTCGCGGCCATCGACTGCGACACATCGAGAGCGACCAGCACGGTCGCACGCTCACGCGGCACTCGCACATCCGCCACCGGCCGAGCGATCGCGATCGTCAACACGGTCAGGGCAGCCAGGAAAGCCGCGGCCGGCGCGTGCCGGCGCCAGCCAGGGCGTAGCGGCGCGACCTTCTCCAGCATCGGCAGCGTCGCGAACCGTACGGCGTACTTGCTCCGCCGCCGCTGGGCGATCAGGTACGCCGCGACCAGTACGGCGACCAGCACCAGCAGCCAGAGCCACAGCGGTTGCTCAAACCTCATCTGATCCCAACCTCATCTGATCAGTGCTCATCGGATACCGGTCCTCCCGATCGGGTGCCGCCGGGTACCGGCCCGGCGGCGGGCGGTGGCGAAGGCGGCGACGTCACGGACCCAATCGGTGTCGGTACGCAGGACAAGCTGCGCGGCACCGGCGGCCCGGATCGCCTGGGTGGTCTGTTCACGATGCGCGGTCATCGCCTCGGCGTACCGGCGCCGTAGCTTGCGGCTCGCGGTCTGCACCTCGCGCCGCCGGCCCGTCTCGGGATCCACCAGCGTGAGCAGGCCGACCTCGGGTAGTTCGAGTTCCCGCGGATCGAGCACCTCGACCGCGATCACCTCGTGCCTGGCGGCCAACCGGCGCAGCGGATTCGCCCAGCCGTCCTCATGGAAGTCCGACACGACCACCCGCAGCCCCGGCCGCGGATGCTCGCGGTTCAGCCGGGTGATCGCCGCGCCGAGATCGGTGCGCGGATACGCCCCAGGTGTTGCCCTCGGCAACGACAGCAACGTCCGCAGCGAACGTCGCAGTTGCGCCGCACCACCCGCCGACGGCAACCGCCGCAACTCGTTGCCGAGCGCAACCCGAACGCCGAGCCGGTTGCCGGGACGGTCGGCCAGCAAACCGATCGCCCCGACCACGGCGATGGCGAGATCGCGCTTCTCACTGAGCGCGGTACCGAAGTCCATGCTCGCGGACGCATCGAGCAGCGCCCACGTCTCCAACTCCCGCTCGGCCAGTGGCGAACGGACATGCGGTTCGAGCGATCGCGCGGTGACGTTCCAGTCCATCCGCCGTACGTCGTCCTGGCCCGCCTGGTACGGCCGTGCCTCGTTGGGCTCGCTGCCGGGACCGCTGCGCAGGCCGGTGATCTCGCCGTGCAGGAACCCTTCCAGCTTGCGCTTGACCGACAACTCGAGCGCCCGCAAGGCCCGCTCGCGGCCGGCCAGCAGATCAGGACCTGCCTGTGCCGACGGCACGGTCATGCTGCCGACCCCTGGGCATCATCGGCAGGAACGACGTGCGGTTGTTCGATCGTGTGCAGGATCCGCGCGATCACGGACCGCGGGTCAACCCCGTCCGCCAACGCGTCGAAAGTCAGGACGAGCCGGTGCGACATCACGTCGAGGGCGACGTCGTACACATCGGCCGGCAACACGTAGTCGCGCCCACGCAGCAACGCGAGCGCGCGTCCCGCCGCGACCAGACCGAGCGTGGCCCGCGGGCTCGCGCCGAACTCCAGTACGCCGCTCAGATCGTCGATCCCGTACTGCCGTGGCTCCCGGGTCGCATGCACCAGACGTACGACGTACTCCGCCACAGCATTGTGGACGAACACGTCATCCGTTGCCTCCTGCAACTGAACGACCTGCTCGGCACTGAGTACGGCGTTCGCGTGTGGCCGATGTGAGCTCATCCGGTGCAGGATCGTCAGTTCTTCCAAGGGTGTTGGGTAGTCGACCGTGATCTTCAGCAGGAATCGATCCCGCTGTGCCTCGGGCAGCGCGTAGACGCCGTCGGACTCGATCGGGTTCTGCGTCGCGAGGACCAGGAACGGCTCGGGCAGTTGGTAGCTCTTGCCGCCGATGCTGACCTGGTTCTCGGCCATTGCCTCCAGCAACGCTGACTGCACCTTGGCCGGCGCGCGGTTGATCTCGTCCGCGAGGACCAGGTTCGCGAAGATCGGGCCGAGCTCGGTGTCGAAACCCTCGGTGGACGGCCGCCAGATCCGCGTACCCATGATGTCGCCGGGCACCAGATCGGGAGTGAACTGCAGGCGGGCGAACCGGCCGCCGATCACCTCCGCCAAGGTGCGAACGGCCAGCGTCTTCGCGACACCGGGAACACCTTCCAGCAGACAGTGGCCTCGGGCAAGCAATCCGACCAGCATCCGTTCGACCAGGTGGTCCTGGCCGACGACGACCTTCTTGACTTCGAACAGCGCGTGCTCGAGGCTGCCGCCGGTCATGCGTTCCCAGCCGGGTTGGGCGCGGACTGCGAGGGCTGCGTCGGCTGCGTCGGCTGCGTCGGCTGGGTGGGCTGGGACGGCTGCGACGGCTGAGTGGACTGGCTCTGCCCCGATCCGTTCTTCTCCGGGCAGTCGGTCCACGGTGCCGGCGAGGGCGTGTTTGCGTCGTTCTCGACGGTGACGTAGCCCTGGTCCGGTGCCGGGTCGTTGGACGCGGCATACGCGACCCCGCCGGCTCCGAGGGCCGCCACGGCAACCGCCGTACCGAAGACCAACCGCTTCACGTTCATGACATCTCCTTGGATCGATTGCTCCTCAGCTGATCAAAAGGAGTAGAAAACGGCTGGAAAGGAGAGCGAAAGTCCGCCGAAAGAGCGGGGCGGCGCGGCTGGTTGATCCCGCTACCTTGGTTGCGTGCGACTACTGGTGGTGGAGGACGAGGAAGGCCTGGTCAGTGCGCTGCGCTCCGGACTCGGCCGGGCCGGGTATGCCGTCGATGCGGCGACGACCGGGGCCGAGGCGATGGAGAAGCTGGCGACCACGGCGTACGACCTGGCGATCCTGGACATCACCCTGCCGGACACGAACGGGCTGGACCTGTGCCGCGCGGTCCGCCGGGGCGAGATCGAGGTGGCGTCCGGCCGCGAGCTGCGGGTGCTGATGCTGACCGCCCGCGCCTCGTTGGCCGATCGGGTCCGCGGGCTCGACGAGGGTGCGGACGACTATCTGACCAAGCCGTTCGCGCTGGTCGAACTGCTGGCCCGGATCCGCGCGTTGCTCCGCCGCGACGTCACCAACGGTACGACGCAACTGCACGTCGGCGACCTGGTCCTCGACTCGTCCCGCCATCTCGCATTGCGCGCCGGCCGCGAGCTCCCGCTGACGTTGAAGGAGTTCGGCGTACTGCGGTATCTGATGTCGCGTCCTGGACACGTCGTCTCGGCCGAGGAACTGCTGGAGCACGTCTGGGACGAGAACGCGGATCCGTTCACCCAGAGCGTCCGAGTGACCGTTGGTACGCTGCGCCGCAAGCTCACCCAGGACGGCGAAGAGCCTGTCCTGGAGACGGTGATCGGCCGGGGCTACCGACTTCGAGGTGACACGTGAAGCGACCGTCCTGGACCCAGACGATCCGGTTCCGCCTGACCTTGACGTACTCCGCGGTGCTGATCGCGCTCTCGGCGCTGCTGCTGGGCGGGGTTTACCTCGCCCTCACGCAGGTGCTCCATCCGAAGCCGCTGAATCCGATCGAGGTCCAGAAGTACTACAAGGACTCGAATGGAGATCTGCACCTTAAGCAAGGACAGGTGATCCAGGCCGCGGAGATCTCCGGCCTGCAGTCCGCGGTGAACTACCAGACCCTGCAGAGCCTCCGGAACTACTCGGCCATCGGGATCGGCGGTCTGTTCCTGCTCAGCCTCGGGACCGGCTGGTGGTTGTCGGGCCGAGCGCTTCGGCCGGTACGACGGATCACGACGACAGCTCAGGAGATCTCGGCAACCGACCTGTCCCGCCGGATCGCATTGACCGGCCCGCGGGATGAGCTCAAGACCTTGGCCGACACCGTCGACGACATGCTCGGGCGGCTCGAGTCCGCGTTCGTGGCGCAGCGGCAACTGGTCGACGACGCGTCCCACGAGCTGCGCAATCCGCTCGCGGTGATCCAGGCGAACGTCGACGCCGTACTCGCGCACGACGACACGTCACCGGAGGACCGGGCCCAGGCGACCGCGATCGTGACGCGGGCGAGCCAGCGGATGACGCGACTGGTCGAGGACCTGCTCGCGTCGGCGCGGCGGTCGTCGCCCGCGTTCGTGGACGCGGATGTGGACCTTGCGGTGATCGCGGGCGAGGCGGCCGAGGAGTACGAACTGCTGGCGGCCGATCGCGAGATCCGGCTGGTACGACGACTCTCCCGCGGACCGATCGCCGCCGGCGACGCGTCGGCGCTGCGGCGCGCGGTCGACAACCTGCTCTCGAACGCGGTCCGGCTGGCCCGCGGCGGCAGCGAACTGGTCCTCGCCGTCGGCAGCCGCAACGGCTGGGCCTGGATCGCCGTCCGCGACGAAGGCCCAGGCATCGCGGCCGACGACGCCGACCGCGTCTTCGACCGCTTCTACCGCGCCGGCGAACTCCAGCCCCCCACCACCGTCCTGTCCACCGGCCAACGCCGGGCCGGCCTGGGCCTGGCCATCGTCCGCCAAATCGCCGAGTCCCACGGCGGCATCGTCGTACTCCACTCCGAACTCGGCACCGGCAGCACCTTCATCATCTGGCTCCCCGAACGCTCCCTCACCAACACCACCCGCCGAACCCCCACACCCCCAGAAGAAGACCCCCTCGGCCCCCGCCTCTAGGTAACATCCAGGGACATCCCGGCGATATCGGGTGTACACCGTCCCGGGGGAGCTGCCGTGCTACGCAAACTGACCATCGCAGGCACGGCCGCCTATGCCCTGGTGGTGGGTGTTCTCGGCGTACAGGGAGTGATGATCGTTCGCCGGAACGGCCAGTTCGCCGACGTCAGCGGGTGGGGCGTCGGGTGTTTGCTGGCGATCGTGGTGCTGAGTGCAGCATTGATCGCCGCGGGGGCTGTGACCAGGCGGGGTCTGGTCGCTCGGGGCGGGCCGTGGATCTTTCGGAACGGCTGGAGGGTGCTGGTCGGGCTGACCGCCGCCAACCTGCTGGTGTCACTGCTGCCGTCTGGTGCCGGAGTAGCCTGGGTCGCCGGGCCGGCTGTGTTCCTACCGCACTTCGTCCGGAAGCTGGAGGACGCCTATTACGACGGCGTCGCCGAGGCTGAACAGCAGCTCATGGCAGCAAAGCCCGGCGGAGCGCCTGCGCCTCGTCGTTGAACCATTGGTTGGTGCGGTCGGTGAGGGCTGATTCTCCGGTGGTCCAGCGTTGGTGGAACCAGGGGTGGCCGGTTTCGGCTCCTCGGCGGACGTAGTCCATGCACCAGATGTGGTTGTGGGCGGCGGCGTCGATGAGGCGGTGGCGGTCGGGTTCGGTCAGGTCGTAGGCGTCGGCGAAGTGGCGGAGACGGGTCAGGCTGCGACCTCGGCGTACGTCGGCGATGTCGGCGTCGGGACGCAACGGCGCCCAGAGGCGGACGGCGGTGGCGACGTCCCACAGCGCCGAACCGGGAGCGGCCAGGTCGAAGTCGATCAGGGCGACTGCGACGCCGTCCCGGAAGACGACGTTGTCGAGGTTCGGGTCGTTGTGGCTGATCAGGCCGGTGACGTACGCCGATGGCACCGGCTCGGCCCATTCGAGCCCGACGGGCCGGAAGTCGGCGACCGCTTCGTGGTACGAGCGCAGGAGTCGAGCAACGCTGACGAGCGCAGCATCGGTCATCGACCAGGCCGGGTACGGCGGTCTGACGGTCTCGCCGGGCAGATACGACAACACTTCGCGCCCCTGCGAGTCGATCCCCAGCAACGTCGGCGCACCGTCGAACCCGACCCGCTCCAGATGCTCCAGCAGCGCATGCGTCGCCGCACTACTGGCACGCAACGGCCTGCGGACGGTATCGCCGACCCGCACAACCAACCCACGGTTCGCAGTACCGCCGAGCAGTAAGGTCTCGACCTCTGAAGAGGGCATCGCCGGTCAGTGTGACTCGTTGAGCAGGGCCTTCGCCAGGGGTGCGTGCGTAACGATCGCGTTGACCAGGCCGCTGCGGACGGCGGCGCGGACCGCGTCGACCTTCGCCAGACCGTACGGGATCGCGATCACCTCGTCGATCGTGTCCATCTGCTCGGCGTTGATCGCGATCACCCGATCGGTCACCCGGCTCTGCACCGGCGCACCGTCCGCGTCCACGAACACCCCGGAGATATCCGCGACCACCCCTCGCCGCTCCAACTGATCACAGGCCTTCGCATCCATCGCGTCGTACAACGTGGACTGCCCGGACGCCCATGACCCGAGCCCGACCACGGCCTTCGACACCGAGTCGAAGTGGCTGATCGCCTCGGCCACCTCCGGCTGCTGACGCAGTGCCCGCGCGGTGGCCGCGTCCGGTACGACGAGAGGCGCATAGAAAAGGTACGCCGGTCCGCCCGACAGCCGAGCCGTGTGGCGGACGAGCTCCACCGAGTTCGCCTCGACGTCCGGCCGGGTCAACGCACCGGTGAGCTGAACGACCGGCACCGGAGCCAGCGTCGTCAACTGCTCGGTCATCGCCGTCACCGCCCGAGCCCACGCGAGCCCGAGCACATCCTCGGCCGTGACGATCTCGGACAACAGGTCCGCGGCCGCCTTCCCCAGCTGGGTCCGCAGTGCGGTCTCGTCCACCTCGGGAGTGTCGACGACGATCGCGCGCCGCAGGCCGAGCGACTCCTGCAGCCGCGCGGACAGGTCGAGATCGATCGCCCCCGGATGGCTGATCTCGATCCGCACGATCCCGCTGCTGCGCGCCTGGTCGAGCAGCCGCGCGACCTTGAACCGGCTCAGCCGGAACTCGTCCGCGATCTCCACCTTGGACCGGCCGTCGACGTAGTACCGACGCGCGACCGAAGCGGTCAGCACGAGCTGTGCCGGCCCGACCGTACTCGAGTCCACCGAAGCCTCCCCGTCACCGTCACCGAGTGCCGCGCTCATATGAGCACACGTGGACACAAGTGTTGCACAGAGTCTTGACAGGTCAAGGGCCTTCCCGGTTCACTCATCCTGTGAGCAGAGGCATGCTCAAATGAGCGGAGACGGGAGCGGCTCGTGGTGAGTAGGCGCAAACGGATCGGAGCTGTCGGGGTCGCGGCGGTGCTGGTGGCGGTCAGCGGCTGTGCGGGCTGGGGTGGCGGCGCCGGCGGTGGCGGCGCGGACAGCATCAATGTGCTGATGGTGAACAACCCGCAGATGGTCGATCTGCAGAAGCTGACCGCGGACAACTTCACCAAACAGACCGGCATCCACGTGAACTTCACCGTGCTGCCGGAGAACGACGTCCGGGACAAGATCAGCCAGGAGTTCTCCAGCCAGGCCGGTCAGTACGACGTCGCGACGGTGAGCAACTTCGAGATCCCGATCTATGCCAAGAGCAAGTGGATCGCGCCGCTGTCGGACTACATCGCCAAGGACTCGACGTTCGACCAGGACGACATCCTCAAGCCGATGACGCTGTCGATGTCGTCGGACGACGGCAAGATCTACGGCGAACCGTTCTACGGCGAGTCGTCGTTCCTCATGTATCGCAAGGACATCCTTGCGCAGAAGGGCATCACGATGCCGGCCAAGCCGACCTGGCAGGAGGTCGCGGACATCGCGGCCAAGGTCGACAACGCCCAGCCCGGGATGCGCGGCATCTGCCTGCGCGGCCAGCCCGGCTGGGGCCAGATCTTCGCGCCGCTGACAACGGTCGTGAACACCTTCGGGGGCACCTGGTTCACCCAGGACTGGCAGGCGCAGGTGAACGCGCCCGCGTTCACCGAGGCGACCAAGTTCTACGTCGACCTGGTCCGCGCGCACGGCGAGGCCGGCGCACCGCAGGCCGGCTTCACCGAGTGCCTGAACAACACCATCCAGAGCAACGTCGCGATGTGGTACGACGCGACCTCGGCAGCCGGATCGTTGGAGGCGCCGAACTCACCGGTCAAGGGCAAGATGGGCTACGCCCCGGCACCGGTGGTCAAGACCGACAGCGCCGGCTGGCTCTACGCCTGGGCCTGGGGCATCCAGCAGGCGTCCAAGAAGAAGGACGATGCCTGGAAGTTCATCTCCTGGGCGTCCGGCAAGGACTACGAGAAGCTCGTCGGCGAGAAGGTTGGCTGGTCCAACGTTCCGGCCGGTAAGCGCGCCTCGACGTACGAGATCCCGGAGTACGTGAAGGAGGCCGCGGCGTTCGCGGAGCCGACCAAGCAGGCGATCGAGAACGCGGATCCGAAGAACCCGGGCACGCAGCCGCGGCCGGCGATCGGGATCCAGTTCGTCGACATCCCGGAGTTCCCGGACCTCGGGACGCAGGTCAGCCAGGACGTGAGCTCGGCGATCGCCGGGCGGATGAGCGTCGATCAGGCACTGAAACGCGGGCAGGAGCTCGCCGACGACGTCGCCGAGCGGTACCGCTCGCGACAGGCGAAGTGAGGGGTAGCGGCATGAAGGAGCGAAGCGAGTTCATCATCAAGCACAGTCTGCCTCGTGTCTTATCGGCGCCCGGAGCGAAGCGAGGACGTCGATGAGCATCGACGCAAAACCTGAGACCGAAGCCAAGGGCCGCCACACCGCGCCCTCTGGCACCGAAGGCACGATGATGCGCAAGGCCGGCGACTGGGCCCGGCGCGGACCGTTGCTCCCGGCACTCGTCTTCATGATCATCGTGACGCAGTTGCCGTTCGTGGTCACGATCATCGTGTCGTTCATGGACTGGAACGCGTACTACCCCGATGAGCGTGGGTTCGCGGGGATCGACAACTTCCGCCGGGTCCTGACCGACTCGAACACCCGGAACGCGATCTGGGTGACGATCCTGCTCACGGCCGGTGTGGTCCTGATCAGCCTGGTGCTGGGACTGCTGATCGCGCTGTTGCTGGACCGGAAGTTCCGCGGGCGGGGTGCGGTCCGGACGATGATGATCACGCCGTTCCTCGTCGTACCGGTGGCGGCCGCGCTGCTGTGGAAGCACGCGCTCTACAACCCGACCTACGGTCTGTTCAACGGCGTGCTGAAGTGGATCTTCGGTGACAACGCGCCGCAGCCGGACTGGATCAGCAACCAGCCGCTCTGGTCGATCATCTTCGCGCTGGTCTGGCAGTGGACGCCGTTCATGATGCTGATCATCCTGGCCGGCCTGCAGAGCCGCCCGCTCGACGTGATCGAGGCGGCCGGGATCGACGGCGCGAACCAGTGGGAGATCTTCCGCTACATGACACTCCCGCACCTGCGGCAGTACTTGGAGCTGTCCGCGCTGCTCGGTTCGATCTACGTCGTACAGAACTTCGACGCGGTCTTCACGATCACGTCCGGTGGCCTTGGTACGGCGAACCTTCCGTACACGATCTATCAGACCTTCTACACCGCCCACGACTACGGCCGGGCCTCGGCTGCGGGTGTGATCGTGGTGATCGGCACCATCCTGATCGCGACCTTCGCGCTGCGATCCGTGTCGTCGCTGTTCCGAGAGGAGACAGGCAAATGAGTGGCCAGGTGACGATCGTGACGGGGCGGAAGAATCGCGGTGGTGGGTTCGTCCTGAGCGGGGTGGCGTGGATCGTCGGGATCCTGTTCGTGCTGCCGGTGGTGTGGATGCTGCTGACGTCGTTCCACTCCGAGACCGACGCGGCGAAGAACCCGCCGGACCTGGCCGCGCCGCTGACGCTCGACGGCTACCGGTCGTTCTTCGACAGCGGTCCGTGGCCGTCGATCGCGAACTCGCTGACCGCGAGCATCCTGTCCACCGCGCTCGTCATCCTGCTCGCGTTCCCGGCGGCGTACGCGCTGTCGATCCGGCCGGTGAAGAAGTGGACGGACGTGCTGTTCTTCTTCCTGTCCACGAAGATGCTGCCGGTCGTGGCCGGCCTGCTGCCGATCTATCTGTTCGCGCAGTCGGTCGGATTCCTGGACAACATCTGGCTGCTGATCATCCTCTACACCTCGATGAACCTGCCGATCGCGGTGTGGATGCTGCGCAGCTTCCTGTCCGAGGTCCCGGTCGAGATCCTCGAAGCGGCCTCGGTCGACGGCGCGTCGCTGACCCGCACGTTGCGGTCGGTGGTCGCGCCGGTGGTGACGCCGGGGATCGCCTCGGCCGCGCTGATCTGCTTCATCTTCAGCTGGAACGAGTTGCTGTTCGCCCGGGTGCTCACCGGCACTGTGGCGCAAACGGCGCCGGTGTTCTTGACTGGGTTCGTGACCAGCCAAGGATTGTTCCTCGCCAAGGTGTGCGCCGCGTCGATCGTCGTGTCGCTGCCGGTCCTGATCGCCGGGTTCGCCGCGCAGGACAAGCTCGTCCAGGGTCTGTCTCTGGGGGCGGTCAAGTGACGCTGCTGACCACGTCCACAGTGGGTGCCCTGAGCAACGACGTGCCCGTGCCGGGTTACGACCGTACGGCGATCACGCCCGGCATCGTGCACTTCGGCGTCGGCGGCTTCCACCGGGCTCATCAGGCGATGTACCTGGATCGCCTGATGAACGACGGGAAGGCCCTCGACTGGGGCATCGTCGGCATCGGCGTACTCCCGCAGGACCAGCGGATGTACGACGTCCTGTCCGCGCAGGATCACCTGTACACGTTGGTGATCAAGCATGCGGACGGGACGCTCGAACCGCGCGTGATCGGATCGATCGTCGACTATCTGTTCGCGCCGGACGACCCGACCGTCGTCCTGGATCGTCTGGTCGATCCGGCCACCCGGATCGTCTCGCTGACGGTCACCGAGGGCGGTTACCACGTGAACCAGGTGACCGGCGAGCTGGACACCTCCGATCCGGTGCTCGCCGCCGACCTGGAGCCGGACGCGACACCGGGGAGCGCGTTCGGCTTCATCGTCGAGGCGCTGGCGCGACGGCGGGCGGCCGGCGTCGCGCCGTTCACGGTGATGTCGTGCGACAACATCCCGGGCAACGGGAATGTCGCGCGGAAGATGCTCGGAGCCTTTGCCCGCTTGAAGGATCCAGGGCTGGCGGACTGGATGGACGCCGAGGTGCGGTTCCCGAACTGCATGGTCGACCGGATCACGCCCGTGACCACGGACGCCGATCGGGAGGCGCTGGCCGAGCGGTTCGGGATCGAGGACGGCTGGCCGGTGGTCTGCGAGCCGTTCACGCAGTGGGTGCTCGAAGACGATTTCGACGGCGTGCGGCCGCCGTACGAGGACGTCGGCGTACAGATCGTCGACGATGTCGAGCCGTACGAGCTGATGAAGCTGCGGCTGCTGAATGCTTCGCATCAGGCGTTGTGTTACCTGGGCTATCTGGCCGGCTACCGGTATGCGCACGAGGTGTGCCAGGACAAGCTTTTCGTCGACTTCCTGCTCGGTTACATGGACGACGAAGGGACGCCGACGCTGCCGCCGGTGCCGGGGGTCGACCTTGATCGATACAAGCATCAGCTGATCGAGCGCTTCGCGAACCCGGAGGTCCGCGACACGCTCGCGCGGTTGTGCGCGGAGAGCTCGGACCGGATCCCGAAGTGGCTCCTGCCTGTTGTCCGCGAGAACCTGGCCGCCGGGCGAAGCATCTCGCGATCCACGCTGGTCGTCGCGTCCTGGGCCCGGTACGCCGAAGCCGCCGACGAGCAGGGGGATCCGATCGAGGTGGTGGACCGGCTACGCGACAAGCTGATCGAGCGGGCGCAGCACAATTATGACGATCCGCTGGTGTTCATCTCGGATCCGGATCTCTTCGGTGATCTCGGGTCGGACGAGCGGTTCGTCGCGGAGTACACGGCTGCGCTGAAGTCGCTGCACGAGATCGGAGCACGCGCCACTCTCGAAGCCCTGTAGCGTCGGAGCATGACTGAGCTGAGGCTGGTTGCCGGGGTCGACTGCTCCACCCAGGCGACCAAGGTTCTGGTGTGCGACGCCGAGACCGGAGCGGTGGTCCGCGAGGGCCGCGCACCGCACCCCGACGCCACGCAGGTCGATCCGGCCGAGTGGTGGAAGGCGTGGGAGATCGCCTCCGACGGGCTGCTCGACGGCGTCCAGGCGATCGCGGTCGGCGGTCAGCAACACGGCATGGTCCTCCTGGACGAGTCCGGTACGGTCGTCCACCCCGCCGTCCTCTGGAACGACACCAGCTCCGCCGACGCCACCTCCGAGCTGATCGCCGAACTAGGCGGCCCCGAGGCGTGGGCAGAAGCAATCGGCTCGGTCCCCGTCCCGTCTTTCACAGTCACAAAACTCCGCTGGATCCGCGACGAAGCCGCCCGCGCCGAAGGTGCTGCCGAGATTCGGCGGGAGGCTGTGCGGCGGGCTGCTGCTGTTGTGCTGCCGCATGACTGGATGACTCACAAGTTGGCGGTGGATCGGCGGGGGGTTGAGGGGATCACTACTGATCGGGGGGATGCGTCGGGGACTGGGTGGTGGTCGGCGGCATCGAACAGTTATCGGACTGATCTGGTGGAGCTGGCGTTTGGGCGGGAGTTGGCGTTGCCGCGGGTTGCCGGGCCGGCGGAGATTGTCGGGCAGACGGCGTTCGGTGCGGCGATTGCGGCGGGTACGGGCGACAACGCGGCGGCCGCACTCGGGCTCGACCTGCAGCCCGGTGACGTTGCCGTCTCGCTCGGGACCAGCGGTACGGCGTTCGCCCGCTCGGCCAACCCGACCGCGGACCCGACCGGCCTGGTCGCCGGATTCGCCGATGCCACCGGCGAGTACCTCCCGCTCGTCTGCACCCTGAACGCCGCCCGGGTGATGTCCGCGACCGCGCAGATGCTCGGCCTCGACCTGACCGCCTTCGACGAGGCCGCCATCACCTCGTCCGGCAGCAACGGACTCGTCCTGCTTCCGTTCCTGGACGGCGAACGCACGCCCGACCTCCCGCACTCCACCGGCCTGATCTACGGTCTGACCCGCGCAACCATGCAGCCCGCAACGATGGCTCGTGCGGCAGTCGAGGGCCTCCTCTGCGGTCTCGCCGACGCCGTCGACGCACTCCGCGCCCAAGGCCTACCGGTCCACCGGATTCTGCTCCTCGGCGGCGGCGCCCGCTCCCGAGCCGTGCAGGCCTTGGCCCCGGCCCTTCTCGGCGCCGAGGTCGTCCTCCCCGAACCCGCCGAGTACGTCGCCCTCGGAGCCGCGCGCCAAGCCGCCTGGGCGTTGTCCGGCGCCGACACCCCACCCACCTGGCAGGTCCCCCTCGGCAAGCCCGAGCCGGCCGTCACCGTCGACGCCGCCAAGGTCCGCGCCAACTACGAACATGTCCTCACCCACACCCGCCCCCTCCTCTCCACGCCTTACAACCCCTAACTCCCCCCCGCCCCCCGCCCCGGCTGTCGTCGACTTTGAGAACGCACCAACCATTTCTTGGCGCGGATTTTGGTTGGTGGGTACCCAAAGTGGTGGTTGAGGGGAGGGTGTGAGAATGCTGCGGTGAGTTCTCGGGTGGTGTTGCTGGCGGGACCGTCGGGGGCGGGGAAGTCCCGGTTGGCCGAGCAGGTAGGGCTGCCCGTGGTGCGGCTGGACGACTTCTACCGCGACGGCGACGACCAGGCGATGCCGCGCTCGTCGCTCGGGATTGTGGACTGGGACGACCCGCGGTCGTGGGACGGCGACCGGGCGGTCGCGGCGCTCGAGCAATTGTGTACGACGGGGACCGCCGACCTCCCGATCTACGACATCGCCGCCGACGGCACTGTCGGTCACCGACCGGTCACCACCGGCGGTTCCGCACTAATCGTTGCTGAGGGCATCTTCGCCGACCAGATCGCCGGCGCACTCCGCGACCGCGGCCTGCTCGCTACTGCGATCTGCGTCTATCACCACCGGCTGGTCACCTTTGTCCGCCGCTTTCAACGCGACCTCCGCGAACACCGCAAACCCCCGTTCACGCTGCTCCGCCGCGGTTTGCGCCTGCTGCACGACGATCCACGCGTGGTCCGCCGCTGCGTCGAAGCAGGCTGCGAACCCCTGCACCCACAGGCCGCGCGGCGCAAGATCGAGATTCTTGTCACGCAGACAAGATCGCTGTAATGGACCCCCGTTAGTTTGGTGTTAACTTTTGTCTGATGGCATCTGGGCGGAGCCATCATGGCCTCGGGGGCGAGTATCGGGACGGAGAAGAACCGTGACACGGACCGCGCCTGCCGTAGCCGCCGTACTGACGACGCTGCTGCTGACACTGACCGCGTGCGGCAACGACTCCGGCACCGCGGCCGGCAGCCTGCAGACGCCGACCCCGAAGAACTCGGCGCTCGCGGCCCCGGCCGAGAAGACGAAGAAGAGCGCCCTTGCGGGCCTCGTCGTGTTGCCGCGTGGCTACATCGCCGACACCCATGGCACGGCCGGCCCGTTCACCGCGACCACGTTCCTGAACAGCTGGTCCTCGGACCCGGCGACCGACCGGGCCTTGCTGCTCAACGCGAGCTTCGTCGAGGGATACCGGGCGACCCGGCTCAGCTCGAACAAGAAGAAGCGCTTCACGATCCAGCTGTTCAAGGCCGGTTCCGCCGCGAAGGCGAAGGTCCTGCAGCAGGGGTTCTGGAGCCAGGACGTGCACGAGCGCTCGTTCGACGTGCCGGACGCGCTCAGCGACGCCAGCGTCCAGTACGACGGCGGCGCGGGCCAGTCCGTTGCGATCGCGCAGGTCAGCATGGTCGTCGGCACGTTGGTCGCCGAGCTGAGCGTCCAGGAAAACGGTGCCCTCGGCAGCAATCTCAAGCCGGACACCGGGCTACTCACCAGCCTCGCCAAGCAACAGCACGCCCGCCTCACCGCTACCTCCAGCTGAGAGGTCGCGCCCGCGGTGTCAGCTGATCCGGTCGATGACCAGCGGACCGTGCTCGTACGACGCTGAGACGGCGACGGCCTCGGTGAGGGATTCGAGAGCTCGCTCGATCCGGCTCGCGTCGTCGGTGTGGAGGGTGAGCAACGGCTGGCCGGCCGTGATCTGATCGCCGGGCTTGGCGTGCAGCTCCACTCCCGCGACCGCGGACACCGGGTCCTCCTTGCGAGCCCGACCTGCGCCGAGCCGCCAGGCCGCGACTCCGACGGCGAGCGCGTCGAGCTTCGAGAGCACACCGGAAGCGGGCGCGGGTACGACGTGCTGCTCGGGGGCAACGGGGAGTTCGGCGGCCGGGTCGCCACCTTGGGCCGCGATCATCGTGCGCCAGACGTCCATCGCCGTACCGTCGCGAAGCTTCTCGGCCGGGTCCACGTCGGTGACGCCCGCGGCGGCGAGCATCTCGGTGGCCAGCGCGACGGTCAACTCGATCACGTCGGCCGGACCGCCGCCGGCCAGCACCTCGACGGACTCGCGGACCTCGAGGGCGTTCCCGGCGGTCAGACCGAGCGGGACGGACATATCGGTGAGCAGGGCAACCGTCTTCACACCCGCATCGGTGCCCAGCGCAACCATCGTCTCGGCCAGCTCGCGCGCGTCGGCCAGGTCCTTCATGAACGCGCCGGAACCAACCTTCACGTCCAGCACCAGCGCGCCGGTGCCCTCGGCGATCTTCTTGCTCATGATCGAGCTGGCGATCAGCGGAATCGCCTCGACCGTCCCGGTCACGTCGCGGAGCGCGTAGAGCTTCTTGTCCGCCGGTGCCAGGCCGTCGCCCGCCGCACAGATCACCGCACCCACATCCTCGAGCTGGCGGAGCATCTCGTCGTTCGACAGCGCGGCCCGCCAACCGGGGATGGACTCCAGCTTGTCCAGCGTGCCGCCGGTGTGGCCGAGCCCGCGTCCGGACAACTGCGGTACGGCGACTCCGCAGGCAGCCACGACCGGGGCCAAAGGCAACGTGATCTTGTCGCCGACGCCACCGGTCGAGTGCTTGTCCGCGGTCGGCCGGGACAGCTTGCCGAAGTCCATCCGCTCACCGGAGGCGATCATCGCCGCGGTCCAGCGGGCGATCTCGCGCCGGTTCATCCCGTTCAGCAGGATCGCCATCGCCAGCGCCGACATCTGCTCGTCCGCGACATCGCCGCGCGTGTACGCGTCGATGACCCAGTCGATCTGCCCGTCGCTCAGCTCACCGAAGTCCCGCTTGGTACGGATCACGTCGACGGCGTCGAAGCTCACTTCTCCTCCAGGAACTCGGGTCCGAACGCTTCCGGCAACAACTCCCGCAACGGTCGGCTACCGGTCGCGGTCTCGATCAGCAGGCCCGGTCCGCCCTGCTCGTGCAGCAACTGCCGGCATCGTCCGCACGGCGTCAGCAGCTGCTCATGGTGATCCACGCAGGTGAACGCAACCAGGCGGCCGCCGCCGGTTCGATGCAGCTCCGACACCAGCCCGCACTCCGCGCACAGCGTGAGCCCGTACGACGCGTTCTCGACGTTGCACCCGGCAACGATCCGCCCGTCGTCCACGTACGCCGCGGCCCCGACCGGATACCCCGAGTACGGCGCGTACGCGCGGTGCATCATCTCGACGGCCACCGCGCGCAATGCCGGCCAGTCGATCTCATTCGGTGACGTAGGGCTCACCATCGGCCTTAGGTGCTCGGACCCGTCCGACCAGGCCGGCAACCGCGATGACAGTGGCCAGGTAGGGGGCCATCAGCAACAGTTCGCCGGGAATCGGGGTCTGGATGATCTGCAGCTGGGACTGCAACTGGGTCGCGAACCCGAAGAACAAGGCCGCGACCGTCGCGCCGATCGGGTGCCAGCGGCCCATGATCAGGGCGGCCAGGGCGATGAACCCGTTGCCCGCGGTCATCTCCTTGCTGAAGGAACCCGCGTACCCGACCGTGAAGAACGCACCGCCGAGGCCCGCGAGCACCCCGGCCCAGAGGACGGCGGAGTACCGGACCCGCTTGACCTTGATGCCGACCGTGTCGGCCGCCTTCGGGTGCTCACCGACCGCGCGGACCCGCAGGCCCCAGCGGGTCTGGAACAGCGCGAACGTGACCACGGCGACCGCGAGGTAGGTGATGTAGACGAGCACGGTCTGGTTGAACAGGATCGGCCCGATGAACGGGATGTCTCCCAGCAACGGGATCTTCACCGCGGACAGCACGTCCGGCGTGTTCAGTTTGTCCGCGGACGGTTGCAGGAACTGGTCGAACAGGAAGCCGGTGATACCGGTCGCGAACACCACCAGGACAACGCCGAGGACGATCTGGTTCACCAGGTACTTGATCGAGAACACGGCCAGCAGCCACGCCATCAGCACACCGGTCGCCGCCGCCGCGATCAACGCCGCCGCGCCGCTGTGCGTCGTACTCGAGACGACTGCTGCGGTGAACGCGCCGACCAGGAACTGGCCCTCGATCGCGATGTTGATGACGCCGGCCCGCTCACCGAGCACGCCGGCCAGTGCGCCGAGGATCAGTGGGGTGGCGAAGTTCAGCGTGCCCTGGAACTGGTTGGCCAGCGGGAAGATCTTGCCCGCGGAAGCCCAGCAGAGGAAGGCCCCGATGAAGCAGATCCCGAGGATCGCCGCCAGCCAGCCGGCGTAGCGCTGCGGGACGCGGCGCAGGATGTAGGCCACCGCGGCGGCCACGCCGATGATGCCGAGCACCACGCCGAACCCCCGCGCCGGCACACCGAGCAGGTTGTTCTGCAGGTCGCCGGAGACCAGCTGGAACGTCGCCTTGCCGTCCTTGGTGCCGATCGCCAGGCCGAGACCGATGAACGCGAACACCGCCATCAGGCCACCGACGCGCAGCCGGCGAACCCGGTCGGCCGGTGCCTCGATCGCCTTCGCCGGCTTCGGCAGAACCGCGTTGTCCGCAGTCGTGTCGGTCATCCGTTCCAGCCTTTCGCGAGGACGGCATCCGTGCCGCGTTCCTTCGGCAGGAAGCGGAAGATCGAGCGCACCAGCGCCGGTGCCGCGACGAACAACACGATCAGCGCCTGCAGGACGGTGGTCAGCGTCAACGGGGTCTGCGTGATCAGCTGCATCTGCAGACCACCGGCGTTCAGCGCGCCGAACAGCAGACCGGCCAGGACCGTGCCGAGCGGCGTACCGCGACCCAGCAGCGCGACCGTGATCGCGTCGAACCCGACCGAGGCGGCAACGCCATCGGTCAGCGGCAGATCCGTCCCGAGCACCTGCTGGGTACCGGCCAGGCCGGCGAGCGCGCCGGCCACGACCATGGCGATGACGTACGCACGGCCCACCGACATGCCCGCGGTCCGGGAGGCATCCGCGTTCGCACCGACCGCGCGCAACTCGAAGCCGACCGTCGAACGGTTCAGCAGCCACCAGACGAAGACCGCCGCCAGCAACGCCAGGATGAAGCCGAGGTGCAGCCGCGTACTGCCGAACTGCGGGTACTGCGCGTTCGAGTCGACGATCGGGGAGATCGGGTCGGTCCGGCCCGGCCGCCGGAACGCCGTTGTCGTCAGCAACCACTGCAGCAGGTAGATCGCGACGTAGTTGAGCATGATCGTCACGATCACCTCGTGGGCGCCGGTCCGGGCCTTGAGCAGGCCGACCACGCCACCCCAGATCGCACCGCCGATGAGACCGGCGATGATCGCGAGGACGAGGTGCAGGACGGGCGGGAGGTGCCAGGCGAAACCGACGTATGCGGCGAGCAGGGCACCGATGATCAGCTGGCCCTGGGCGCCGATGTTGAACAGGCCGGTACGGAAAGCGAGCGAGACCGCGAGGCCACCGCAGATCAGCGGTGTTGCCTGGGTCAACGATTCGCTGATCGGCGTGATCCCGCCGAGCGCACCGACCGCGAGGGCCTTGTAGGCCTCGCCGACCGCGGAGGCGGCGGCGGAGATGGTGTCCATCGGCGCGGCACCGAAGTACCCGGCCGCGGTCTTCACCTGGTCGTCGCTGACGATGATCAGGATTGCGCCGACCACCAGCGCCAGCACGATCGCGCTCATCGAGACCAGGCCCTGGACCGCCCACGACGGCAGCCCCGAACGCTCCGCTTCCTTCGGCGGCGCCGGAGCGGGCGCCGGCGCGGCCTCGGGGGTTGTCTCTGTACTCATCTAGATGGTTCCCAACGTGGTCGGGTTCTCGATCGCGACATCGTGTGCCTCGGTCCTGGAGGCACCGGCCATCATCAGGCCCAGCTCGTCGCGGGGCGTGTCGGCCGGTACGACGCCGACCACCTTGCCGCGGTACATCACCGCGACCCGGTCGGCCAGCGCCGCGATCTCGTCCAGCTCGGTGGACACGATCAGGACCGCCGTACCGTGATCGCGTTCGCGCACGATCCGGGTGTGCAGGAACTCGATCGAGCCCACGTCGACCCCTCGGGTCGGCTGCGACGCGACCAGCAGCTTCAGCGGCCGGGACAGCTCGCGGGCCAGCACGACCTTCTGCTGGTTCCCGCCGGACAGCGACGAGACCGGCAGGTCGACGCCCTGCGTGCGGATGTCGAACTCGTCCACCCGCGCCCGTGCGTTCTTCTCGATCTGGTCGGTGTGCAACGACAGCCCGGCCCCGAACGGCGCGTCGCGGAACAGGTCGAGGACCAGGTTCTCGGCGACCGTGAACGAGCCGACGAAACCGTCGTGACCGCGGTCCTCCGGGATGTACCCGATGCCCTCTTCCAGCCGGTGCCGCGTCGACTTGCCGGTCAGGTCCTCGGTACCCAGCGAGATCTTGCCGGCCGCGATCGGGATCAGGCCGAGCAGCGCCTCGGCCAGCTCGGTCTGACCGTTGCCCTGGACACCTGCCACCGCGAGGATCTCGCCGCTGCGGACCTCGAGGTCGACGTCGTCGACGGCGGTGAAACCACGCTCGTCGATCACCGTCAGGCCCTCGACCCGCAGGACGGTGTCCTTCGGCTGGGCCGGCTCCTTGTCGACCACCAGATCGACCGCACGACCGACCATCAGCTCCGCGAGCTGCTCCTCGGTCTCCGACGGCTCGGCCTGGCCGACCACCTTGCCGCGGCGGATCACGGTGATCTTGTCCGCGATCGCCTTGACCTCTTTGAGCTTGTGGGTGATGAAGACGATCGACGTACCGTTCTCCTTGAGCTGGCGCATCACCGTGATCAGCTCGTCGATCTCGGCCGGGGTGAGCACCGCGGTCGGCTCGTCCAGGATCAGCACGCTGGCCTCGTTCACCAACGCCTTGATGATCTCCACCCGCTGCTGCACGCCGACCGGGATGTCCTCGACCAGGGCCTCCGGGTCGACCTCGAACCCGTACCGCTCGGAGAGCTCGGTGACGAGGGCGTGCGCCTTCTTCCGGTCCAGGATGCCGCCGGGGTGGGTGTTCTCCCGGCCGAGCATGATGTTCTCGGCAACGGTGAAGACGGGCACGAGCATGAAGTGCTGGTGCACCATGCCGATGCCGTGCTTGATCGCGTCGCTCGGCGACGTGATCGCGACCTTCTCGCCGTCGATGACGATCTCGCCCGAGTCGGGCTGCAGCAGCCCGTAGAGCATGTTCATCAGCGTGGACTTGCCGGCGCCGTTCTCACCGAGCAGGCAATGGATCTCCCCCGGCTCGATGACCAGGTCGATGTGGTCGTTGGCGACCAGTGAGCCGAAGCTCTTGGTCAGGCCGGACAGCTCGAGATGCATGCGGGCAGCCTTCCCTCTCAGACGGAGAGCCAGGAAGGCCCGACCGACTGGTCTGCCTTCCTGGCTCGCACCGTACTACGCGATCGATCAGGACGTCGCAGGCTGCGCCTTCGACGCGATGGTGATCTTGCCGCTGATGATGTCGGCCTTGATCTGGTCCAGCTCGGACTTCAGGTCCGCCGGGATCTTGCTGTCCCACTCGTGGAACGGCGCCAAGCCGGTGCCGCCGTTGTCCAGCGTGCCGACGAAGGTCTTGTTGTCGAACTTGTTGTCGACGACCGACTCGACCGCGGACTGAACCGCGACGTCCATGCCCTTGTTGACGCTGGTGATCAGCTCCGAGCAGTACTCCGCGGCACTGACGCAGCCGTCGGTGTCGACCCAGATCGCGTTGACCTTGCCGTTGGTGGCCTTCGCCGCCTGCAGACCGCCCAGACCGGACGGACCGGCCACCGGGAAGATGATGTCGGCGCCCTGGGTGATCAGGTTCTGGCCGGTGTTCTGGCCCTTCGCCTTGTCCTCGAAGTCACCGGTGAACAGACCGTCCTGCTTCGCGTCGTCCCAGCCCAGGACCTGGACGTTCTTGCTCTTCTGCTTGTTGTAGTACCGCACGCCCTCGGCGAAACCGTCCATGTAGATGGTCACCGGCGGGATCTTCACGCCACCGAAGGTGCCGACCTTGCCGGACTTGGTCATCCCGGCGGCCAGGTACCCGGCCTGGAACGCGGCCTGCGCCGTGTTGAACAGCAGCGGCTTGACGTTGGCGATCGGCTTGGTCGGTGCCGAGTCCACGATCGCGAACTTGATGCCCGCGTTGGCCGCGGCGGCCTTGTCGGTGGCGTCCTCGAGCTTGAACCCGACCGCCACGATCACGTTGCACTTGGCATTGACCATCGCGGTCATGTTCGTCGGGTAGTCGTTGTCGGACTTCGACTCGGCCTTCACCTCGGTCAGGCCCTTGGCCTTCACCGCGTCCTGCAGGCCCTTGTACGACGTCTGGTTGAACGACTTGTCGTCGAATCCGCCGGAGTCGGAGACCATGCACGCCTTGAAGTCCTTGTTGGCGCTGCCGGCGGTGTCCTCCGTCGGCTTGCTGCCACACGCGGCGACGGCGAGCGTCAGTACGCCCACGATCGCCGTACCCCGCACGTACTTCTTCACGGACGTCTCCCGTTCGTTCGACCAAACTGTTCTGCTGTTGTGGGCACACCCTTGGCAGCTCTGGGCCCCGTGTGCCGCATCCGCAGACTATAGGGCGCGGTCCGCCGATCTTTGAACGTCAAGAGAGCCTCGATACCGGAAAGTGACCGGCCCTTTCGTCACAATGCGGCAACTTCTGCGGACCCATCACCGTCACGGAGAGTGCCGACTACTCGCAGTGATATTTCTCGGCGAAACGCGCCAGAAGGGAGGTGACGGTGGGAATGGCACAATCTGCAGGATGAGTCGTCAGTTGCTGGTCGCCGACGTGTTGGCGCGGGTCGAGGCCGTCCGTGAAGAGATGCTCGACGTACGGCGTGAGCTGCACGCGCACCCGGAGCTCGGCTGGCACGAGGTCCGTACGACGGAGCTCGTCGAGCGTCGACTGGTCGAGGCCGGACTCTCGCCACGGGTGCTGCCGACCGGGACCGGGCTGATCTGTGACATCGGATCCGGCGACACGTGCGTGGCGCTGCGGGCCGACATCGACGCGCTGCCGGTGCCGGATGCGGTCGAGGCGCCGTGGCGTTCGACTATCGACGGAGTCGCGCACGCGTGTGGTCACGACGTACACACGGCTGCCTTGCTGGGTGCGGGGCTCACGCTGGCGGGGATGGCGCGTGACGGGCAGTTGGATCGGCGGGTGCGGCTGATCTTCCAGCCGGCCGAAGAAGTGATGCCGGGCGGCGCGCTCGGTGTCATCGCGGCCGGCGGACTCGACGGAGTCCGCCGTATTTATGGGCTGCACTGTGATCCGCGCCTGCAAGTCGGCCAGATCGGCCTGCGCGTCGGCGCCCTGACCGCGGCCGCCGACCGGATCCTGGTCCGGCTGACCGGTCCGGGTGGTCACACCTCGCGGCCACACCTGACCGCCGACCTCGTCTACGCACTCGCCACGTTGGTCACCGAGCTTCCCGCCGCGCTGTCCCGTCGCGTCGACCCGCGGGCCGGCATGTCACTCGTCTGGGGCCGCATCACGTCGGGCTCGGCCGCCAACGCGATCCCGGCCCGCGGCGAGGCGGAGGGCACCCTGCGGTGCCTCGACGCCAACGCGTGGCGCCTCGCCGCCGATCTGATCCCCACCTTGGCCGCCCAGCTCGTCGCGCCGTACGGCGTCGAGGTCGACACCGAGGTCACCCACGGCGTCCCACCGGTGATGAACGACGCTACGGCGATCGACGTACTGCACAACGCCGTTCAGCAGACGCTGGGATCCAGCGCGATCGCCCCCACCGACCAGAGCCTCGGCGGCGAGGACTTCGCCTGGTACCTAGAACACACCGCCGGCGCCATGGCCCGCCTAGGCGTCCGCCCACCCACCCTCGACACCACCGGCGACCTCCACACCCCCACCTTCGACCCCTCCGAAGAAGCCATCACCCTAGGCACCACAGTCCTAACCTCAACCGCCCTCCTCGACTAAAGGCGCGCACAGAAGAACACCGCGCAAAGGACACCGCCGCGCGGTGGCTGCCTTTTGCCGCCTTCGGCGGGTGCGCCTCACGCGACGCCGCGTACATGTGATTGGCGCGACCACTCCTGTGGGCCACGCAGAACAACACCGTGGGGCATGCGTGACATACGGGACCGAGGTCGGGAGTCACAGCGGCGATCTGTGCGGCGGCAACCAGCTACTGTGTTGCGTTTGCTTCGTTTACTGCGGATACTTCAATTGTCGCCGGCTGATGAGCGTCGGCGATCCAAGGAGGAGTGGCAGTGAGTGCCGCAGATCTTGCCCCCACACGCCCGGATGCCACTGAGATCAAGGCCGCCGACGTTGCGGTGCGCCGGGTCAAGCGTTACCTGTCGACCCATACAGAAGAGCGCGACATCCGCGTAGCGGTCGGCGGGGATCCAGACGACACGCTGTCTCTGCCGCGAGGTGCCGTGGAGCTCCTGGCGCGGATCCTTGCGCACATGGCAGCCGGCCAAGGAGTGTCAGTCGTCCCGGCCCACGCCGAGCTCACGACTCAGCAGGCGGCCGATCTGCTGAATGTCTCCAGGCCTTACCTCATCGGTCTGCTGGACGCGGGTGAGATCGAGTACCGAAAGGTCGGGAAGCATCGCCGCGTGCGTGCGGCCTCCCTGATGGACTACAAGCGCAACGGCGACCACGAGCGCCGCGAAGTCGCCGACGAACTGACGGAACTCAACCAGGACATGGGTCTGTACTGACGTGCCGTTCATCGTCATCTACGACGCCAACGTTCTCTACCCGAACAGCCTGCGCGACCTACTCATCCGGGTGGCGCAAGCCGGTTTGGTCCGAGCCAGGTGGACCGACCAAATACTCGATGAGACGTTCCGTCACCTCAAGAAGAACCGGCACGTACTCGCCGCCGCGATCAAGGCCAATGCGCAAATGATCGTCACCGAGAACACAAAGGACTTTCCACCTGAGAAGTTGGCATCCTGGAACCTCGAGGCTCAGGGCGCAGATGACTTCATCCTCGACCTGATCGACCTTGATCAGCAGGCGGTCTACGCCCAGGTCCAGCGCATGGCCGACGCCCGAAGGAATCCGCCCGGCACCGTCGGGGACGTCCTCAACTCCCTCGAACACATCGGTCTGATTGGAAGCGTCGCGGCTCTCCGAGGCTGAGTCCGACCACCGACACACGCGATCTCACTCTGTCCCCCCGCATTTCGACGAGCGCCACGGCAACCGCCTCATTGACCGAGGATCCTGCACCTTCCCGCAGTTATCCACATGGAGATGCATCCGATGGGATGTAGATGATGGGCTCGCTGGCCGGATGACCCAGTTATCCACCGTCGCCCGGGTGCGGGTTGAC
>NZ_JBSGUS010000030.1:0-70188 GCF_053608045.1 Kribbella sp. NPDC055071
TTATACCACACACAAAAACACCAAACTGCCCCCCACACCCCCCCCCCACCCCGCCGTTAAAAAACATGAGCCCCCGCGGGGGGCGGCCCGGGGGGGGGGGGGGCCCGCCCGGAGGTAGGGCTGGGTCAGCCGCCGTTGAGGGTGTCGTACTTGGGCGCCCAGCGGAAGTACTGCGGGTCGGAGAAGGTCATCGGAACCTTGCCGACCTTCTTGATGACCGTCTTCGTCCCGGCGGTGTGCCCGAGGGCGTACATGTAGCCGGTCTGGGTGTCGCGGTCGATGCCGAGCAGCAGCGTTCCGGATGGTCCACAGCTCGTCGCGATGAGCTGCTCGTACACCTGCCAGGTGGAGTCGCGCAGCGTGGTGGCGGTCGGTCCGACCTGGTACGTGCTGGGCCACTGAAGCGCGATCAGCTTGCCCGCCCGGGTGTTCGCGATGAACGTGTCGTTGGTGTACGTACGGCCGATCACTGCCACCGACTTCACCGTGGTGAGTCCGCCGACACCCGACGTCATGCGCCACCCGGTGCCATCGGCGATCCAGCGGAACGTGGTGCCGTCGGTGCGCTGGCCGTACAGCGTCGTACGGCTCGGCTTGCCTGCGTCGGAGGGCCGGTAGACCGACTGCTCCATCCACCGGAATTCGCCCCAACCGCCGCCGATGCGGCTGTTCCGGTGCGGGTACTGCGGGTTGATCCGGCCCTGCGCGTCCGCGATGTACGAGCTGGCGTACAAGGCGCCGCCGAGCACAGTGAGGCCGGTTCGGCCCTCGCCACCCACCGACGTCGAGGTGACGAAGGTGCTGGTGTGCTGGACTTGGCCGGCCGCGAACGCCCCGGGCGTGGTGCGTACGGCGCTGACAGTGATCGGTATGGATGCGGTGATAGTGCGGCTGGTGTGTGCGCCGGTGGAGGTCACCGAGCCCAGCCGAAGCGAACAGGTTGCGGCCGTGGCAGCCGACGTGGTGGCCAGCGCGGGTGCGCCTGCCCCCAGGCCGAGCGTCAGTGCGAGTACCCCGGCCGAAGCCAGAGTTGTGGTCTTACGAAGCATCTGGATCGTCCTCCCCTCAGCCGAAGGCCCTGTGACCCTCGACACAGGGATTTGACGACGATGACGGTGAAAAAGTTGGTGGGTCAGGAGCCCTTGGGGTCTTGGTTCAGGCGGCGTTGGAGTTCGTAGAGGCCGGCGAGAGTGGTCGCGGAGAGACCGGTCTTTCCCGAGGTGGCGATGATCATCTTGAGGGTGTCGGCGACCTCGAAGCTCGAGTCGAACGTCCGCAGCAGCGCCTCCTGCACGCCGTACGCGCGGACCTCCTCGGCCAACTTCCGATAGTTGGCCTCGGCCACGTCGCGCTCCGTCACACTGCTCTTCCAGATCTTGACGACCAGCTCGTACTCGGACGGCGAAACACCCGGTCGGGGCATGCCGGTCGCCTTGTCCCAGACCGTGTCCAGCCTCTGTACGGCCTTCTTGAGCTCGTCCTCGGCGATGTGCCAGAGGTCCAGCGTGTTGATGCGCAGTTGCCGTTTGGCGCCGTACACACTGCTGAAGATCTCTTCCGTGCTGTCGTAGTACGGATGGCCCGGGGTCATCGGACCCTCGGCCATGGCCGCCGCGACGGCGTCCGCCTCGATGCCGAGTTCCGCCCTGATCTGGGGCGGAAACTTGCCCCGGCCCAGCTCGAGCTGCGCCATCCGGAAGTAATCCTGGGCGTGCGCGGCCTCGTGATACATCAGCGAGACGACGCCCTCCATCGACTGGTCGGGTGCCATCAACTGGATGCCGATATGGACCTCCCAGGTCTTGGCATCGAACAGGCCGTCGGCGCCCGACTTGAACTTGAGCCCCTTCAACGGCGGCAGGCCGTCCCTCTTCAACCGGTCGTTGAAGAGGTCGAGCAGACGCTGCCGCTTCTGCGCGACCGTCAGACTGGTCCAGGTCAGCGAGAACTCCCGGCGGGCCGCGGCCACGGTCGCGTCGAGCGAGGCTTGACTGGCCAAGCCGGTCGGGTCGACGAGCGGTGTGCTGGAGACGGTGCCGTACCGACCTTCCGCGATCGCCGCGACCTTGTCGACTGCCTCCTGGGCGCGGTCCGCGTCCGCGCGGACCTTGACCGCCGCGGCGTGGGCGCGCGCCGACTCCTCGGGTGGCGCGGTCTTCGCCGCGACCTCGGCGTCGCTGGCCGCCTTGGCCGCCGCATCCGCGTCGGCCTTCACAGTCGGAAGCTCAGCGGCCGCTGCCGCCTTCGCTGCATCTTGAGCCGCATCTTGGGCGGCGTCCTTGACTGTTTGCTTGGCAATGAGGCGCTCGGCCGCAGCCGCCGCCTTCGCGGCCCGTTCGGTGGCGACCTGCTCGAACTGCATGATCCCGCGCAGAGCACTTCGTACGCCGGATCCCGCGGCGAGCACGTCGAGCAGCCCGAACACGGCGGTCTCGATGACGGCCGCCTCGGCCTGGTTGACCTGGCCGTCGGTGAGCAGCGCGGTCTCCTCGGACGTGGTCGCGCCGTACGCCGCCCGCATCACGTCCGCCTTGCCTTTGGCGAGCGCCAGATCGACCGCGGCCTTCCCGCCGAGGCCGAGGGCGATCGCCGTACCACCGGTGGCCAGGCCGGCGACGACGTACGCAGCGGCCTCGGCCGTGGCGATCCCGATCGACTTGGCCAACTCGGCCCACCAGACGCCGGGCCGGTGCTGTGCGGCGAGGTCGCCGGCGATGGCGGAGTAGAAGCCGGACGAATTCCAGTTCCGGTCCGGGGTGACGACCTGGGAGCCCGCGATCAGCTGCGCCTGGAGCGGTTCCAGGTCCGGGGCGAGCGTCCCAAGGAGCGGGCGGGTCTTGGCGATGTTCGCGAGCACGCCCTTGAGACCGTCGCCGGCGGTGCGCAGTGCGTCGGCGTCCGAGCCGGTCGACACCGTCTTCGCCGCGGCCGGATCCTCGGGATGGCCGGCCACCATCGGGAACAGCGCCGGGTTGGCCATCGTCCGGACCCGGATCAGCAGCGACATCCGGTCGTACTGCTTCTTCACCTCTGCCCAAGGACGCGTCCCGGCGTCGCCCGCGTCCGCGCCGGTCATCGGCGGCGCCGCCGGATCGAAGGTCACCTGGGCACCGCGGACCGGCATGTCCCCGTCGATCGACGTGGGAACCATCTCGTAGCCGACCGGAATCCGCCGCAGCGCCGCCAACGCTTCCTGATCCGCGGCCAGCTGCGTCGCGTTGTTGCGCAGATCCTGCCGTTCGCGGTCCTGCTCGGCGGTCGGCGGGCCGGTGGTCACGTCACCGTCCGGGCTGAGCCCGAGGTGTTCGAACTCGTGCCGGCAGAACTGCTCGTTCAGATCGAGGTATCGCCGCGCCAGGTCCTCGACGTCCTGATAGAACACGTGCCGTACGCCGCTCACGTTGCGACCCTGCCGCATTGCCCCGGGCGCGACCTGGAACGACGTCTGCCAGTCCCCCGGATGCCCTTCCGCGACCTCCCGCAGGCTCGCGCCGAACGAGTCCCACAGTGGCACCAGCATGAACCGTTCGAGCAGGCCGCCGTGGTCGTTCAACGCTCGGATCATCCGGAGCCGCTGCTCCTGATTTGCCGCCGCGATGGTCGCCTCGTCCAGCTGGTTGATAAGGGCTGTGTCGTCGGATTCCGCGATCTGCGCGGCTCGCTCCCGCGGTGTTCCGCGGACCTCGGTTCCAGGCGTGATTCCGGCGGGGTGTGCCGAGTAGCCGGAGCGTTCGATCGCGTCGTTCCCGGCCTTGGAACCGAGGTCCACTACCTGTCCGGGCACCCCGTAGTCGGATCCGGCGTCGCGGATCGCGGCAGGCTTGCCGGTCCGTGGTTCCCGCTCTGCCGCGTCGACGTCCCGATCCGCCATGATTCGAGGCTATTGAACCGGTGACGGTATCCTTGGCCCTTCAGGTCCATTCATTGGCTCGACCAATCTGCCCGAAGGGTTATTAGTTGCCGTCGGCATCAACTGCTCAGCCGTACGGCGATGCAGGGCCGGGACCGGTTTCACCTGGTTCGCGCTCGGCGACCGTGGGTAAAGGATGACGGTGCTCGTAGCGAAGCGGTACAGATTGGGTTCCTCACTCGGCCGGGGCGGCATGGGTGAGGTCTTTCGGGCGACGGACGAACAGCTTGGGCGCGAGGTCGCGGTCAAGCTGCTGTTGACGTCGGACAACGACGCGCGGGCGGCAGAGCGCTTTCATCGGGAGGCGCGGGCGGCCGCGCGGCTGAACGATCCGCACGTGGTAGCCGTGTACGACTTCGGCAACCACGAGGAGAGTTTCTTCCTCGTGATGGAGCTCGTCGAGGGCGGCTCGGTCGCCGCCGAGCTCGCCGAGAACGGGCCGCTGCCGAAGGATCGCGCGATCGATCTCGTCGAGCAGAGCGCCGCCGGTCTGGCCGCCGCGCACCGCGAGGACGTCGTTCACCGCGACGTGAAGCCGAGCAACCTCCTGATCACGGAGAACGGGACCGTCAAGGTCGCCGACTTCGGGATCGCTCACCTTCCCGGCGACGGGGCGTCCACGCTCACGGCGACCGGCCAGATCATCGGCAGTGCGCACTACCTCTCGCCGGAGCGCGCCCGGGGTGGAGCGGCCGGGAAGGCCGACGATGTCTACGCGCTGGGGTGTGTGCTGTACCAGTTGGTCACCGGCGAGCCGCCGTTCACGGGTGAGCATCCCGCCGCGATCTTGTATCAGCACGTCGACACCACCCCGACGCGTCCGAGCCTGACCAACCCCGAGCTGGGTGGGCCGTTCGAGCAGGTCCTGCTGCAGATGCTCGCGAAGGATCCCGCCGATCGTCCGACCGCGGACGAGATCGCCAACGGCGCGCTGCGTACCCAGCAGTTCACCGGACCCACGGTGCCCGCGATCATTGCGCCCGCCATCGGTGATTCCTCCGGCGGACCGACCGCTCCGATTCCCGTGCGGAAGGCGCCGGATCAGGCGCAGACTCAGCGCCTCCTGATCGGCGCGATCGTCCTGCTGGTCGTGGTCGGCGCGGTCATGGCCGGCGTCCTGCTGAACGCGAACCGGTCGAAGTCCCCGACGAATGACGTCGGCCCCCAGCCGGGGGTGACTACCAGCCCGACGACGAATCCGTCCGGCTCGATCCCGACGACGCAGCCGACCCAGCCTGCGCAGAGTCAGTCGGCCCCCACCACCCCGACCACGACCCCGAGCGCCACCCGGCCGACAACCACACCCAGCACGACGCCGACCACCACCCCGACCACAACCAAGCCCTCCACCACGCCAACTCCAACCCCGACCCCGAGGCCCACTCCCACGCCCACCCCGACCCCCACGCCCACCCCCACAGCCTCAACCACCCCGCCGCCCAACACCCCAACCCCCACCGCTTCGATCACCCCGTAGCCTCAGCGGCACCAGCGACCTACTCGCATTCTGCAGACGGCCAGCTTGCCGGTGGTCTGAACCCCGGAGCGCCGGCGCCGTTGGCTAGGCCGGTTTCACCGTGCGGGTGACGACCCAGCGATGGGGTGAGATCGGCCGGGTGCGCGTGAAGCCGTGACTTTCGAAGGCCGCCATCGGGCCGGTGTGCAGGAACGATCCCGACAGCTTGCGATCGTCGGTCTCCTCGGGATACCCCTCGACCACGCCTCCGCCGCTGCGGGCGATCTGGTCGAGTGCCCCACCCAGTGCTGCGTTCGCGACGCCGCGGCCGCGCAGGCCTTTGCCGGTGAAGAAGCAGGTGATCCGCCAATCCGGCAAGGACTCGAGGCCCTTGTCGTACAGGCGTTTGCTCTTGATCTCCGGCAACTCCGCAGGCGAACCGAACTGACACCAGCCCAAGCATGCGTCACCGTCGAACACCAGCGCGGCGTGCGTCCGCCCGTCCCGAACCCGCTCTTCCTTCTCGGCCCGGTTCTCGGCCGGTGTCCGGCCTTTCAGCTTGATATGGAAGCCCACGCACCAGCAGCCACCCCACACCCCGTTGTTCGCCTCGACCAGCTCGGCGAACGCCGGCCAGGTCTCCGAAACCAACGGCCGGACAACGAGAGTCTCAGCGCTCATGCTTCCTCCGCCCACAGTGGTCCACACCTGAATCTCACCGTAAACGAAGCCCCCGACAGTCTTCGCTACGGCAACGCCGGGACCTTCTGACCTACACTCAGCGCCGCCTGGGTGAGGAGGGGGATGAGGGTTTCGTAGCTGATTGCCGCTCGGGCCAGGGCCGCGGCGGCCGCCGGGGCTGTCGCGGAGGCGGCCTCTGGGAGGAGAGCCGCGATGGCCGGGCCGAGCAGACCCAGCGCGACCATCGACTCGACACCCAGGCCGAGGTCCCCGCGGACATCGGCGCGGAGCCGCTCGGGGCTGTCGTTGTGCTCCAGTTTGCCGGCAACGCGATAGACGATCGCTCCTGGCCAGGGGCAGCACCAGATGAGGCGGCCGCCGTCGGGCCACGGCGCCACGCCCTCTGCGCCAGGATTCGCCGCCACTCCTGCCCGGAACATGCCGAAGCCGGGGATGTCGATGCTCGCCAGCAGTTCGAGATACCCGTTCATCTCGGGTACGGCTTTGTCGGCGGACTCCATCGACTTGATCTCGTAGACCTGCAGCTTGCCGATGTCGAGGATGTCCGGCCGCATCTTGAGGTCCGCGATGATCTTCTGTGGCAGCCGCTTGTACAGCTTGTCGAGCTTGCCCGCGCCGATGTCCATCACCTCGGCGGCGTACTGGACGATCTTGATGATCGTCGGGTCCGCGAGTGTCGGCATGTTCATGCTCGCGTAGAGGCCGCCGATGATCGTGTGTGCAAGCTTGCCCTCGGCAAGCATCTTGGGTTCGGTGAGCACCGCCGCCACCCCGGCCGACATGGCGGCGCCGAGGATCTTGATGGCGTCCTCCACCCCGGCGCCCTTGTCCGCGGCCGGCTTCACACTCTGCACGCCGGGCAGCCCGATCCCGCCGAGTACGACCGAGGCGGCCGTGGCAGCGGGCACACCCTGTGCCTGCATCGTCGCGGCGACCCGGATCGCGTCGGTTCCCGGCGCGGCCGACACGACCGGCGCCTGCACGCGGACGATCGCGTCGATCAGCCGCTGCCGGCTCACGCCGGAGAGCGCGGTGAGGACCGAGTTGTAGAGCTCCCAGACCTGCTCCGGTCGCAACGCGCCTACTCGTTCGTCGATGCCGGGCGCGTTGAATCCGTTCAGGTGGACCGCCGCTTCGTCCCAATCGTCACCCGCCTTCGCCCGTTCGTAGGCGCCGTCGAGCAGGGCGGCCCGGACCCGGTGGTTCCACGGCTCGACCGCGGTGAGCAGCGAACGCTGCCGGTCCGGTGCCATCGCCTTCACCCGACCCGAGATGTCGGCGTCGCTGAACCCGTTCAGAACCCGCGTCGCCTCGGCCCACTGGGGCGGGCTCGCACCCACGGCCTTCTCGAGTTCGGCATCCAGTTCGATGGCGGACCTGGCCTGAGCGGCGCCGCTGACCGCCTGGTTGCCGGCCTGCGCCTGCAAGTCGAGCAGCGGGTGATCGGTGCCGCCGTCGGCGTCGGCGCGCGGACCCGTCGGAGTACGCCGGACCTGCTCGCGTGGCTCGGTCTCCTTCGACGGGTCCATAAGCCCAAGATCGAACGTCGACGCAGCCGGCGACAGGGCGCCGAGCGCGCTCCCGCGGGCAGCCTTCCGGCCCGATCGGGCAGTGGCTGCCCTGGGTCGGAAGGCCCCGACAGTTCCGCTACGAGGCGTTCTGGGCGAAGAGAGCTGTTACCTCCGCCGCCGAGAGCGCGCGGTCGAAGACGCGGACGCCGTCGACGCTGCCGTTGAGGAAGTCGACCGGTCCACCGCCGAAGCGGCCCCGGCCGACCGTCAGCGGACCCGTCGCCTTGTCACCGAACCCCAGCACCGACGTCGATCCAGCCTTCTGCCCGTCCACATAGATGGTCAGCGTCGAGGCAGTGATGTCCCGTACGCCGACCAGGTGGTACCAACGTCCCGGCTGTACGACGACGTCCTTGGCGACCGCGCGCGTCCCCAGAGCCGCAAACGCAAGACGCTGGTCGGCAGCAGACCATTGCAGGAAGAAGGTGCTGTTCTGCGCGCCGTCCTCGCCGACGACAGTCTGGAAGCCGCCGCCCACCTGGTTGAACCGAACCCAGGCCGAGACGCTGTAGTTGTTGTTCGCATCCGTCGTCAGCACCGGACCGGTCGTGGCCGCAGAGCCGTTGCCGCCGAACTGGACCGCGCCACCGGTCAGGCCACTGGTCCACTGGGCTCCGCCGGTCAAGGTCAGCGGATCCGTCCCGACCGAGTCCGCGGCCGACGTACCGGTGCCTTCGTCGAAGGCCCACGCGTGCACGCCCGTCAGACCGGGCGTTCCCGCCGGAGGGGTCGGCGGCGCCTTCGTGGCGGCGGCGATCACCTCCTGATTGACCGTCCGCACTCGCTGTTCGTCCACCTTCAGGTAGGCGCGGTCGTACGTGAGCAGGCCCGGCTGTTCTCCCTCGATGTCAGTGATCTCTGTATAGACCGACCCCGAGAGTCCGTACGGCGCGCCTTGATCGCGAAGGACTGCGGTATTGGCGACGTACGCATCGGTCAGCGCGGCGTTGCTGGTCACGGAGTTCGGCAGGTCCGTGGGCGCGCCCGGCCACAAATGGCCCGCGACCGAGTAGTTGTAGCCGCCGTGCTCGCCGTCCATCGATGCCCGTTGAGCATCGGGCGCAGGCAGGGCCGGACCCGGATAGACGTGCCAATCGATCACGTCCCCACCGCCCGGATCACCTGGTGTGTAACAGCAATTGGTCCCACTTCGCTCATCCATCAACCGGGTCGGGTCCTGGGTCTTCAGCTGCGTGCCGACGTCGGCCGCGGCCTGCACCGACCACTGCCCCCAACCCTCGTTGAACGGGATCCAGCCGATGATCGAGGTGACGTTGCGGAGCTGATCGACCATCCTGCCCGCCTCGGCACGGAAGTTCGCCTTCTCGCCGGCGGTCAGGCTGCCACTGCTCTCCGGCGTCATCGCCGGAATGTCCTGCCAGACCATCAGACCGAGCTTGTCCGCCCAGTAGTACCAGCGGGCTGGCTCGATCTTGATGTGCTTACGAATGGTGTTGAAGCCGAGGTCCTTCGTCTTCTGCAGATCGAACTCGAGCGCCTCGTCCGTCGGCGCCGTGTAGATGCCGTCGGGCCAGAATCCCTGGTCGAGGGTGCCGAGCAGGAACGTCGGCTTGTGGTTGAGCGTCACCCGCTGCTTGCCGTTGACGTTCTCGACCGCGACCTCGCGCAGGCCGGCGTAACTCTCCACCACATCGGACTTCACCCGCGCCTTGAACGTGTACAAATGCGGATCGTCCGGAGTCCACAGGTGGGGCTTGGGGACGACGATCCGCAGCGGGCCGGTGGCCGAGCCATTGCCGGAGGCAACCTTCTTCGCACCGTCGAAGACGTCGACCGAAAGCCTCGCGCCGGTGACATCGCCGTTGTACGTCGCAGTGACCGTAAACGAACCGGTGTCGACATCCGGCGTTGCGGTGAAGCCGGCGATGCTCGTGGACTGCACGGGCTCCAGCCAGACGGTCTGCCAGATGCCGGACGATGCCGTGAACCACACCCCGCCGAGCGGGCCGGGATCGAGTCGCTGCTTGCCAACCGGGATATGCGCACTGTCTACGGGGGAGTGCACCGCCACGATGATCTCCTGCGGTCCGCTCGCCGTCAGGGCGCTGGTGATGTCCGCGCTGAAGGCGTCGTACCCGCCGAGGTGCCGGGCGACTTGCTGACCGTTGACGTAGACGGTGGCGTCGTAGGTGACCGCGCCGAAGTTCAACCGGACATGCTGGTTGTTCTTGGTGTACGCCGTCGGTACGACGACCGTCCGCCGGTACAGCATGTAGTCGTAGTGCTTCTGTACGCCGGAGAGCACGGACTCGATCGGATACGGCACCAGCACCTTCCCACTCAGGCTCTGTCCGAAGGTGATGGGGGAGAAGCCGTCCCACGAGGAGAATTGCCAGAGCCCGTTGAGGTTCGTCCAGGTGGGCGCCGCGGCCGTCGGCCGCGCCAACTGGGGTCTCGGGTAGTCGGGCAGTGCGTTGGTCGGGGAAACCTGGGCGGTCCACGGGGTCGGTAGTGGCGGTGTGGCGCCACTCCACGTGGTCACACCGGCGGCGCCTCCTGGCTGCACGGTCATGCTGGTCAGAGCAATCGCTGCGACGAGGGCGGACGCCACTTTCAGCAGCCGCGATCTCTTGATCGTCATGTCTTTCGCCTCCCTTGGTGAATCGTCGATCCCCGCACGATGAGCTCCGGGGTGAAGGTGATCTGGCGCTGTGGCCGGGACGGGTCGTCGGCGGTCTCGAAGAGCAGGCGGGCCGCGGACTCGCCGATGTCGTGGGCGGGCTGGCGCACCGTGGTCAGGGGGACGACGGCGAGCTGGGCCTCGCCGATGTCGTCGTACCCGACCACCGCGATGTCGCCGGGGACGCTCCAGCCGTCCCGGATGAGCTTGTTGACGATCGCGATCGCGATCATGTCGTTGCCGCAGAGCACCGCGGTCGGGCGCGGTCGCATCGCCGTGATCAGGTCGGCCAGCTCACTTCGCTCGCGCACGGTACGGCCCGCCGCGTCGGCGCGCTGGAGCAGGCTGGGATCCAGACCAGCCGCCTCGATCGCGAGAAGTGCGCCTTCGTATCGTGCCTTCAGCACGAGGTCGCCGCCCGGACCGCCGGCGAAGAGGACGTGCCGGTGTCCCAGATCGAGCAGGTGCTTCATCGCCAGGAACCCGCCGTCGTGCTGATTGACGATGACGGCCGACGAGGTCAGCGCCATCCCTTCGTGACCCAGAACGACGACCGGAGTCCCTACCGACCGGAGGTCCCCGAGGTCCGGCGGCTCCGCGGTTGCCGAGGCGATGATGAGGCCACCGGCCCGCATCTCAGCCAGGTTGCGGACATAGACGCCCTGCCGAACCGGATCGCCGGCGGTGTCGCAGTACACCAGGACGAAACCTCGGCTGCGGGCCACGTCCTCGACACCGCGGGCAATCTCAGTGAAATAAGGGTTTGCGGCATCGGGGACCAAGAGCCCGAGGGTGTGCGTGCGATTGCCACGCAACGTCCGGACGGCCCGATTGGGGACGAACCGCGTCTCCTCGATCGCGCGGTCGATCCGCGCTCGCGTCTCGGCCGCGACCGTCTTGGTGCCGTTGATGTAGTTCGACACCGTCCCGATCGACACCCCGGCCAGGGCGGCGACGTCCTTGATGGTGACACTCTTCGCCACTTGGCTCCCCTTATTCGGACCGGCCGAACACGTCGCGGATCATCTCGAGAAATCCGTGGCCGTGGTGCGTATCGGGCAGCAGTACCGACCCTTCCGTCCACTCGTTCCACGCGTTGATCGTAATGATCGGATGCGGCTGGCCGTGCCGCTCGAGGAACGACCGGGCCAGCAGCAGCCCGTCCTTGAAGTCCGCCGGTGCGGGGTCGAAGGTGGTGGTCCAGGGGTAGTAGCCGCGCGCGAATTCGCGACTCTGATCGGTCCGCGGGGATGCGTCCCACCCGACCGTCACATTCGGATAGAACGGTACGTCGAGGGTGGCGGCGTACCGCTCGTACTCGGCGAACGCGGACGCGGACAGTGGTTCGATCTCGGACCGCGGGAAGTCGAATCCGCCCAGATCGGCGTGGTGCACCCAGATGTACGACGTCGCCGACAAGAAGCCGAGCTTGCTGACCAACTGGGTGGGATCGTCGAGCGTGATGGAAGCGGGGAGTACGCCGACTCCCCAGATCACCGCGTCCAGATGAAGACCCGCGAATCCCGCCGCCCTGGTCTGCTCGTCGAACCACTGCAGCGCGTCGGCCGTCGCCTCGACACTGCCGAGGCCGCGGATGAGATTGCCGAGCTCGTAGATCGAGAACCAGGGCCGGCCGTCCACGGTGAGATAGTTCGGCCGGGAGAAATAGGCATCGATGACATGCGTCGCCATTTCCTCGAAAGCAGGCCGACCGATCGCGCCGTTCTTGAGCAGTTCGGGGGAATTGTCGGCCGGGTTGTCGTGCGGAAAGATGTCGACGAGTTGGTGGTTCGCCCACATCAAGGCGAATTCGACGTCATCGCGATTCGGCGCGGCCAGCAGACCGTCGTCGAGTGCACCCTGCAGATAAGGTCCGTCGTCGTACCAGTAGTAGTCGATCAGGAAGCCGTCGACGCCGTACTGCTTGGCCAAACCGATCTGAGCTGCCGCGCTCGCTGCGGTGGCCTCGTCGAACGTCCCGCCGAGTGGGACCCGCGGCTGCCGATGCCCGGCAAAGCGTGGCTTCGCCGCCTCGAGCAGTCTCCACTCGTCCCAGTCGTGGCCGAACCACTGCGCGTTCCGCGGATCCCGATGCCAATCGGGAAAGTAGTACGCCAGTATCTTCGGTCGATCCATCGATGCGGGCTCCTTGATCATTTGACCGCGCCGGCGGAGATGCCGGTACGGAAGGTCTTCTGCAGCACGATGAAGACCACGACGACGGGCAGCGAAATCAGGATGTTCGCGGCGAAGATCTTCGGGGTGTCGACGAGTCGCTCGCTCTGGAAGTACGTCGGGACCTGGGTCAGCAGCTGCAGGTCGGTCGACTGGATGAACAGCAGCGGCAGCAGGTACTCGTTCCAGGCGGCCAGGAACGTGAAGATCGCGACGACCGACAGGATCGGCCGGCAGACCGGGACGAGGATCTGCCAGAAGAACTGCCACGAGTTCGCCCCGTCCAGGCGGCCGGCTTCGTACAGCTCGGCCGGCAGCCCGCGAATGTAGTTGGTACTGACGAGCACGCCGAACGGGATCGAGATCACCGTCAGCGGGACGATCACCGACCAGTACGTGTCGAGCAGTCCGATCGCCTGGATCACGTAGTACAGCGGGACGACCAGCGAGATCGCGGGCAGCGCGAGCCCGGTCAGGATGACGACCGCGCCGATCCCCGACCCGCGTGGCCGCAGCACGGCGAAGCAGTACGACGCGCTGAGTCCGAGGTACATCACGAGCACCACGGTCGTGACCGCGACGATCAGGCTGTTCGCGAAGAACCGGGGGAACGGCGTCGACGACAGCACCAGCCCGTAGTTGCTGAGTCCTTCACCGCCGAGCGATTCCGTCACGATCAGCACCAGCGGAACGACGAGCACCACCAGCGCGATCAGGACCAGGATCTGGCTGAAGATCCGGCCCGGCAGGCGTTGGAACTGGAACATCGCTACCTGCTTTCGCTGGTCGAGAGGCGGACCTGCAGGATCGAGAAGACCAGCGCGAGGAGGACGAGCACGATCGACAGGGCCGCGCCGTACCCGGCGTGGAACTGCGCGATCACCTGCCGGTAGATGTAGCCGGTCAGCACCTGCGTGGTCGTGCCCGGCCCGCCGCCGGTGGTGAGGAAGACGAGGTCGAACATCTTGAGCGCGCTGATGAAGCCGAGCACGATCAGCACGATGTGTGAACCTCTGAGCATCGGCGCCACCACCGTCCGGATCAGCTGCCAGCTGCTCGCGCCGTCGATGCGGGCCGCCTCGAAGAGCCCGCGATCGATCTGGCCGATGGCCGCGTCGTAGATGAGGAAGCTGTAGCCCGTGTACTGCCAGACGTTGATCAGGATGATCGCGCCGAACGCCGTCTTCGGATCGGCCAGCCAGGCCTGGTCGAAGCCGCTGAAGCCGAGCCCTTGGAGCAACTGGCTGAAACCGCCGTCCGGCGTGAGCAGGATGCGGAACGACGTTGCGACGACGGCCGGCGCCAGTACGACGGGCACGAAGACGAGCGTCCGGAGCAGTCCCCGCAGTACCACTCTGGTGCGGACGAGAACGGCCAGCCCGAGGCCGAGTACGAGCTGGATCGCCACGGTGGCGACTGCGAAGACGAGGGTATTGCGCAGCGACTGCCAGAAGATCGGGTCCTGGAAGAGCTTCGAGTAGTTCGCACCGCCGATGAAGTCGGTCGGCGTCCCCACGCCGGACCAGTCGAAGAGCGAGTAGAACGCGTTGGCCACGATGCCCGCGTGAATGACTCCGACGACGAGGATGAGCGCCGGCAGCGCCCACAGGTAGTCCGACAGCGCGGGACGCCCCTTGGCCGACGACTCCGCCGGTGGCGCCGAAACCACGACCTCCTGCTGCACCTGGGTAGCCATGACCTATCGGGTGACCGATTGCGACGCGGACTGGACCTTCTTGAGGGCGTCCTCCGGTGACGACGTACCCGCGGCCACCGCGGAGAGCGCGTCGCCGAGAGCCGTCGACAGATCGCTGTACGGGATCTGACGTGCACCGATCAGGCTGGTCAGTGCTTGCTGCTGGCCTTCGATGTCTGCCACCTGGCTGGGGTTGATCACATCCGTGGTCGCGACCTTCACCGAGGTGATCGCTGGGATGTTGCCACCGGCCGCCTGGATCTTCTGGCCGTCACCGGCGGTCAGAAACTCCAGAAACTTGAACGCCGCGTCCTGCTGGGACGACTTCGCCGACACCGCGAACCCGTTGTCCGGTCCGCCGAACAGCTTCGTCGGCGTGCCGCCGGCGATCGGCGCAGGGAACGGCGCCGACAGGAACAGCCCGTCGATCTTCCTCGTCACGGTCTTCTGCGCGTCGACCTGACCGGTCTTGGTCATGGTCGCCGGCGTGTTCCAGGTGCCGAGGGCAATGAACGCCGCTTTGTCTTCCAGGAAGGTGGTTTGGGCATCGGGGTACTCGGTGGCCGCGGTCGCGCCGGCCGGGATGATGCCGCTGGTGAACAGCTCCGACCAGGCCTTCATCGCCTGCACGAACTCAGGATCTGTCCACGACGCCTTCCCGCCGATGGCGTCGTACACCTTGCCGGGGGCGATGCTGTTGATCAGCGAGAGGTACACATCGAGGTTGACCCATGCGTCCTTGGCGCCGTGGGCGAGACACTTGACGTTGTGGGCCTTCAGCGTTGCGCAGGCCTGCTTCCACTGATCGAAGTCGGTCGGCACACTGACGCCATACTGGTCGAGCAGCTTCTTGTTGTAGTAGATGAGCCCGGCTGCCGACATGTACGCCGGGAGCGCGACCTGCTTCTTGTCGACCTGCAGCTGGCTGAGCCCCTCGGGGTTGAACTTGCCGGCCCAGTCCTGGCCCAGGTCCTTCGCCACACGGTCCTCGACCGGGACAGCCAGCGGACCGAAGTTCGTGGTCAGGTCGCCGGGCTGGACCTGGAACACGTCCGGGCCCTTACCGGACGAGAGGCCAGGCCTGAGCGCGGTGACGTAGTCGTTGTACGCGTACTGCTTGTACGTCACCTTGATCGACGGATTCGCCGCCTCGAAGTCCTTGATCGCCTGCGGGCTGTTGAAAGCGTTCCAGCCCCACCAGGTGAGCGTCACCGGCCCACTCGCGGACGACTCCGTCCCGGACGAGCACCCGGCGAGAGCGATCGCCGCGGCCACGGCGAGAATCCCGGCGCCCCACCTTCCTCTGCCAGCCATCAGCCAACTCCTCACGCCCAAAAGTGAAATGTTTCAACGAGTCGTGATCGTAAGCCTGAGTCGAAACCGTGTCCATACCTCAAGGGCGAGCAATAGATTGGTGAATCATTTCACTAGCCGGGGCGAGCCGACAGCGTGAGCGGGAGCTAGGCGGCGCCGGCGTCGGTGTCGGTCGGCGCAGCAGGCGGGGGTTCGAAGGTGACCTTGATGCGCTCGCCGGGTTTGTGGCGCTGGGCCTTGGCGTACATCGTGTACGCGCGCCGGTCGGCGTCGGTGAGCTCGGCAGCGTCGGTGAAGACGGCGCGCAGTGAGCGCGGGTAGAGCCGGTGTGCTGCCACCGCGTTGACTTCGGCGCCGAAGATCGCGATCACCGAGGCGGCGTAGATGAGGCCGATCAGGCCGAGGGTGAAGGCGAAGACGCTGTTGAGCTCGCTCGCACGGGCGAGGACGTGGTTCACGTAGATGCCGCCGAGGCGTTCGAGCAGATGCCAGCCGATCGCGGTGAAGAGGGCGCCCGGGACGATCTTGCGCAGTGGCGGGCGCGGCGAGGTGCCAGGTCGTAGGCAGATCGTCAGCAGCGCGGTGAGGATGACGATCGAGCCGAGGGAGACGAACCAGCCCATCCCGGTTGCCACGTCGCCGGGGAGCTTGGCCTGACTGCCCGCGAGAACGGTCAGGCTCGCGAAGCTGATCACCGTCAGGCCCGCCAGCGACAGCAGCGCACCGGACCGCAGTCGGCCTCGAAACGGATCCGGTCGCTCGTTGCGAGGGACCCCCCAGATCACGTGGATCGCGTTCTGCAGTGCCTGGCCGAGTCCGAGCACGCCGTACACCGCGGTGATCGAGCCGACGATGATGGCCGGCGTACTGCCCTGGAGACCCTGTGGAGTCGCGAGCTGGGTGCCGACGATCGGGAACTCCCGCAACGCCGACTCCAGAACCTCCTGCTCGAGCTGGGGATTGCCCTGCAACAGCGAGCCGAGGACGGACGACGTGATCAGCAGCATCGGGAAGATCGCCACGAAGGCGTAGTACGTGACGATGACGGCCAGATAGCTGCCCTGGTCATCGAAGAACTTGAGCACCACGCCGACTGGAAGCCCGACCGCCCGACGCCGCCGCTGCACCCGATCCAGCCACCTACCCAAGCTACGCACGACCCAACGGTAGAGGTACGGTGCTGACTCGGGTCGTCGGGTGATGTGGAGTCGGCGTGGCTGGAGATATCCGTCTGATCGTTCAGGGCGACGACTTCGGGATGTGCCATGCGGTGAACGTCGGGACGCTGCAGGCGTTCACCGACGGGATCCTGACGCAGGCCTCCACGATGGCGGCATGCCCGTGGTTCACCGAGGCGGCGGCGTTGGCGCGGGCGTCCGGGATTCCGCTCGGCGTGCATCAGACCCTGACCTGCGAGTGGGACTTCCTACGCTGGCGGCCGTTGACCGACGGGCCGTCGCTGGTGGGTGACGACGGTACGTTCCGGCGGACGGTCGCCGAGGCACAGGCGTCGATCACGCGGGAGGACGCCATACGCGAGCTGTCCGCTCAGGTCGCGAAGTTCGCCGCCGAGGGACTCGAGATCGATTACCTCGATGTCCACATGGGCGAGTCGGCGCCGGATGCGTACGACGAGATCGCGACCGCGGCCGGCAAGCCGTACATCTACGGGCCGTCGGAGTCGCGGCGTTTCGCCTCGATCGAAACCCTCAGCGACCGCGACGCCGCCGAGAAGAAGCCCTGGGTGCTGGACCATATCGCCGCGATGACCCCCGGCGTGCACCTGCTGGTCACCCACTGCGCGGCCGCCCACCCCGAGCTTGCGGCGATGACTTCCCCCGGCACCGACACCTACCGCTGGGGTGAGGAATACCGCCTCTCCGACCAGGAAATCGTCACCGACCCCGAGATCCGCCAGGCCATCGAAGCCCGAGGCATCGACCTGGTCACCGTCCGCACCGCCTTCAACTGACAAAACTGTTCCCGCCGAGAGTGATCCGCGCGGGGTCCGAGGCGCGACAGTGGTGTCGTGCAAGCGATGACCGACTCCGAACTCCTGGCCTTGGTGGCCGAGGGGGAGGAGCCTGCGCTCCGGGAGCTCGTTGAGCGGCACACCGCGTGGCTGCTGCTGCGGCTGCGTCGCCGTACGTCGGACGAGGATCTTGCCCGGGAAGCGCTGCACGACACGTTCGTAGCGGTGTGGAAGAACCCGAAGGCGTTTCGTGGCGAAGGCGACGTCGGTGCGTGGTTGTGGGGGATCGCGATCCGGCAGCTCATCAGTAGGTTGCGCAAGCGCGCGCTGCCGACGCCGGTCACGGCGCAGGTGATCTCCGCGCTGTCCCCGGCCGTCCGCTCGGCCGAGGACGAGCTGCTCGTCGCGGTCGAGCACGGCTCGGTCGGCGCGGCACTGCGTGGACTTTCACCCGAACTGCGTCAGGTGCTGCAGGTGACGGTGGTGGACGGCCTGTCCACTCGGGAAGCGGCTCAGTTGTTGGGGATTCCGCACGGGACGGTCAAGAGCAGGCTGCGGACCGCGAAGACCAGGTTGCGTGAGCAACTACTGGCGGTGGAGGCATGGTGACGAACACTCAGGAGTGGCATGTGGCGCCCGAGCTGTGGGAGGGGTACGCCGCCGGCGCACTGGATCCGGCCGCCGAGCTGTCCGTCGAGACCCACGTGATGAGCTGTTCGCAATGCCGCGCGATGGCAGGCTCGTATGTCGTTCCGGACATCCAGGAGACTGTCTGGCGGTCGGTCCAGCAATCGGTCAGCGCGCCGAAGGTGGCGTTCCCGCTGCGGTGGCTGCGAAGGCTCGGAGTTCCTGACCACGAGCTCGTGGTCCTCGGTGCTGCAGATGCGGTGATGCTGCCGTGGATCACCGCAGTCGGTGCTGCACTCGCCTGTGCGATCGTCAGTGGGCTGTCCGGTCTTCGGTACGAGATGGCGTTCCTGGTCCTTGCACCTCTGGTCCCGGTGTTGTCGGTGGTCGCGGCGTTCGATGCCACCAAGTCGCTGCGTGAGGTCAGCGCGCCTACGCCGTACTCGAAGCTGCGGCTTGCGCTCTTGCGGACGAGTTTCGCGTTGGCGTTCGCCGTACCGGTGACCATGGCGATCGGCTTGCTCATACCGAACCTGCAGTCGCTGGCCTTTGCCTGGCTGCTGCCCGGTCTCGGGCTGACGGCCTCAGCACTGGTCCTGCTGACGTGGTTGCGGCCGTGGATCGTCGGCGGAGTCGTGTCGGCGCTGTGGGGGAGTGCCGCCGCTGCGGCGAGTGGGTTCGATCGGACGGACCTGATCACCGGCATTGGTTCCCAACTCGGTTTCGTGCTGGCCGCACTTGCCCTCGGTCTGATCTTCACAGTTCGAACGACGAGCTGGCGACTCTTAGGTGGTGACAGCTGATGGCGACAGCGGTGCTGGAAGGCGTGTCGAAGAAGTACGGCCGGATCACGGCCCTTCAGCCGACGACCGTGTCACTCGAGCCGGGTGTCGTCGGCCTGCTCGGGCCCAACGGCGCGGGCAAGACCACAATGCTGCGGCTGCTCGCGACCGCGCTCCCGCCGACCTCGGGGCGGATCGTCGTCGCCGGGCAGGACGTCACCCGGTCGCACACCGAGCGAACCGAGGCGCGGCGGCGGGTCGGATACCTCCCGCAGGAGGTGATCTTCCCGCGCGGGATGACGGCTCTCGGTTTCCTGGACTACATCGCGGTGCTGAAGGAGTGGAAGGAGACGGCGGCGCGGCGGGCCGAGACTCGCCGCGTGCTCGAGCTCGTGCAGCTCGGTGACCGTGGCAGCGTGAAGGTCGCGAAGCTCTCAGGTGGCCAGCGTCGCCGGCTCGCGATCGCGCAGGCCTTGATCGGTACGCCGGAGTTGCTCGTGCTCGATGAACCCACCACCGGCCTCGATCCCGAACAGCGTGCGTCGTTGCGCGGCGTCCTGTCCGGACTGGCCGGGACCGTACTCATCTCGACCCATCAGACCGACGACATCTCGGCGTTGTGCGACCGGGTGCTGGTCATCGACGGCGGCGCGATCCGCTTCGACGGCACTGTGCCCCAACTGCTTGCCACGGCCGCCGGCCGTGTGCAGATCGGGCCGACCGGCAACGCCGGCGCGGTCCAGACGTGGAAAACCGGAACCGGGCTGGTCCGGTCCGTCGGGGGACAGCCCGCCCCCGACTCCGCAGGCGTCGACCCATCGGTGGAAGACGCCTACCTGCTGCTCCGTGCGGAGCGGCGTACTTCAGAAGGAGTCATCAGCCCATGAGTTCCTACGTTGTCGGTGGATCAACGCTCGGCGTACTCACCCGGCAGGAGATCACCAACTACAGCAGGCACAAACTGTTCTGGCTCGGCGCAATCGTCACTATCGCGTTCTCGGTAGGCCTTGTCATCCATCCCGGAGCGGAGTCGTCCAGCCTCTACGCGATCGTGCCCGCGGCCGCACTCGGTCTGTTCGGACTGGTCACGATGTTCGGTCTGACCCGGCGCTCGGACCGTGCTGCCGAGGCGGCCGGTGCGGTTGTCGTCCCCGAGCGGACTCGAACCCTGGCCCTCGCAGGTGCGGTGGTGGTCCCGTTCGCCCTGGCGCTCGTCGCGTACGTCGTTGCCGTCGGCGTCTATCTCGCGAGTCCGCCGGACGCGTCGACCGTCCCCGACGGCGCGAGTACGGCGTACGTCGCCGCACAGATGTTCGGAGACGGTGTGATGGCAGCGGTCGGCGGTCCACTGCTCGGTCTGCTGTTGGCGCGCTACCTACCCAGGCGAGGTGTCGCGGTCGTGTCAGTGGTCGTGCTGGTCCTCGCGACGATTCTCTTGCAGGGCAATTTCAAGGGTGGTCAGCCGTACCGGGTGTTCTGGATCTGGACGTATTTCGTCGGTCCGGCCGGCTGGACTCCGGCCCCGGATGGGCACAGCCACTGGGTCACCGCGCCCGGTAACCCCTACATCTGGGTGCTCTACCTGATCGTCGTGTGTGCGCTCGGGGTGGTGGCAGCGGTTCGTCACGACCCGGACTCCGATCGCACGCAGTTGAACAGGATCGCGATCGGCCTGGTCGCTGTCGCCCTGGTCCTCGGAGTTCTCGCGATGACCGTTGGCTTCACCGACACCCTGTACAACCCGATCCCGCTGCCGGACTAGACGATGATGCGCTACGCCGTCCGCGCGGTCCCTTGGCTGCGGATCGCGCTGGCGGCCGGGCTGGTCGTCGTACTGATGGAGCTCGTGCGTTGGGATCCCTGGGTGTTGTGGCCATTGCAAGGGACGGCGGTCGGTCTGCTCGCCGGTGCATCCGCGTGGTGTTTCGACGAGCAGGCAGCCGCTGTTGTCGATGTCTCGCCGCGCGGACTCGGCTGGCGGACGATCGCCCGTTCTCCTGCGGTCGCTGTCCTCGCGGGGATCTGGGTCGCGGTGGTGGTCCACTCGCGGGGTGCACTGTTCGGACACTCAGGCGTCGTACTGATTCAGGGGTTGGTCGCGATGCTGCTCGGCGCCGGCTGGGCGGTGTGGCGCCGGTCCGGAGGCGATTCGATGCCCGGGATGGCCTGTGCGACTCTCGCCGTACCGCTTGCGTCCGCGTGGGCGCTGGCGCGTCCGCTGGAGCGCCACCTACCGGTCTTCCCGTACGCGACCGGCGGAGTGTACGGCGATTGGTCCGGAAGCCTCATCTTGTGGGCCTGCGTCGGAGCTGCCGCGTTGAGCCTGCTCACTGCGGCACTCGCCGACGTCCGGTGGAGGTTTCCGGCCTGACTTGAATCGGCAAGTGAATGCTACCGTGGGGGAATGGCTGGTCGGTCGAGGAAGCGCCCGACCGACACCGCAGAGGTGTCGGTCCAGTGGTTGAGCGACGACGAGCTGGCGGCCTGGCTGTCGATCGTTCGGCTGATGACGTGGTTGCCGTGGTCGATCGACCAGCAGTTGCAGCGCGATGCGGGGCTCGCGATGGTCGAGTACCAGGTGCTGGCGATGTTGTCGCAGGGTCCGCAGCGGACGTTGCGGATGAGCACTCTCGCTGAGGTGACCAACGCGTCGTTGTCCCGGCTGTCCCATCTCGTGAAGCGGTTGGAGGCTCGCGACCTGGTCCGGCGCGAGCCGGATCCGAATGACGGTCGGTTCACCAACGCGACCCTGACCGATGCGGGGTTCGAGCTGCTGGAGTCAGCGGCTCCGCAGCACGTCGCGCACGTGCGGTCCCTCGTCGTCGACGTGCTGTCCGCCGAGCAGCTGCGCCGGATGGGGCGCGATGCGGACCGCATCACGGCCCGCATCGACACCTCCAGTCAGCTGCGGTAGGAGCCCTGCCGGAACTCTTCGACCAGCCCCGGGTGGGTCGGCGCCCAGCCCAGTTCGGTGCGGGCCCGGTCGGTCGCCGTCGCCTGGTCGAGGAGCAGAACCTCGGCGAAGTAGTCGCCGAGCCGCTGCCGTGCCTCGTCGTCCGACCCCGGGACAGCGCCGGCGGCGCCGGCCGCGACCGCTGCCGCCTCGGTCAGCTCGGCCACCGTCGAGTCGACGCCGTTACCGACGACGTAGTAGCCGCGGGCCGAGTCGTTCTCGAGCACGCGGCGGAAGAACTCGGCCAGGTCGGCCACGTGAACCGTCGGCCAGTGCTGCTGGCCGCTCCCGAGGATGATGAGGCGTCCGGCGTCGTCCCGGGGTGAGCCGACCAGGACACCCGGGACGCCGCCGCCGGCATCGCCGTACGCGACGCCCGCAACGATGACGACACCGCGGAGGTCGTCGCGGTCGACGACGCGCCGGTTGACCGCTTCGCGCCACGCCACCAGCGCCGGCGAGTTCTGCGGCGACTCCTCGGTGATCGACAAATTGGTCCCGTAGACCCAGATGCCGCTGATGTCGACGAAGGGCTTGCCGGTACCGCCATACGCCTTGAGCGCCGCGTCGACGACCGCGGAGTTCAGGTCGGCGCTCGTGGCGTCGCCCGGGCTGGCGGTGTTGACGGCACCGTCGGCACCGGCGAACGCCTCCGCCACCGCCGGCTGATCGTAGAGATCGACGACCACGGCATCGGCGCCGCGCGCGGTCACGGCCACTGCCTGCTCGTCGGTGCGGACCAGCGCGGTCACTTGATGACCATGCTCGATCAGGTCGCCCAGCACGTGCGAGCCGACGTATCCCGTGCCGCCAGTCAAAGCCACTCTCATGGCCAGTCACCTTCTATGTGGTTGGTTTGACTTGATGATTCAAGTTACCACGCCGAGTTGATCTGTCAACCCGCTGCCGTCCTTGCGGGGGGTCTGTGGTGTCGCGGTTGTGGGCTGCGTGATCGTGGCGACTGGGGAAAGAACGCGGCGGTCTCGGAGCCGCTGGCCAGAGTGGTCGCGCGTTGGGGGTGATCACGAGGCGGAATGTGGTTGGGCCTGACAGGGTGTGGTCGCGCGCCGGGGGCGTGTTTGTCGACGACGGTGGACCTGGTCAGGGTTGTCGGGCCGATTGTCGGCCGGTTGCCGGGCACGGGGGAGCGGGGTGAGCTGAGCTGATTTCATGGGTTGGCCCATGAAATCGGGGGATGCGGACCCTGGATATGGGTGTGCAACCCCTGATATCAGTGGCAGACCCACGAATTTGAGTGGGCTACCCAGGAAATCGGGCCGGCGGTGCGGGGGCGGGGTGGCCGGGGTCGGGTGGGTTGGTGGGGATGGGTGTGGGCTGGTGGGGATGGGTTGTTGAGTCGTGGCGATTGGTTCGTACTGGGATATTCGAGTCGTGGATTATGTCGCGAACATTGGGCGTGTCGTCGGCCACGATCCACGACTCGATGAACCAGATCAGGTGAACCAGATCAGGTGAACCAGATCAGGTGAACCAGATCAGGTGAACCAGATCAGGTGAACCAGATCAGGTCCAGGCTCCAGGCGCCGTACTGGGGGTAGCAGTACCAGGTGCTGGCGTGCTGCTGGCGGGCTTGGGACGAACCGATGTCGTTGCAGATGGATTCGGTCGGGATGCCAGTAGCGATCCGCTGGGAGATTTGGCTGGCGTGGGCCGGGGCCGCCGCCAGGCCGATGATGCTGACGCCGATGGCGGCGGTGGCGCCGAGACGTGTTGCGGTCCGGAGCGGGGACTTCGGAAAGCTGCTCATCGCTGACTCCTTGCTGGGGATGGATGCGCGATCGTCGCACCCACAGCAACCCCGAACAATCGATGAAACCACCGTCGAATTACCGGGTCTGCCAGTGGTCCAACTCGGTGAGGATGGTGGCTAGTTCGGGGCGTACGGCGGCGGCGATCTCCGCTGGGGTTTGGCCTTCGTGGGTGCGGCGGCCGGTCTCGTCGATCAGGATGCGGAAGACGCCGGCGAGAGCTATGCCCTGGATCCGGGCGATCTCCGGCGGGACGTCGGTGGTGTCGCTGATGACCGCGGCCACTGCGACGGCCTGCCGGTCGATCATCTCCAGGACCAGCCGGTTGACCGCGGGGCTGATCGCCGCGAGATAGCCGAGGTTGCCGCGGGCCGTCTCGGCCGGCCGGCCGTCGATGTCCGCGACCGTCGCCAGGACGAACTCACGGATGGCGGCCGCCGGGGTGGTCCCTTCCGGGCGGTTGCGGATCAGCTCGCCCAGTTGGTCCTGGATCTGCTGCTCGCGGTCGATGACGAGGTCTTCCTTGGTCGGGAAGTAGTTGTAGAGCGTCTGCTCGGCCACCTCCGCCGCGCGCGCGACCTCGCTGACCGTCACCTGCTCGTAGCCCCGCTCGGCGAACAGCCGCGCCGCGGTCTCGGCGATCAGCCGACGGGTGCGTGCCTTCTTGACCTCGCGAAGTCCGGGTTCAGCCATGCCAGAAGGCTAGCAGGCTCCAAACTTAGAGCGGACCCTAAAAATGTGGTACGGTCGATCCGACATCGACCCGAAAGGAGCGCCATGAGTGCTCACCCCCTCCCCGAGACGACCGCGATCCGGTCCCCTCGATCTCTCCGGGACGCCTGGATCGCCCTCGCCGGCCTCTCCGCCGTCTTCCTGTTCGAAATGCTCGACAACTCGATCCTGAACGTCGCACTTCCCACGATCGGCCGCGAGTTGCACGCCTCGACCACTGCGCTGCAGTGGGTCACCGGCGCGTACGCGGTCGTGTTCGGCGGCTTGATGCTGCTGTTCGGCGCGATCGCCGACCGGTTCGGCCGGCGCCGGATCATGATCATCGGCCTTGTCCTGCTCGGCATCGCCAGCCTCGCGACCGCATTCGTCACGACCGCGACGCAACTGATCCTCGTTCGCGCCCTGATGGGAGTCGCCGCCGCGATGACGACCCCCGGCTCGATGGCCCTGGCCTTCCGGCTCTTCACGGACGACAAGCTCCGCGTCCGTGCGCTGACCCTCATCTCGACCGTCGGCATGGTCGGCCTCGCGATCGGCCCGACGGCCGGCGGCCTCGTGCTCGCGGTCGCTCCCTGGCAGGTCCTGCTGCTCGTCAACGTGCCGATCGCGGTCCTCGCCTTGATCGGCGTCCGCGGTGGCATCGCCGCTGACGACGCGGCCGAGCTCCACCGCGATCCGGTGGACGTCCCCGGTGCGATCCTCGGTACGGCGACGATCGTGCTGGCCCTCGTCGTACCGACCCTGTTCGTGAACGAGGGCCTGCGCTCGTGGTCGCCGTGGGCTGCCACCGCCGCGACCATCGTGGCTGCGGTCCTCTTCGTCGTGCGCGAGCGTACGACGCAGTTCCCGCTGCTCGATCTGAAGCTCGTCGCTCGCCCGCTGGTCTCGAGCGGTCTGGCCTACAAGGCCGCGGCCGGACTCGCGACCACCGGTCTCGGCTACCTGGTCACACTGCAGCTGCAGCTCGACTGGGGTTGGACGCCGGCGCTCGCTGCCCTCGGCATGCTGCCGCAGGTGATCGTCCTGCTTGCGGGCAGTGCGTTCGTCGATCCGTTCGTCCAGCGCGTTGGTTTCGGCCGCGCCGCCTGGATCAGCTCGGCCTCTGTCGTCGCTGGACTCGCCGTCTACGCCGTGCTCGGCAGCTTCAGCTACGTGTTCATCGCGATCTCACTCGCGCTCGTAGCCGCCGGTCTGCGCGTCATCGGTGTCGTCGCCGCGATGAACGTTCTGCGCGGCCTGCCGGAGGACCGGACCACCATCGGAGTTGCGCTGGTCGACACCACCACCGAGGTCACATCCGGAGCCGGCATCGCCATGACCGGCACCATCATCGCGGTGCTGTTCTCCGGCAGCATCGCCACCTCGCACTGGACCACGCACCAGACGGCGCAGTTCCATGAAGCCGTCACCATCGCCGGCTCCACCCTGACCGTCATCGCCGCAGCGCTCGTCGGCTGGGCGATCTTCCGTGCCCGCGGCGCTGCCAAGGTCGAGTCCGACCAGCCGATCGCCGTTTCCAGCTAGTGAGCGCGGCGGGCGTAGTCGATGGCGGCCGGGGTTGGGATCCGCGCAAGTGTCCCGTCGGGGCGTTCCTCCAACCGCAGCAGACCCATCCGGCGGAGGAACGCCGTCTTACCCGCCGCCGGATCGCCAAGAGGTGGTGCGAAGGCGATGTCGGTCGAGGTGGTCGCGACCGCGAACTCCTCGACGTTCGCGCCGCCCGCGGCCCACGACCAGTCGACGAAGTCGAACATCGGCCACCAGGTGTACCCCCGGAGATCGAGGCCGTCGGCAACTAATCGGCGTACGGCGTCGACCGAGGACTGCAGCCACTCGGTCCGCACGGCATCCGCGCCCTCGATGCTCGTCTCTGTCAGCAGTAAAGGGCGTTCGTAGCGCTCGGCGAATCCCTTCAGCGCTCGGCCCAAGCCCGCAGCCCCGCCGTTGTAGGCGACCTGCACGATCTCGCCGTCGAGCTGGTGCAGTCGACGCGGCGTCAGATCCGGGTAGTAGTTCACCCCGATCACATCCGGAATGGCAGGGTTGCTCAGCAACCACTCGAGCTGGCTCAGCTGAGCCCCGTGGCGCAACAACCAGCTCCACATCGGATGGGTGTAGTCGACGCGTCCGAGCAGCAGATCCGTCGGCAGCCAGCCGATATGCCGGAGCAGTGTGGCGTGATCGGTCAACTCTGGGTCGTCCGTGGAGATATCGGTAGCCGCCTCCACATGCACAATCTGAGCCGACGATTGAGCCGACCTGATCGCGGCCGTGGCCCGAGCCATCCCCACCACAGCCGGTACGACGACCGCCGTCCAGCCCTCCCACCCCGTCAGAGCCGGCGGCCAGACACCGCGCAGTCCGCAGAACGATGCCGTGGTGACCGGCTCGTTCAACGGCGTGAAGTGCGTGATCCGACCGGCATACCGTGTCGCCAAGGCGCCGGCGAACTCCTCGATCGCGTCGGGATACCGCGGATCCGCGAACGACTTCGTCAACCACGGGGGAGTGCCGTAGTGGACGAGATCGGCCACCAGTTCGAGTCCGAGCTCCTCTGCGTAGTCGACGACTTTGTCCAGCGCGGACCAGTCGAAGCGGCCCGGCGCGACATGGACGACCGGCCAACTGACGCCGTACCGCAAAGCGCGGGCGCCGAGCTCGGCCGCGGTCCGGAGGTCTTCCTGCCAGGACTGGCTGTGCCCGGTGAGCTCGTGCTCGTCCAGCGGTGACACCCCTTCGGTCACGGGGTAGACGCAGGTGTCCTCGATGCCGAGCATCCACACGAACGCGTCAGGGCCGAACAGCGGAGCGGTCATTTGAGTCCTGTCGTCGCGACGCTCTGCACGAAGTAGCGCTGAGCGAGGAAGAAGGCCGCGGCCAGTGGCAGCAGCGAGATCGTCGCCCCGGCCAGCAGTACGGCGTGATCGGTTACATGTTGTCCGCCGAACAGAGTCAGTCCGGCAGGAAGCGTTCGCATCTCGGTCGAGCTGGACACCACGAGCGGCCAGAGCAGGTCGTTCCAGAGGTTCATGAAGTGCAGTACGGCGAGAGTCGCCAGCGCGGGTTTGGCCAGCGGCAGGATGATCCGCCAGTAGATCCGGAAGTGCCCGGCGCCGTCGATCCGGGCGGCCTCGTCGAGCTCACGGGGGATCGAGACGAAGAACTGCCGCAGCATGAAGATGCCGAACGCGCTCGTCGCCCGCGGGACGATCAGGCCTTGGTAGGTGTTCAGCCAGCCGAAGTGGAACAGCTCGACGAAGACCGGGATCAGCGTGACCTGGAACGGGATCATCAAGGTCGCGATGACCAGCCAGAAGCACAGCGTGGACCCGCGGAAGTCGATCCGGGCCAGCGCGTACGCGCAGAGTGAATCGAAGAGCAGACAGAGGATCGTCGTACCGCCGGCGAAGATGACGCTGTTCAGGAGCAGCCGAAGGAACGGAAGGTCGTCCCAGATCGCGGTGTAGCCGTGCAGCGTCCACTGCGTCGGGAACAGGCTTGCCGGCGATCCGAACAGGTCGGCCTCGCTCCGGAACGAGCCGGACACCATCCAGATGAACGGCACCACGGCCAGTACGACGCCGACGGCCAGGACTGCCCATTTGAACCAGGCTCTAGTCGACATCGCGGTACCTGAAGAGTCGGAGCTGCAGAGCGGACAATGCGATGATCAGCAGGAACAGCACCCACGCGATCGCCGACGCGTAGCCGATCCGGAAGTTCTCGAAGCCCTCGCGGAACAGCATCGTCACCAGTGTGTCGGTGGCGAAGAGCGGTCCGCCGTTCGTCATCACGTAAACGAGATCGAAGACCTGCAAGGAGTTCACGGTCAGGATCATCGTTGCGAAGAGCAACGTCGGCCGGATGCTCGGTAGCGTCACGTGGCGGGTCAGTTGGCGACCCTCGGCGCCGTCGATCCGCGCTGCCTCGTACAGGTGCGGCGGGACGCCTTTCAGCCCGGCCAGCAGGATGATCATCGTGAAGCCGAGGTTCTTCCACACGCTGACCGCGATCACCGCCGGCAAGGCGAGCGACGTGCTCTGCAGCCAGCCGACCGGATGACCGCCGAGAGCGCTGATGATACCGCCGACCAGGCCGATGCTCGGATCGAGCAGGAAGCGCCAGACCAGTCCGATCGTCGCCAGCGCCACGATGGTCGGGAAGAAGAAGATCGAGCGAACGACCCGGTTGAGCCAGGTGTCGCGCAGCAGAGCGGCGGCGGCGAAATAGCCCAGGATCAGCTGGGCCGCGACGCTGACCAGGGCGAAGATCACCGTCACCCGCAGCGCGTTCCAGAATCGTTCGTCACCGAGCAGTTCGGCATAGTTGCCGAGCCCTACCCATTTCTGCGTCGGCGCGCCGATGCTCCAGTCGTGCAGGCTGTACCAGAACGAGCGAACGATCGGGTACACGATGAAGACGAGCAGGATCGTCAGGCTGGGCGCCATGAAGAGCCAGGCCGGCTGCCACCGGATCCTGCGGCTGCGGGGTGTCGTCGCGCCGGTGTCGATCACCACCGGCGCGACCTGGTCGGTCAGGGTCATCGCTGGCAACCGGTGATCTTGTCGATCGCGTCGGAGGCCTTCGAGACTGCCTTGTCCACGTCCTCGCCGCGAGTGATCTCACCGATCAACGGCACGTACGCCTCGCTGTCCACCTGAGTCGCATCGGTCACGCCGGGCAGGTACAGGCGCGCCGACGGCAGGCCCGCGGCGAAGGTCGCCACGATCTTGTTCGCCTTCAGCTCGGCGTCACCGCCCAGATCGGTGCGGACCGGCGGGAATCCACTGGCGAGCGCGAACTGCTTCTGCGCGGTCTTGCCGATCCACCACGACAAGAACTCCTGCGCCTCCTTCGGATGCTTGGTCTTGGCGCTGGCCGACAGCGGTGCGGTCGACGCCAAGGTGACCGGACCGTTGACGCCCACCGGGACCGGCGCGATGCCGACATCGATGCCTGCCTTGGTGTAACCGGACGCGGCCCATGGCCCGTTCAGTTGCATGGCGGCCTTGCCGGAGCTGAACAGGCTGTCGGACTCAGCACCAGTGAGTCCGAGCGGCGCCGCGCCGTCCTTGACCAGCTTCGACCAGTCGCCGAGGCTCTTCTTGTTCGCGTCCGTGTCGAGAACCGAGCATCCCTTGTCGTCCACGATGTCCGCGCCGTCCAGCCACTGCAGGATCGGCCACATCTGGATGGTCTCGTGATCGGCCAGGGACAGCCCGAAGACACCGTTGCCTTTGAGCTTCGCGGTATCGGCCTTGAACTCCGCGACGGTCGTCGGCGGCTGTTTGATCCCGGCCGCCGCGAACAGCTTCTTGTTGTAGTACAGCTGCACGGTGGCGATGTTGGCCGGTACGGCGTACAGCTTGCCGTCGGCCTTGAACGCGTCGACAGCGGCCGGCGCGACCCCGCTGGTGTCGATGTCCAGGGGCAGCAGCGAGCGCGACGCCTCGTACTTCGACAAGACGTTCGGATCGAAGTTCGGCGTGGCCAGGTCGGGTCCCTGACCGGTCGCCCAGGACGACGGCAACTTCTGCGCGATGGTGTCCCAGGGCTGCACCTCCATCGTCACCTTGAGGTTCTCGTGCGTGGCGTTGAAGGTCTTCACCAGACCCTCGTACGCCGTCCTGTCACCGCCGGTGAACCCGGTCCACAGGGTCAGCGTGACCGGACCGCCGGCGCTGCTCTCGGAGTCGTTGCCGCAGGCACTCAGGCTCAGCGTGGCGGCCAGGGCGGTGATTGCCGCAGGCACCATCAGTTTCAGCTTCACAGGGGTACTCCTTTCTACTGCACAGGGGAATCGCTGCATCCGCAGGACTGCCGCAGGACCAGCTCGACCGGCAGGACGGAATGGGTGTCGCCGACGGTCTTTCCGGCGATGAGGTCGAAGAGTTTCTCGGTCGCCAGCCGGGCCATCTGCTCGGCCGGCACCCGGACGGTGCTGATCGACGGTGTGGTGACCCGGCTCAGGCCGAAGTCGTCGTACCCGATCAGAGAAATGCCTTCGGGTACGACGTTCGCCGGGAGACTTCTCAGTACGCCGAAGGCCATCTCGTCGTTGGCGGCCACGATCCCGTCGGTCGTCGGCTCGATCGCACCGACCGCGGCCGCGCCGGAGGCCTCGCTGAAGTCGCCCTCGATCACGTGGGGGACCAGGCCGTGCGCCGTACAGGCCGCGACGAATCCGTCGCGGCGATCGACGGCGGCCTGATGATCGAGAGGACCACTCAGATGGACGATGGACCGGCGCCCGTGCACGGTGATGAGGTGTTCGGTTGCGTCGTACTCGGCGGTCTTGTCGTCGACGCCGATGCTGATGGCGTCGGGTAGGTAGGGGAATCGGCCGAGGAGGACAACGGGTAGGCCGCTGTCCACCAGGCGGCGGATGTTCTGGTCGGTGATCGGTGCGCTGGTCACGATCGCGCCGTCCGCCGAGCCAGACCTGGTCACCCGTTCGTAGGCGACCCGGCCATGGGTTGTGTCGGAGTTGGTGGAGACGACCAGTTGGGCGTCGTGGTGGTTCGCGACATCGGTGACACCGGTGAGGACGTGCATGAAATAGGCGTGACCGAAGACGTGCTGGCTGGTGTTCGGGACGATCAGGGCAACCGCGTCGGCCCGCCGCGCCCGCAGCGCACGGCCGGCCGAGTTGGGGACATACCCGAGCTCGGCCGCGATCTCGCGGACCCGGATCTTGGTCTCGGCACCGATCCGCGGATGATCCTGCAGAGCCATCGACACCGCCGTGACGGAAACCCCGGCCCGCTCAGCGACAACCCGAAGCGTCACCGCCCCCGCCCGTCGAGCCATCCGAAACCCCTTTGCTGTAACGATTAAGCACAACACCGGAGTGATAACCCTCAGATCTGCTTAATCGATATAGCAGAACCTAGAACCGGATCCCCACCCTGTCAACACTGCTCCGCACCGACCGCCCATCGCCGCCTCCGGCCGGTGCGCGGACTGTCGATCGGCCGCCCGGGCTGCGCGTCGACCGACGACCACCTGTGGCTTTACTGGGCGTTCTTGGCTGCGGCGATGACTGTGGTCAGGCGGGTGTGGAGGTCCATCAGGTCGTCGATGTCGATGCCTAGGCGTTCGACGATGGCCGGGGGGACCTTGAGGGCTTCCTTGCGGAGGGCTCGGCCCTTGTCGGTGAGGGCGACGGCGAGGGAGCGCTCATCGGTGGCGGAGCGGTCTCGGCGGAGGAGGCCGGCGGCTTCGAGTCGCTTGAGCAGCGGGGAGAGGGTGGCCGGCTCGAGTTGGAGCATCCCAGACAGGTCCTTGACCGAGACAGGCTCGAACTCCCACAGCGCGAGCATCACCAGGTACTGCGGGTGGGTCAGCCCCATCGGCTCGAGCAGCGGCCGGTACAGCGAGATGACGGTCCGCGAAGCGACCGCCAACGCGAAGCAGACCTGTTGCTCGAGCGCCAGCGGGTTGGCGGCCGGCGTGATCTTCGTCCCTGTCATGTGCTGAGCGTACCAACTATGTGTAGACTAATCATTAGTACACTAAGTAAAGCTCGGGTGGAAGGAAATCACCGTGGAAGGAACCATGACCCAGTCTCCGCGGCGGCGAATCGTCCGTCGTCGTACGCCGCGCCCGATGAACATCGAGACTGTCCAGCGCTGGGTCGTCTCGGTCATCCTCTTCCACGTCGGCAGCGTCCCCGCGATCACCCTCGCCGTCTACAGCATCGGCGTCTCCCGCACCGACTTCGGCAAGGGTGTAGGCCTCTGGTTCATGTCCGGCGTCATCGGTCTGCTGACCGTCGTCGGGATCCGGGCGATCTTCCAACGCAGCCCGCTGTCCCTCTGGCTCGTCCTAGGCATCCTCCCGACCGCGGTCACCGCCTTCTACATCTTCTGACTCCTCCGCGCCGGGTGAGACCGCGGGCTGAGAGGGTGGGCCAGTGATCCTTGCCTTGGTGGGTGCGTTTGCGGCGGCTGTGTTGTACGGCGTGGCCACTGTGCTGCAGGCGGTCGGGTTGCGCCGGTTGGCTGCGGCTAAGACTGTTACCTGGACCGGCAGGATTTCGGCGGGCTGGCTGTACGGCGTGGGCCTGGCGCTGGATGGTGCTGGATTCCTCGCGTCGGTGGCGGCGCTGCGATCGCTGCCGTTGTTCGTGGTGGAGTCCGCGGTTGCTTCCAGCGTCGCGGTGACGGCGATCCTCAGCGGGATCTTCCTGGGTGGTCGTCTGGATTGCGCGAGTGTGCTGGCGTTGGTTGTCGTAGGCATCGGATTGGTTGCCCTCGCCGTGTGCGCGGAGGAAGGTCCGGCCAAGACGCTGTCCACATCCACGGGTTTGCTGATCCTCTGTCTGACGGTGCCGGTCGCGCTCCTCGGGGCAATCGCCTTCAGGTTGTCGCCGGAGCACGGCGTACCGGTGCTGGCTGTGGTTGCGGGCCTCGGATTCGGTGGCGCGGGTGTTGCCGCGCGGACGCTAACGCTGGAGTCTCCCTGGTGGAAGCTCCTGGGCGAGCCGCTCGCGTGGGCGCTCATCGTGTACGGCGCGATCGCGCTGGCCGCCTTCGGAGTCGCCCTGCAGCGCGGCTCGGTGACCTTGGTAGCGGCAGTCACCTTCGGCATCGAGACCGTCGTACCCGCCGCCGTCGGACTCCTCTGGCTGGGAGACCGCGTACGCCCCGGCTTCGCCTGGGTAACCGCCCTGGGTTTCGTACTCACCCTAGCCGGCTCAGTCCGCCTAGCCAGATTCGCCGCCGCCGAATCCCTCACCAAGCGTTAAGGAAGAACAGAAGGGGGTTATTCATAACCCCAGGTAAGAAGAGCAAGGGAAAGAAAAGCAGGGACAGAAAGATAAAGTGGCTGGGTGCCTGGATGGCTGGATGCCTGGCAGGCCCGGTGCGTGGGTGCGGCTAGCCGGTGGCCGGCGGGTGAGGAGTGCAGCGACTCACCGCATGCGAGGGACCGGGCCTGCTGAGGACCAGCCACTGACGCCCAGAAACCCGCCACCCGGACACACCGTCCACCTGCTGATGTGTCGGCCCGGAACAGTCAGGTTCGGGGAGGATCTCTTCCCTGATCGGGCGCGATATCCTCCCAACCTCCTTCCTGCCAAGGCGAATCCCGCCACCTGGACAGATCCAGTCACATCCCGAGACCAGCGCCTGCGGGAGGACTCAACTACCTCCGAACCGGCCTAACACGAGGGGATCCTCTGCCGTGATCACTCCCACCCGACACGGACCCGGTCGTCAGCCTCACCACGGTCTACTCCTGTGATCACACCCGACGTGCGACGCACCTACCCACGGAGCCCGCCAGGCACCCAGCCACACTATCTTTCCGTCCCTGTTCTTCTTTCTTTTGCGGGTTCGGTTAGTCGATAACTGCTGGGGGTTGGCCTTCTTCGACCAGGCGGGAGGTTTCGCGTTTGCGGGGGAGTAGGAGGGCCGGGATCAGGGTGATGACGACCAGTACCCAGGCGACCCAGTAGGTGTGGGCGAATGCTGAGGCCGCCTCGTTCAGGCCGCGGGTGATGATCGAGGGGTCGATGTGTAGCTGCGTCAGGCTCTCCGGGCGGGTGTTGGACAGGATGGCGGCCTGCGTCTCGCGGAGTCCTGCGCCCAGCCCGGGAACCTGGTCCGTGCCGGGAATGATCGGCGAGTTGTTGAGCTGGTTGGTGAGGACCACCGACATGGTCGCGACGCCACACGACGAGGCGATCTGCTGGGTGATGTTGAGCAGGGTGGATCCGCGTGCGACCTGTGCACCCGAGAGGGTCCGCAGCGCCGAGGTGAACAGCGGCATCATCGTGCCGCCCATCCCGAGGCCCATCACGACCAGCATTGCGATCAGGACGCCGTACGGCGTGGTCGCGGTGATCTGGGTGAGGCCGAACATGCCGATCACGATCAGCGCGAGCCCGAACGGCACGATCCGGCCGATCGGGACCTTGTCCACCAGCCGCCCGGCGATCGGCATCGTCAGCATGGCGCCGAGGCCCTGCGGCGCGACCAGCAGACCCGCATGCAGCGTGGACTCACCGCGGAGCTGCTGGAAGTACGTCGGCACCAGCAGCAACCCACCGAAGAACGCCGCGGCGAACAGGAACATCGTGATGAGCGAAACGGTGAGGTTGCGGTCGCGGAACAGCCGGAGGTCGAGCAGCGGGTGCTCCGGCCGGAACGAATGCCAGACGAACGCGAGCATCAGCAACACGCCGGCCAGGACCGAGACCCAGACCCGAGGCGCGCCGAAGTCGCCGTTCTCGGCGGGCAACGAGGAGATGCCGAAGAGGAACAGCGCGAGCCCGGGTGACATCAGCACGACGCCGAGGATGTCGAGCGATTCCGACGGCTCCGAGGTGTCCTTGGCCAGGGCGCGCCAGGCGTAGACCAGCGCGATCGCGCCGAGCGGAACGTTGATCAGGAAGATCCAGTGCCAGCTCGCGACCTGGATCAGCCAGCCGCCCAGGATCGGTCCCAGGATCGGGCCGAGCAGCATCGGTACGCCGAGGATCGCCATCAGGCGGCCCATCCGGCGCGGACCGGCGGCCTGCGTCATGATCGTCATGCCGAGCGGCATCAGCATGCCGCCACCCAGGCCTTGCAGGACCCGGAAGCCGATCAGCATGTCGATGCTCGTCGCGGTCGCGCACAGCGCGGACCCAGCGGTGAAGAGGAAGATCGCGGTCATGTAGAGCCGCTTGGTGCCGAACCGGTTGGCCGCCCACCCGGTCAGCGGGATGACGGTCGCGAGCGCCAGCGTGTACGCCGTGACCGTCCAGGCGACCGTGGAGTAGGCGACCGGGTGGTCGGGCGTGCCGAACTCGTCCTGAAAGGTGGGCAGGGCAACGTTGACCACCGTGATGTCGAGGATCGACATGATGGCGCCCAGGACGACGACGCCGGCGATCTTCAGGACGGCGGCATCGATCTGATCGGGATACTCGGACTGCGTCGCTGGTTGGCTCACTCTGGTCCCCCTGAGCGCAAATCACCACATCGGACGTCGACGAGCCTACGCGCGAAACCACGCGGGATACGAGCACATTCTGCCGGAATGTGGATAACTACGGCTGCGACCTTGCCTCGTAGTGACGGCGCGCTTTCATCCGGTTGCCGCACGTCTGCATCGGAGGCGACCCGGCCTCGACTGCAGGACGTCGTTCCAGGCGAGCACCGCTCGGTGCCCGCGACCAGGGGTGGGCTGTTCTGCAGGTGACGCATTGGGGATCGATTGATGTTGCGACGTTCCGGCTGGACGTGGACGGCGCCGCGGGGACGGTTGCTCGTGGCAACTAGTGCAGGCAAGGTGTCGCTGTTCAGCCTGGGGCCCGGGTCGCGGTCCGGCGCTGACGGGCGGCCGGGAGCCGGATCTGGCCAGCATGACGCTCGGCGGCGGGTGAGTTACCAGGTGCCGCGGTGGTCGGGGACGAGGAAGGTGATCGGGATCATCAACAGGAGCAAGGCGGCGAAGGCGACGAAACTGTAGGCCTGAGACACGCCGCTGTTGGCCGAGTGGCTCAGGATCGTCGTGGTGATCGAGACCGCGACGATCCCGCCGGACTGGCGGAACATCCCACGCAGGCCGGCGATCGCGGAGATCTGCTCCGGAGCGAGTTGCAGGCTGGCGTTGTTCGACGCGGGGATCGACAGACCCATCCCGATGCCGGTGATCCCGGCGGCCATCGCCAGCCAGGCGTACGGCGTGAGCCCGTGCGGAGCCAGCGACATCACGGTCATCCCGCCCGCGACGAGCACGAAGCCACCGATCATCGGAGCCCGATAACCGGTACGACGAAGCGCGAACACGGCCAGGCCCGCGACGCAGATCATCCCGACCGCGCGGGCGGTGAGCAGCGTGCCGGCTTGGAGTGGCTGGATGCCGTAGCGGGATTCGGCGTACAGGGGAACGAGCGCGCCGAAGCCGAGCATGGCCGCGCCGAAGAGGAAGTTGATCGTGTTCATCGCGCCGAAGCCGCGGCCGCGGAGCAGGCTGAGCGGGATGAACGGCGCCGCATGCCGATTCGCGTGCCGGACGAACACGACGCCGAGCCCGACGGCGATCACCATCGGCACGATGAACAGGACATCGGTCGGCTCCGCGCCGCTCCCGCCGAGCGAACTGATGCCGAACATGCCGAACAGCAAGGTCAACGCCAGCAACCCGGCGCCGGTCGTATCGACTCGGGCGGCGGCCTTCGGCGCGCTGGTCGGGATGAAGCGCAGGCCGAGGACGATCAGGAGGGCGCCGATCGGAATGTTCACCACGAAGATCTCGCGCCAGGACCAGTAGGTGACGATGACGCCACCGATGATCGGGCCGACGATGCCGCCGATCGGGAAGATCGAGGTGAACATGCCGATCGCCCGGTCCCGGTCGCGGCCGAACTGCTCGGCGACGATGCCGGTGGCGGTCGGCATGAACGCGCCGCCGCCGATCGCCTGCAGCGCGCGGAACACGACCAGCAGGTAGATGTTGTCGGCCATGCTGCAGGCCAGCGAGGCGACCGTGAACAGGGCCGCGGCACCGAGGAAGACCTTCTTGCGGCCGAACTGGTCGCCGAGCCGGCCGGCCAGCGGCATCACGATGATCTGGCCGAGCGCGTAGACCGTGATCGTCCAGCCGCTCCAGGTCAGCTCGGCGTGCAGGTCGCCGCGGATGGCGTTGAGGGCGGTCGCCACTATGGTCTGATCGATCGAGGCCATCAGCAGGGCGATCGCGACGATGCCGAAGACGAGCCGCCGGTGCGCCAGTGGTTCGTCGGCGACGGCCGGTTCGGCGATCACTGGGGGTGAACTCGACGGTTCCATCAATGGATACAATACATTGCTTGCTGGCAGGCAATAAAGGGGTGACATGACCGACACCGAGACGCTGAGCAAGCTCCGTGGAGTGATCTCCAAGCTCGCGCGGGAGCTCAACGCCACGGCGACCGACGAGGGCCTGACGCCGACCCAGGCGTCCGTGCTCGGGCTGATCGCGTTCCGCGGTCCGCTCGGCCTGACCGAGCTGGCCCAGCTCGAGGGGCTCAACCCGACCATGTTGTCGCGCGTGGTCGGCCGGCTGACCGAGCTCGGCCTGATCCAGCGCGACCCGAACCCGCAGGATCTCCGCGCGGTTCGGGTCGAGGCGACCGAGGCCGGCCGCCAGTTGCACGAGCGGGTGAAGCTGCTCCGGGTCGAGGCGCTGGGTTCGTGTCTGGACCAGATGCCGGCGAGGTCCGCGCAGACGATCATCGACGCCCTGCCCGCGCTGGACGCGCTGGCCCAAACCCTCCGCGCCAGCCGCTGACCAGCCCGACCGGCAGTAGCTGATCAGCCGACCGGCAGGGGCTGAGCGTCGTACGACGTTGTCCTGGCGAGGCGCTGGGAGCGGACGGCCAGGATGATCATGACTGCGGGGATGAGTACGTCGTAGATCAGGATGCCGCCGGTGTTGCCCGGCTGGTGGTCGCCCTTCGCGAAGAACTGGTAGAGGTGGCCGAGCGTCGCGCCCCACAGGAACATGCCGGCGCCGAGGCCGATCGTGACGCGCTCGCGAGCCGACGCTGAGGCCGACGCGGCGCGGAATCCCATCACCGCCAGCCCGAGGTTGGCGCAGGCGATCTCGAAGGCGAACGGCGAGTCCGTGAACCCGATCTCGGTCGCCATCGTCTGCGGAACGACGAAGAACGAGAGCGACATGGCCAGGCTCCCGGCGCCGAGGGTGGCGATCGCCCACCCGCGCTGCCAGGTCTCGAGCGCTGCCTGCGGGGAGCTGCTGTGCCTGGTGCGGATCCGCGCGCCGATGACGGCGACCAGGATCGGGACGACGGGGAAGACGGTGGTGACGACGTATGCGGTGGTGTCCATGGCTTGAGTCTTGCATGGTTAATATTAACTAGTCAAGATTTACGCTATGCTCCTGCTCATGGACGATGGGTTGGCCGATTTGCTGCATCGCGTAGTGCAGTTGCTGGGGGAGGCCGCGCGGCGGCGTGGCGATGATCTCGGCGGGTTGAGTTACAGCCAGCTGCGGTTGCTGGGGACGCTGGAGGAGATCCAGCCCGCGACGCAGCATCAGCTCGCGCAGGCGCTGGCGATCTCCGATCCCGCGATCAGCCGGGCGCTGCGGCCGCTGGAGACAGCGGGGTTCGTGCAGGTGCGCACGGATCCAGAGCATGGGCGGCGACGGCTCGTCACCCTCACCTCGGTCGGCAGCAAAGCCTTCCACGACAGCGGGAAGCCCCTGGAGGAGGAGCTGCGCACTGCGCTGGTGGCGGCCGGTTTTCCGTACGACGAGTACCTGCGCGACACCGTCGTACTCGCGAAACTCCTCGAGTCGTCCTGATCAGTCCATGACCTCGGCGATCACATACGTTGGGGCGGAACTGACCCTGCGTTGATTGGACAGCATGACTCAAGCCGTAGATGGTGCGCCGACCGAGGAGGACGGGATCGTTCCCGCCGGCGCGACGGTGTTCGACGACCAGTACCCGGCCGTTGCCAACCTCGACCCGGAGCTGCTCAAGGCCCTGCGCGCGGCCGCGACCGACGCGGCTGCCGAGGGTATCGAGTTCGGTGTGAACAGTGGCTGGCGGACCCAGGCGTACCAGCGGGTGCTGCTGCGGGATGCGGTCGAGAAGTACGGCTCGGAGGAGGAGGCGGCCCGCTGGGTGGCGACTCCGTTCAACTCGCCGCATGTGGCCGGGCAGGCGGTTGATCTCGGCCGCCCCGCACGGCCGTGGCTGGCCGAGCACGGCGCCAAGTACGGGCTGTGCCAGATCTTTGCGAACGAACCGTGGCACTACGAGCTGCGCCCCGAAGCGATCGAGCAAGGGCCCCCGCCGATGTACCCGGATCCGTCGCACGATCCGCGGATGAAGAAATGAGTGTGACCGTCAGGCCGGTGCAGCCATCCGACGCCGTGGCGGTCAACGAACTGCTGAGCCAGCTCGGTTATCCGCAGGACGATGCCTCCGCGACAGCGGACCGGCTGAAGGTCTTTGCCGAGGATCCGTCCAGTGCCGCGTACGCCGCTGAGTCGACCGAGGGGTCCACCGGCGGGCTGCTTGGTGTCATCGCCGTTCACGTCGCGCCGTTCTTCGAACGCGAGGGCTCGCAGGGACGGATCGTTGCGCTCGTGGTCTCCGATCGGGCCCGTCGCCTCGGTGTCGGCTCTCGGCTGGTCGCGGCCGCGGAGTCCTTCGCCGCGGAGCGCGGGTCCGTCCGGATGGAGGTCACCAGCGCCGACCGCCGCGACGATGCCCACGCGTTCTACCTGGGGTGCGGATACATCAACCAGGCCGGGACATCGTCGCGATTCCTGCGGGATCTGCCGACCAGTTAGTCGAGGGCGGCGGCAACCTCGTCGAGGTGGATGCCGCGGGAGGCCTTGAGGAGTACGACGTCGCCCGCGGCGAGCTCGCGCCGCAGCCAGTCGACCGCGGCATCGTTGTCAGGCAGCACTACGCCACGCTCACCGGCGCCGTCGGCGATCGGCCGGGCGCCCGCACCGACCGCGACCACCACGTCGGCCCGGGTAGCGGCGTACTCGCCGACACCGTGGTGCTCGGTCGCCCCGGTCTCGCCCAGCTCGAGCATCTCGCCGAGGACGGCGATCCGGCGTCCGCCCTCGACAGCGGCCAGCGCGTCCAGCGATGAACGGGCCGAGTCGGGGGTGGCGTTGAAGGTGTCGTTGAGCAGCGTCGCCCCACTGGCGAGGTCGCGCAGCTCCAGCCGCCAGTGCGACAGCGTGGCACCGGCCAGCGCCTTCGCGGTCACGTCGAGGGGCACCCCGGCTGCCAGTGCCGCCGCGGCGGCCGCTGACGCGTTGAGGGCCTGGTGGGCGCCTACGAGCGGCAGCGTGAGCTGAGCCGAGGCGTCCGCGGTCTTGAGCGTGAACGACGCTCGGCCGAGCCGGTCCAGCGTCACGTCGAGGACTCGTACGTCGGCCTCCTCGGACTGGCCGAAGGTCAGCACTGGGCCGTCGGTGAGCTTGCGCATCGCGATCACGCGCGGGTCGTCGGCGTTCAGGATCGCGGTGCCGCCCGGCACCAGCCCTTGCACGAGCTCACCCTTGGCGGTGGCGATGGCCTCGCGAGATCCCATCTTGCCGAGGTGGGCCACGCCGACGTTCAGTACGACAGCGATGTCAGGCGGGGCCAGCGACGAGAGGTGGGTGATGTCGCCGATGTGGCGGGCGCCCAGCTCCAGGACGAGGAATCGGGTCGACGCGTCGGCGCGCAGGATGGTGAGCGGTACGCCGAGCTCGTTGTTGAGCGAACCGAACGTAGCGACCGTTGACCCCGCCTCGGCGAGAGCCGCGGACACGAGGTCCTTGGTACCGGTCTTGCCCTGCGAACCGGTCAGCCCGACAACGGTCAGTCCGTCCCGCAGCTTGGCGACGCTGTTGGCGGCAAGCGCTTGGAGTGCGGCCTCGGTGTCTTCGACAACGACGGTTGGCAGCGTCGTGGGCCGGGAGCCGAGCACGGCGACCGCTCCGGCCTTGCCGGCCTGGTCGGCGAAATCATGGCCGTCGACGTTCTTGCCCGCGATGGCGACGAAGAGGCCGCCAGGCTCGACCGTGCGGCCGTCGAGCACGGCCGGTGCGGTCACCCTGACGGTGCCGTCACCCGCGACCGTGCCGCCGACGACAGCGGCGATCTCGTCGACAGTGAGAGCGGCCCGTGCGCCCTGAGTTACATCTCCTGGTGAAGGAAACTCTGTGGTGCCGGGGGGAATGAGATTCTCCATAAGGGGACGATAGGGTACCAGCGGAGAGTCAATTCCCCCGGAGCGCCCTTGTCCTTCTACACTACGCCCGTGCAGGCAACAGGGATGACCATCTATGGGTGCGAACCGGACGAGGCGATTGTCTTCCGGGAGCTGGCGCCTCGCCTCGGCGTGGACACCACGATTACCGCCGCCCATCTGACCGAGGACAACATCGAGCTGGCAGCCGGGAATCGCTGCGTGAGTGTGGGTCACAAGGCTCGTATCTCCAACGAGACCATCCTGGCGCTGGAGCGAGTGGGGGTCAGATACATCTCCACCCGCAGCATCGGCTTCAACCACCTCGACGTGGAGTACGCCGAGAGCATCGGTGTGACGGTCGGTAATGTCGAGTATTCGCCCGACAGCGTGGCCGATTACACGCTGATGCTGATGCTGATGGCCCTGCGTAACGCGAAGTCCATCGTGCACCGGGCCCAGATTCACGACTACCGGCTGAACGACGTCCGCGGCAAGGAACTGCGCGACCTCACCGTCGGCGTGGTCGGGACCGGCCGTATCGGTGCCGCGGTGATGGACCGGCTGCGCGGTTTCGGGTGTGGGGTGCTCGCCTACGACACGCGTCCGCTGACCGATGCCAAGTACGTCCCGCTGGACGACCTGCTGCGCGAGAGTGACATCGTCACCCTGCACACACCGCTGACTCCGGAGACTCACCACCTGCTGAATCGGCAGCGCATCTTCGAGTTGAAGCACGGCGCGTTCGTGATCAATACTGGGCGCGGTCCGCTGCTCGACACCGCGGCCCTGGTCTCGGCGCTGGAGAGTGGGCGCCTGGGTGGTGCGGCGCTGGACGTCGTCGAAGGAGAGCAAGGAATCTTCTACGCCGACTGCAGCGACAGGCCCATCGACAACGCTGCCCTGATGCGTCTGCAGGAGCTGCCGAACGTCATCGTCAGCCCGCATACCGCGTATTACACGGATCACGCCCTGAGCGATACCGTGGAAAACTCCATCGTCAATTGCCTGAAGTTCGAGGACAGAAAGCGGGAATGGATATGAAGATGAAGATCGGAATTCTTTTCGGGGGCGTGACCGAAGAACACCCTGTCTCCATCAAGTCCGCGCAAGAGGTGGCCAGGAACCTCGACCTCGACAAGTTCGAGCCGTACTGGGTCGGCATCAGCAAGACCGGTGCCTGGAAGCTGTGCGACGGTCCGTCGGAGGACTGGGAGGCCGGCACCACCCATCCGGTCGTGCTCTCGCCGGACCGCGACGTCCACGGTCTGCTCGTGCTGGAGGAGGGCAAGTACACGACGATCCGCCTCGATGTCGTGCTGCCCGTGCTGCACGGCAAGCTGAGCGAGGACGGCGCGATCCAGGGTCTGCTCGAGCTCGCCGGCATTCCGTACGTCGGCTGCGACATCCCCAGCTCCGCGATGAGCATGGACAAGGCGCTGACCTACACCGTCGTGAAGGCCGCCGGCATCCCCACGCCGAACTTCTGGATCGTGCCGGCCGACGAGAAGGTCGACCCGGACCAGTTCACCTACCCGATCTTCGTGAAGCCGGCCCGTTCGGGGTCGTCGTTCGGTGTCAACAAGGTCTCCAACAAGGAAGAGCTTGCAGGCGCGATGGAAGAGGCCCGCGAGTTCGACTCGAAGGTGCTGATCGAGGAGGCCATCGTCGGCACCGAGATCGGCAGCGCGGTGATGGGCAACGAGGAGTTGTTCGTCGCCGAGCTCGACCAGATCAACCTGACCTCCGGCTTCTTCCGGCCGCACCAGGAAGACAACCCCGAAGAGGGTTTCGTGGCCTCGACGATCACGGTCCCCGCCGACCTGGACGACGCCACCGCCACGAAGGTCAAGGAGACCGCGAAGGCCATCTACCGCGCGCTGGGCTGCCGCGGGCTGGCGCGCGTCGACATGTTCCTGCTCGAGGACGGAACTGTCATGCTGAACGAGGTCAACACGTTCCCGGGTCTGACCAGCTACAGCCGCTACCCGCGGATGATGCAGGCGGCCGGGGTGACGTTCACCGAGATGATCGACCGGTGGGTCTCGCTGGCAGTGACAGGAAAGGCTGATGGAGTCTGATTTCGTCTTTGTCGACGAGTTCGTGCCCGGGATTCGCTGGGATGTGAAATACGCGAGCAGGGACAACTTCACCGGCGCTCCGGTGGACGGGTACCTGTCCCGGCGGGTCATGGGCACGCGGGCTTTGTGTGAGGCGCTGGAAAAGGCGCAGGAGAAGGCCGAATCCCTCGGGTTCGGCCTTCTGTTGTGGGACGCCTACCGCCCACAACGCGCAGTCGATTGCTTCCTGCGCTGGTCGGTGCAGCCGGAGGACGGCCGCACCAAGGCACGGCACTATCCGAACATCGACCGCGGCGACATGGTCGCCAAGGGCTACGTGTCCCCGAAGTCCGGGCACAGCCGGGGGAGCACCGTCGATCTCACGCTCTGTCGCCTGAGTACCGGCGAACCCCTGGCCATGGGCGGGGACCACGATCTGATGGACCCGATCTCACATCACGGGGCGCCCGGCGTCACACCGGCCGAGGCGAGCAATCGTGAGCGCCTTCGCTCGATCATGGAGTCCTGCGGCTTCAGCGCGTACGAGTACGAGTGGTGGCACTACAGCTTGAAGGACGAGCCGTACCCGGACACGTACTTCGATTTCCCTTCGGTGTGACGGCTTTCAGAGTCTGAGTTCGACCCGAGTCCCTGCGGGGTTGCCGGGATGGCGAAGCCACAGGACGCCGACGGTGGCGTCGTACTCGAGGTCGACGGCTGTGACTGCTGTGGGTTTGGTCGGGACGCGGAGGGCCGTGACGACATCCACTCCGCGCGGTGCCTCGCAGCGGAAGCGGATGGTGGTGTCGTCGCGTTGCCAGTCGACGATCCGGCCGGCGGAGGCGAGGACCGGTTCCTCGTCGTAGGTGAGGTTGCGGAGCCAGGTGAGTTGGCCCGGGCTCAGCTCACGCTGCTTGACGATTCCCAGGTGTGGGTCGAGCAGGTCGACGTACGTGCCTTCGATGAGGTGTGAGCCGCCGGTTTCCTCGAGTACGGCGCCGATGAGGTAGGGGCCTCGCTGCACCGAGAGCCAGTTGGTGGACTCCCAGGTGTGGCCGGCTGCCGCGGCCAGTTCGCGGATCGCGGCGACCAGCTCGGCTGAGCGCTCTGGGGATTCGGTGAAGTCGGCTGGTCGGGATGGCAGGAAGCGTGCAAAGCCCTGACCGATCGGCTGGATGCCTTCGCCGTGCAGGCCGAGCAGGCCGAGCAGGCCGAGCGCTTCGGCCAAGTGGTCGGCGCAGGTGTCGTACCGTCCGGTCCACCAGGAGCGGATGGCGTGATACGGGTCGGCGCCGTTGCCGACGTACAGGAGACTGCCGCCGCGACTGACCCACCCGGCGAGTGCGTAGTGGATGGTCGGTGTCAGTGGCTTCTGGAACTCGTAGCTAAGGACCAGCACGTCGACGTCGTCCAGTGCATCGGGAGTGTCGATCACGTTCTCAAGCTGGACCGGACTGACCTTCTGGCCATCGAAGAGTGGTGGCAGGGCCAGACCGTAGAAGTCGGAGAAGTGGAGCTGCTCGCGGCCTTCCAGTGCCAGGGCGTCTTGCAGGCCGTCGTAATGACCACTCGCTCCGCCCGGAGACCAGCGCTGGAACATCGCGGTGTCCGAGAGCGCGATCCCGATCCGCGGCCCCTGGTTCGCCCAGCGCACGTCAGGCTGGTCGAGGTCGCGGAGGCTGTTCATCGCGATCAGGTAGCTGGTGGCGGTCTCCGGCGGGATGAGTTGTCGTTCGGTCGATCCGTCCCGCAGGTACGGGCGGTTGAAGATCCGGTTGGGCCACGGCGCGACCTCGTACCGCGAGACGCCCGGGTGCAGCAGCGAGGCCACCAGAGTGCGTTGGTAGTTGGCCAGGTAGTCCTCCCAGGTCCGATCCGGGTGGTCCTCGATCGGGTCGTGCAGGAACCACATCCGTCGATCGGTGCCACGCGTGAGGTCCTGGGCGATCCCGTATTCCAGGTAGGCCGTCTCAAAGGTGCGCTCGGCAACCTTTCCGGCGTACACGTTGGGTGTACGGGAGGTGCCGGTCCAGACCTGCGCGATCGCGCCGTCGACCGAGGGCAGCGTCCGCAGGCGTGATTCGGGGCTGATGATCTGCCACTGCGTGTAGTTCAGCAGGCTGTGCGTCGGGACGTAGAAGCGCACCTCGCGACCTTGCTGCAGGGCCTCGTCGCGGAGCACCGAGGTGACTCGGTCGAGGCTGCGGGAGAGCAGGTGTTGCTTGAGTTGCCCGGCGCGGAAATGCGCTTCGGGAGTGCTGTGCGGAGCCTGCCACGGCTCCCGGAAGAAGGCCTGCCATTCCCGCTTGAACGACGCGGAGTACCCCGCGCGCGACCAGAACTCCGGCTCCTCGAGGTGGATGCCTTCGACGCCGAGCTCGATGATCGGCCGGAGCTTCTCGATCAGGTATTCGGTGAACCCGAACGTCGGAACCATGTACGGGATGTCGGTGCTTTCACCGTGCAGGATCGGCGATCCGTCGCCCGCGGTCTGTGCGTCGGCCCAATGGTCGGAGCCGTCCCACCGACCATCCAGATAATCCTGATAGTTGCCCCACGAGATACCGGTCATCAGGTGAATGCGATAGCCCGCCTCACGCCACCGGGCGATCCGCTGCGAAGTGGTGTCATCGAGTCCGTAGACCATCACGAAATCGGTCCGCAGGTCGATCGATTCGTCGTACGGCGAGTGCTCCTGGAAGCCGGTCGCTTCACGGCGCTTGTCCGTCATTCGTCAACCCTGTCCGGTCCGGCACGTCGGGCGCCAGGGGTGCGTCAGGAACTGGACACCCTGTGAGAACTTTCTGGCGAGGTGTCGGATCCGGAGTGCGGAGTTCGTTGCAGGGGTGAAGAGCGGCCGGCGAGTGGCCGCGGGACAAGGAGTGCTCAGATGACGCTGTACCTGATCTCGTTCGAAAACGGCACGATGGATGTTGCCGAGGAGGAGATGCGCAAGGTCGCCGACGAGGCGCACGCCGTGGTGCAGGAGGCGAAGGACGCCGGTGTGCTCGTCTTCACCGGCGGGATCGACTACCGCCAGCCGCACGTCGTGATGGGCCGGGACGGCCTCGTCACCGACGGACCGTACCCGGAGAGCAAGGAGCTGATCGGCGGGGTCTTCGTCGTCGACGTACCGACCCTCGAGGACGCCTTGCCGTGGGCCGCGAAGGTTGCGGTCGCCTGCCGGTGCGCGCAGGACGTCCGCGAGTTCTTCCCGTTCCGGCGTACGGACCTCTAGCCGAGCAGGTCCGCGTCCTGCAGCTGGGACCAGATCTCGGCCTGGTCGACGACGGTGACGCCGAACTTCTCGGCCTTGGTGAGTTTGGCGGCACCGACGTCGGCGCCGGTGATGAGGAAGTCCGTACTCGCCGACACCGATGAGGCAATGGTCGCGCCGGCCTTCTCGCAGAGGCGCTGGAACGCCGGTCGCGCGACCTTCTCACCGGAGCGTGGGTCGCTGATCGAGCCGGTGACGACGACGGTCTTGCCGGCCAGCGGCGCTCCGGCCGCGACGACCGGTGGGAGATCTTCGTCGCGGACGTCGAGCGAGACACCGGCCGCGCGGAGCCGCTCGAGCTCGGGCCGGAGTCTGGTGAGGTGCTCGATCAGCGAGGCGGCGACCTTCGGGCCGATGTCCTCGACCGCGACGAGTCCGTCGACACCCGCATCGACGACGTCTTCGAGGGATCCGAAGCCCGCTCGGCACAGTCTGGCCGCGGTGCCTTCGGAGGCCATCGGGATCGCGAGGCCGATCAGCGCCCGGCGGAGCCCGACCTGACGGCTGGCGTCGATCGAGTCGATCATCCGGGCGGCGGAGATGTCGCCGATCCGGTCGAACTCCAGCAGCCGTTCGGCGGTCAGGCGGTAGAAGTCCGACGGATGCTCGAGGATGCCGGCTTCGGCCAGGCGCTCGATCCAGACTCCGCCGATGGCGTCGATGTCCGCGGCCGCCCGGGAGGCCCAGTGGATCAGCCGCCGTACGGTCTGGGCGGGGCAGGCGACGTTCGTGCAGAACAGCTCGCGGCTGTTGCCTTGCTCGATCAGATCCTGCGCGCAGGACGGACACACGGTCGGTGGGACGATGTCGCGCTCCGCGCCCGTGCGCTTGGACGCGTCGAGCACACCGGCGACGAACGGGATCACATCGCCGGCTCGCCGGACCAGGACCGTGTCACCGATCTTGATGCCGCGGGCGCGGATCACTTCCTGGTTGGCGAGTGTCGCGCGGGTGACCGTCGTACCGCCGACGAAGACGGGCTCGAGCCAGGCGACGGGCGCGATCTTGCCGGTTTTGCCGACGTCCCAGACCACGTCGGCCAGCACGGTGGTCTTCTCCTCGGCGGCGAACTTGTAGGCCAGGGCGCCGCGCGGTGAGCTCGACCGGGTGCCGGCGGCGGCGAAGGCGTCGCGATCGGCCAGCCGCAGCACGGCACCGTCGAGGTCGTAGTCCAGGTCGTTGCGCTGAGCCTCGATCGTGGTGATCACCGCCTGCGCCGCGGCGGCGTCGTCGCAATGCCGCATGTCGGCGACGGTGAAGCCCATCGTCCGCAGGGCGCGCTCGAGGTCGGAATCGGTGTTGTCGCGGTCGGCGAGCAGGTCGAAGGCGAGGAACTGCAGGCGCCGCTCGGCGACCGTGGCCGGGTCCTTGGCGCGCAGCGTGCCGGCGGCAGCGTTCCTCGGGTTGATCAGCGGCTTGTCCGGGTGTGTGGCGTTGTACGCGGCGAAGGTCGAACGCAGCATGACGGCCTCGCCGCGGACCTCGATGCGGTCGGTCACATCGAGCCGGTCCGGCACGCCGTCGGTCAGCGCGCGCACGAGCGGGGTCACGTCGTCGCCAGTCGTCCCGTCGCCGCGGGTGATCGCGCGCGCCAGTCGGCCGTCCTCGTAGACGAGCGCCAGCGAGAGGCCGTCGAGCTTCGGCATCACGACCACCGACTGGCCGGGGAAGCGGCCGAAGAAGGCCTCGACCTGCTCGGGGCGGGTCGACTTCTCCAGCGACAGCATCGGCCGCGAGTGCCGGACGGGCGCGTGCAGGATCGTGGGCGCGCCGACTTGCTCCAGCGGATTCGGATCCGGCGCGAGCTCGGGGTTGGCGCCGATCAGTGTCCGCAGCTCGTCCTCGATCGCGTCGTACTCCGCGTCGGCGACTGTCGGTGAGCCTCGGTAGTAGGCGTCCCGCAGTACGACGATCTGATCGGCCAGTTCCTGAATGCGCTCCCCAACGTCCACGCCGAGGACCCTACCGGCGGTCTCCGACAACCTCCGCGCCTGACACGGTGATGATCGTCCGGCCCGGTGCGGTGAACGCGGCAGGGGCGTCGGCGAGGTCGCGGACGGCGGTGACAAGCGGCTTGAGGCGGCCGTCACGGACTCGGGTCACCAGTTCGGTGAGCTGGTCGGGTTTGGCCTCGACGACGAAGAAGATGGCCCGGCCGTCCTCGGGGTGGACGGTCGGCGGCTCGTTCACGGTGACGAGCGTGCCGCCGGGACGCACCAGCGCGGCTGAGCGGGCCAGGATGTCGCCGCCGAGTACGTCGAACACGACGTCGACGGCGCCCACATCCTCGAGACGGTCGTTCTCCAGGTCGACGAAGGTCTGGACGCCCAGCTCGGTCGCCGCGTCGCGGCTACCGGCCCGGCCGGTCCCGATGATGTGGGCTCCGACCTCGCGGGCCAGTTGCGCGGCGACGGAGCCGACCGCACCGGCGACGCCGTGAATGAGGACAGTCTGGCCGGACGTCAGGTGAGCGTGATCGAAGAGCGCCTGCCACGCGGTCAAGCCGGAGATCGGTAGCGCGGCTGCGGTGACGTGGTCGACGTCGGCGGGGAGCGGTGCCAAGTTGCGAGCCTCGATCGCGATGTACTCCGCCAGCGAACCGTCGCGCGCCCAGTCGGCCAGTCCGAAGACATGCTGTCCGACGCTGAGACCGGTGGTGCCATACCCCAGCTCGACGACGACACCGGACAACTCGTGGCCAGGAACCGACGGCGTGCGATCGCGACCGGCTCGATCAATCCACGAGTGCGGCCACTCCAGCTCGCCCTTGGTAAACCCGGCCGCGTGCACCCGTACGACGACGTCGTTCTCGGCGGTATGGGGATAGGGCAACTCAGTCAGAGCCAACCCGTCGACGCCGGCCGCGCCGTCCTTGGCTGCGATCGCACGCATGAAAGATCCTGTGGTCATGCCTCGACCGTACGTCCCGGTGGCCCACCGCAGCTGGTCCAATCGTCAGCGTTGTTGATGGGCCGCTTCGGAGTTAGCGGAGGGGATGGAAGGCTGCGCGGAGTTCGTTGGTGAAGAGGGTTGGCTCTTCCCAGGCGGCGAAGTGGCCGCCGCGGGGTGGTCTGTTGTAGTAGACGAGGGTTGGGTAGGCCTTCTCGACTCAGCTGCGTGGCGCCTGGAAGATCTCGCCGGGGAACGCGCTGAACCCGACCGGCAGCGTCATCGGCGGCGGGACCGGAGCGCCGATGCGCGCCTGGGCGCTCTCCCAGTACTCGCGGGCGGACGAGACGCCGGTGCCGGTCAGCCAGTACATGGTGATGTTGTCGAGGATGTGGTCCCGCGTCAGGTTGCCCGCGACCGGGCCGCCGAGGAACGCGCGGGAGATCTTGTAGTAGCTGTCGGTGTCGTGGTCGAGCATCCAGGCGGCCAGGGCGACCGGTGAGTCCTGCAACGCGTACCCGATCGTCTGCGGGCGCGTGCTCTGCTCGGTCAGATAGCCGCTGCCGGTGGTCCTGAACTCGGCGACCGCGGCCGTCGCGGCGCGCTCCTCGGCGGTCGTGTTCGGCTGCGCAGCCCCGCCGAGCGCCGAGGCCAGCAGGTTGAGGTGGATGCCTTGCAGCCCGGGCGGCGCGAGGCGGCCGACGGCGTCGGTGATCGCGGAGCCGACGTCGCCTCCCTGCGCGACGTACCGGGTGTAGCCGAGGCGCGTCATGAGTTCGACCCAGGCCGTCGCGGCGTGACCCGCGCTCCAGCCGAGTTCGGTCGGCTGGCTGGAGAACCCAAACCCTGGAATCGACGGCAGGACGAGGTGGAACGCGTCGGCGGCGGTGCCGCCGTGCGCGGTGGGGTTCGTCAGCGGGTCGATGGTCTCGAGCAGCTCGATGATCGAGCCGGGCCAACCGTGCGTCATGATCAGCGGTAACGCGTCCTTGTGCGGCGAGCGCACGTGGATGAAGTGGACGTCGACACCGTCGATCTCCGTTTTGTACTGCGGCAGCTTGTTGAGCTTCGCCTCGAAGCTGTGCCAGTTGTACTTGCTCAGCCAGTACTTCGCGAGCGCCCGCGTGGTGCGCAGTTGCACACCTTGCGAGCGGTCCGTGACCAGCTCGGCGGAAGGCCAGCGCACGGCGGCGATCCGGCGGCGCAGGTCGATCAGCTGCTGCTGGGGGAAGGCGACCCGAAACGGACGGATCGCGGTTGATCCGCGCAGCTGCGCCGGCGGTTGGATGACGGCGCCGGCGGTTGTCTCGCCGAGCGCGGCCAGGCCGACGCCGGCGACGCCCGCCGCGAGCCCGCCTTGCAGCACCCTCCGCCGCGATGGTCCGTTGCTCTCACTGGGATTGGCCGACGATGCGCGCACGCGATCTTCCTCTCACGGTCCGAACCTGATCTGGTGGTTCCCAGCCTGCTCGGATCGTGTGGCCGTCGCGCCCGTGGAACTCCCTGGTTCCAGCCGGGCGTTGTGCAGGATTTGCGTCATTGCGTCGAACTATTGCATCGGCAAACGCTCTCTCCTACTGTGTGCGGACTGCCTCCGGCCGGCATGACCGGTCCGCCCCCCGAGGAAGGCGTTTCCTTATGCACGCACGCCCACAGTGGGCCGCTCTCGCGATCCCTGTACTCACCGCCCTTGCTGCCGGGGCACTCCCGGCGACTCCGGCTCACGCTGTACCGGCCCGCGCTGTACCGGCTCTCGCTGTACCGGCTGCGATCCAAGCGGCCGGCGCGACCCTGCCGTTCACGATCCTGGAAGCCGAGAACGCCGCCACCAACGGCAGCAAGATCGGCCCGAGCTACACGCAAGGCGCCCTGGCCGCCGAGGCCTCCAACCGGCAGGCCGTCACGCTGAACGGCGGCCAGTACGTCGAGTTCACCGCACCCGGTACGACGAACGCCATCAACGTCGCGTACTCCGTTCCGGACGGCCGCACCGGCACTCTCGCGGTGTACGTGAACGGCCAGAAGCTGTCGCAGTCCCTCGCCGTGACCGCGAAGTACAGCTACGTCGACACCGGCTGGATCGCCGGGTCGCGGACCCACAAGTTGTACGACCACGCCCGGCTGCTGCTCGGCCAGACAGTGAACGCAGGCGCGAAGATCAAGCTGCAGGTCGACGGCGAGAACACCGCGGGCCCGTACACGATCGACGATGCCGAGTTCGAGAACGTCGCCGGTGCGGCCGGCCAGCCTGGTGGCTCGATCTCGATCACCGATCGCGGCGCCGACCCGAACGGCAACAACGACTCGACCGGCGCGATCCAGAGCGCGATCGACAGTGCCCGCGGCTCCGGTGGAACCGTGTGGATCCCGGCCGGCCGGTTCAAGGTCGGTGGCACGATCAACCCCGACGGCGTCACGATCCGCGGTGCCGGGCGCTGGTACTCGACGTTGCTCAGCAGCCACCTGATCGACCGCCCGAACGGCGGCGGTAACGTCAAGCTGTACGACTTCGCGGTCATCGGCGAGGTCACCGAGCGCAACGACCAGTCGCCGGACAACTTCGTCAACGGCAGCCTCGGCCCGAACTCGATCGTCTCCGGACTCTGGTTGCAGCACCTCAAGGTCGGGATGTGGCTGACCGGCAACAACGACAACCTCGTCGTCGAGAACAATCGCTTCTACGACATGACCGCGGACGGCCTGAACCTGAACGGCAACGCGTACAACGTGCAGGTGCGGAACAACTTCCTCCGCAACCAGGGCGACGACGCGCTCGCGATGTGGTCGCTGAACGGCGCTGACCGCAACAGCACCTTCGCCAACAACACGATCGTCCAGCCGACCCTGGCCAACGGCATCGCGATCTACGGCGGCACCGACCTGACCGTGCGCGACAACCTGATCTCCGACACGAACGCGCTCGGTGGTGGCATCGCGATCTCCAACCAGTCGTTCGGCTCGCCGTTCTACCCGTTGGCCGGCACCATCACCGTCTCCGGCAACACGTTGATCCGGACCGGCGCGATGAACCCGAACTGGGGTCAGAACCATCCGCACGGCGCGATCCGCGTGGATGCGTACGACACCCAGATCAACGCCCAGGTTCGGTTGCTGAACAACCGCCTGGTGGCGAGCCCGTGGTCGGCGTACCAGTTCGTCGACGGTGGTGGCGCGGGGCGTGCGGTTCAGAACGTCAGTGTCGACGGCGGCTCGATCGAGGGCGCCGGTACGTTCGCCTTCCAGGCCGAGACGACCGGCTCGGCCTCGGTCAGCAATGTAGTTGCCAGCGGCATCGGCCGCGCCGGCGTCTACAACTGCGCCTACCCGAGCGGCTCCTTCGCCCTCAACCGCGGCTCGGGCAACAGCGGCTGGGACTCGACCTGGAGCGGCTGCACCTGGGTCGAACCGGGCACCGGCAGCACTACTCCGCCCACTGGCAACCTCGCGGCCGGCCGGCCGGTCACCGCGACCAGTACGACGCAGAACTACGTCGCCGGCAACACCGTCGACAGCAACGCCGCCACCTATTGGGAGAGCGCCAACAACGCCTGGCCGCAGTCGTTGACTGTCGATCTAGGCAGCAACCAGTCAGTGAAACGCCTGGTCCTCAAACTGCCGGCCAGTTGGGGTTCGCGCGCTCAGACGATAGAGGTGCTAGGCAGCACAACCAACACGTCCTACACCCAACTCTCCGCCCCCGCGTCCCGCACCTTCGACCCCACCTCAGGCAACGCCGTAACGATCACCCTCCCCACCGCCACCACCACCCGCTGGGTCCGCCTGACCATCACCACCAACACCGGTTGGCCCGCCGCCCAACTCTCCGAATACGAGCTCTACTCCAACTGAAACAGACACCGAGCCAGCAAAGTCTTCAGAACCCGCAAAGAAGAAGAGCGCGGGAAGGAGGTTGGGAGGATATCGCGCCTGATCAGGGAAGAGATCCTCCCCGAACCTGACTGTTCCGCGCCGACGGATCAGCAGGTGGACGGTGTGTCCGGGTGGCGCTTCTGGGCGTGGAACGGACGATCGCGGAGGGCTTGAACAGCCCGTGGCGGGTGTGCAGGGGTCGTTTCTTGTTCACACCGACTATAAGGAACAGATAAAGAAGAGACAGAGTGGCAGCACCTGCGCACCGAGCCCGCCAGGCACCCAGCCACTTTATCTTTTCTGTCCCTGCTTTTTTCTTTTCTTTGCTCTTCTTCTCTGGGTCCTGAATAACCCTCTGTGTTACGGGTTGGGTGTGAGGAGGGTGGTGGTCAGTTGGGCGATGTGCCATTCCTCGTTTGTGGGTACGACGAGAACCGCGACCGGGCTGTCGTCGGTGGAGATGAAGCCGCCGGTTGGGGGGACGGTGGTGTTGCGGGGGTCGTCGAGGTGGATGCCGAGGGGCGCCAGGTTCTCGAGGGCGGCGGCACGGACCTCCGCCGAGTGTTGTCCGACCCCCGCGGTGAAGACGATGGCGTCTACCGCGCCCAGTACGGCGTAGTAGGCGCCGATGTACTTCTTGACGCGGTGGCAGTAGATGTCGAACGCGAGTTGCGCCTGTTCGTCGCCGGCCGCGCGGCGAGTCAGCACCTCGCGGAAGTCGTTCTCGCCGGTCAGGCCCTTCAGGCCCGAATCGGAGTTCAGCGCGTGGTCGATCTCCTCGATCGACCACCCGGCTTCGCGCGCCAGATAGCCGTGGACGGCCGGGTCCAGGTCGCCGGACCGGGTGCCCATCACCAGCCCCTCCAGCGGAGTCAGACCCATGGACGTGTCGACCGACTCGCCACGTCGTACGGCGGTTGCCGAGCAGCCGTTGCCCAGATGCAGCACGATCAGGTTGACCTCGTTCGGCTCGCGACCGAGGAGCCGGGCGGCCTGACCGGAGACGAACGAGTGCGACGTACCGTGAAAGCCGTAGCGCCGGACGCCATGATCGGTCAGCCACTCGTTCGGGACCGCGTAGGTGTAGGCGTACGGCGGAAGCGTCTGGTGGAACGCGGTGTCGAAGACGGCGACGTGCGGCAGGTTCGGGAAGAGCCGCCGGGCGACCTCGATGCCTTCGAGGTTCGCGGGGTTGTGCAGCGGGGCCAGCGGGATCAGCTCGGTCACCGCGGCGATCAGCTCGTCGTCGATGAGCGTCGGCTCGGTGAACCGGGTGCCACCGTGGACGACACGGTGGCCGACGGCAACGATCCCGGCCTCGTCGAGCGCCGGACCGTGGGTCTCGAACGCGTCCATCGCGGCGCGCAGCGCATCCTCGTGGGTCGCGATCGGCTTGTCGCTGTCGACCTCGCCGCCCGGGCCACGATGCAGGTGGTGGCTCTCATGCTCACCGATCCGTTCGACCAGCCCGGTGGCAGCGGACACTCCCGTCACGGGGTCGACGAGGCTGTACTTGAGGGACGACGATCCGGCATTGATCACCAGGACGTGATCGGTCATCGGGGAGTCTCCAACCGCTGGGCCTGGATCGCGGTGATCGCGACCGTGTTGACGATGTCGCGGACGGTGGCTCCACGAGACAGGTCGTTGACCGGCTTGCGCAGCCCTTGCAGGACAGGGCCGACGGCGACCGCGCCGGCCGAGCGCTGCACGGCCTTGTAGGTGTTGTTGCCGGTATTGAGGTCGGGGAAGATGAACACGGTGGCGCGTCCGGCGACGGGGGAGTCCGGCAGTTTCGTCGTGGCCACGGCCGCGTCGATGGCGGCGTCGTACTGGATCGGCCCCTCGACGAGGAGGTTCGGTTCTCGTTCCCGGACGATGGTGGTTGCCTTGAACACCTTTTCGACATCGGTGCCGGTGCCCGAGGCGCCGGTTGAGTAGGACAGCATCGCGATCCGCGGTTCGATGCCGAAGGCAACTGCCGTGGCGGCCGACGAGATCGCGATGTCGGCGAGTTGCTCGGCAGTCGGGTCGGGGTTGACGGCGCAGTCGCCGTACACGAGGACCTGGTTGTCCAGACACATGAAGAAGACCGACGAGACGACGGAGACGCCCGGCACGGTCTTGACCACCTCGAGCGCCGGCCGAATCGTGTGTGCCGTGGTGTGCACCGAGCCCGACACCATTCCGTCGGCCAGCCCGAGCTGGACCATCATCGTGCCGAAGTACGACACGTCCCGGACGACCTCGCGGGCACGCTCGAGATCCACCCCGCGGTGCTGGCGCAGCCGGTGGTACTCGGCCGCGAACTGTTCGGCCAGGTCGCTGCTCTCCGGGTTGACGACGCGGGCCGCGGAGACGTCGACGCCGAGGGCCGCCGCCTTCGCGCTGATTGCGATCGGATCGCCGAGCAGGGTCAGCTCGGCGACGCCGCGACGCAGGAGTACGTCGGCCGACCGCAGGATCCGGTCCTCGTCGCCCTCCGGCAGAACGATGTGCTTGCGGTCGGCAACGGCTTGGTCGAGGAGTTGGTGCTCGAACATCAGCGGTGTCACCGCGCTGCTGCGGGCCACCGCGAGTTGGTCCAGGAGCGCCTGGCCGTCGACGTTCTGATCGAAGAGCGCCAGCGCGGTGTCGACCTTGCGCGGCGAGTCCTTCGTCAGCCGGCCCCGGACGGCTGTCAGCGCGGCTGAAGTGGCTTGGGTGTCCAAGCCGGTCTCGAGGATCGGCAAGGTGACGCCCAGTCCTTCGATCAGGCGTTGCACCTGCTCCGGCAGCGCGAAGCCGCCGTTGAGCACGATGGTCGAGATCTGCGGGAACGTCCTCGACGCGTGCGCCATCAGCACGCCGAGCACGACCTCCGGCCGATCGCCGGCGGTGACGACCGCGGCGCCCTCGAACAACCGGTCCAGCACGTTCGGCATGGTCATCCCGGCGATCATCAGCCCGCTGACCTCCCGGGCCAGCAGTTGCGGGTCGCCACTGAGCACGCGGCCCTCGACCGGCTTCAGCAGGTCGGCGACCGAGGGCTGGCCGAGCAGGGGTTCCTCCGGGATCGCGAACGCCGGCGCACCCAGGCCGTCCAAGGCAGCGACGAATGCGTCCGACTCACCCTTGCCGACGCGGTTGACGACCAGCGCGGACAGCGAGCCGTGGTTCGCGGCCAGCTCGGCCGTCGCCATGTCGGCGATCGCGCGCACGTCGTTCGGCGTTCGCTCGAACCCGTTCAGGACCAGCAGGACGGGTACGCCGAGATTCGCGGCGATCTTGGCGTTGTAGGAGAACTCGGTCGGCGTGCCGACGTCGGTGTAGTCGCTGCCCACGACCACCACGGAATCCGCCTGCTCGGCGAGCGCGTGATAGCGCCGCACGATCACGTCCAAGGCGGCATCGGGGTCCTGGTGGAGTTCGTCGTACGTGACGCCGACGCCCTCGTCGTACGACTGCGCGACGGAGTCCTGGGAGATGAGGAGATCGAGGACGTAGTCATGACCGCCGTGGGTCGCGGTATCCGCACGGACGATCGGCCGGAACACCGCCAGCCGTCCAACCCGCCGGGACAGTTGGTGGAGCACTCCGAGAGCTACGGTCGACTTCCCGGTGAACCCTTCCACCGAGGCGACGTAGACGCTGCTACCCATGCCCAAACCCTAACCAGGTCCGTCAGGCACGTGACGTCACGGTCGCAGCCACGACACATTCTTCATCAACCAGTCGGCCAATGGCCGCAGTTGGGTGAACGCGGCCTGGACCTGATCCGCGGCCGCGGCGGTGTGGATCCACTCCTCACAGCCGAGGTGCCGGGTCGCGATGATTGTCCTGTGACGTAGCAGCTGCGCCCGCGGATGGTCGGCGGGATACCCCCGCAGCGGACGCTTCAGCAGATCACCCGAGATGGCGAAGCCGTCCCGCTCGAGCTTCCGCAGGATGGCCACCAGTCGCGGCCCGGAACCGGGATCCGCGACGGCGGCTCGGTACCGCTCGATCTGGTCCGGCGGCGGATACCACCACGCCACCTTGACCTCGAGGCCGTCGAGATCGAAGCCGATCCCCAGCTCGATGTTCCGAGCCAGCCGGACGATCGCACCCTGCCGCTGCCAAGCCTCCAACGACACCCCGCCGTAGCGCCAGACCGCAAAGTCCTCGTACGCCGGATCTGCCTCGGCAAGTGTGGTCAGCAGGTCGACCATCGGCTGGCGAACAAAGTCCTCGCGGCCTTGCCGACACTGCGCCCTCACCTCGAGCGAGGGCACGCCTTCGAGCTGCAGCAGCACGTCGAACCCCGCGCTCGGCCACCCGTCGAATCCCGCGGTCACGAAGTGCAGCCTAGCGACAATCCGGTGCTCCGGCTTGGCGGTCGATCCGCAGGCAGCCGATCGCGTGGAGCGACGGTGCGCACTTCGCGCACCGTCGCTCCTTCGGCGTCAATCCACGGTCCGGAAGCCGAGCTTCTGCAGGGAGAAGGGGCCGGGCAGCCCATCGGCGTCAGTTCCGGGGTGGCCGACGTCGCCCTTCAGATTGAGCTTGTGCTGCCAGGCCGACATCGCCAGCTTGGTATCGGGTCCGTAGATGCCCACGCCGGCGAGGTGGCTGCCGACCTGTCGGTTGAGTGCCTTCTGGATGGCGACGATCTGCGCGGTCTTGTGGCCGGCCTTGATGTCGTCGAGCAGGTTCGACACGTCAATGGTCAGGCCGGCCGGAGGGGTAAGCCCTTCCTTGAAGCCGAGATCCTTGAAAACGTTGAGCCAGTTGCCGGTCGCAAAGAGCCTTTTCTGCGGGTCGACCCCGGTCGCCGCGCAGATGATGCCGGACATAAAGCCCGAGCAGTCACCGCCCATGTGATGGGTCGGCATGCCGCCCCAGACATATGGTTGCCCATTACAAGCGTCCGCATAGTCCTTGCCGCGCTTGGCTTGCATGTCATTCAGCAGGCGATAGTAGTGGTGCTTGAAGAGGCCGTTGGCCGCACCACGCGCGGCCGAACCCTTCAGGCAGCCTTTCCCGCCCCTGCACTCGTAGTTGACGCCCGCCAAGGTGCAGGCGACGTGCCCGATTCCGTCGGACAGCTCGTCCGCGAACGAGATGCCGATCTGCAGCAGCTTCGACATGTCAGCCCACCTCCGCGTCCGCGTCCGGCGTGCCCGGGTCGGCCTGACTGGCCAGCACCCCCGCGACCTCGTCGGCCATCAGATCCGCACCCTGCGGCGACTCGTCGTCGAAGATGACGGCCTCCGGGAAGTCGTCCAACTCGAGCGCGTTCGGCTCCGGATCGAGTTCTTCGTCGTGATGCCCGTTCACCTGCGTCCACCCCTTTTCGATCGTTCTCCTGGTTCACGTTTCCGGCGCATGACAAAATCGCCCCCCGACGCCGTCAAACAAACGTCTGAGTGGTCGACGGTGAAGTTTCTGCTCTGCGCCGCAACACCCTGAACGGGAAATGCGCAGTTCACCCCTGCCCCCTGCTTCTTGGGTAAATCGCAGGTACTCCGAAGTCAAGACGTCGCTTCGACTTCTGCCCTTTCGGGACGCCGCCGCGAACCCCAGCCGCGAACCCCTGCCGCTCTACGATGACGCAGTGAAGTTCGTGATGGTGCCGGGTGGATGGCAAGGCGGCTGGGTGTTCGACGCGGTGGCCGCCGAGCTCCGCGACGCCGGACACGAGGTCGAGGCAGTGACCCTGGCCGGGCTGGAGCAGGACGGCCGACCCGATCCGGACCGCCCGCCGAACCTCGACACCCATATCGACCAGGTCGCCGAGCTCGTCGACCGCAACGATGAGACGCCGCTCGCGCTCTGCGGGCACAGCTACGCCGGGCTGGTCATCGCCGGCGTCGCGGACCGGCTCGGCGACCGCCTGGATCACCTCGTTTTCATCGACGCCTACGTTCCCGACGACGGCGACTCCTGTTGGTCTCTGACCAGCGACAGTTTCCGCGAGGCCTTCATCGCCGGCGTCCGCGGCGACGGCCGATGGGTCGCAGTCCCCGAGGGACTCGACCCGCGCGCCCGACCGCATCCGCTCCCGAGCTTCGTCCAGTCGGTCAGGCTCAAAGACAACCCCACCCACACGTTTGCCCGCACCTACATCAGCGGCGGCCCCTGGCCCGGCACCCCGTTCCTCTCCCTGACTGAACGCCTACGCAACGACCCCAACTGGACCTTCCACGAGATCCCAGTCGGCCACAACATCGCCCGCCGAGACCCACACACCCTCGCCACCGTCCTCAACGCCCTACCCACCAACTGAGAACAACAGCAATTCCTCGGGAGAGAAGCCGCCCATGCTCAGAATTCTTCCTGTTCTGCTGATCACGACCCTGCTGACCGCCACGGTTGCGCCCGCGCAGGCGTCGACGACGGCCGCCTCGGATCCGGCGCGAGCCGAGCTCCGCGGGATCGTCGAGAATGTTGTCGGTGCTACTGGTAAGCGGTACGGCGTGAAGGACGACGCCGGTCATGTGATGGACACGGTGAAGGTCATCCAGGACTCGACCGGTGGGTATCTCGCGGTCTCGCATCACCTGGCGGGCGACGGGCACTTCCGGGTCAACCTCGCGACCTCGACGGATCTGCTCAACTGGCACTGGGTTCGCGAGTTGGCGGGGAGCAACACCGGGCCGGCATCGCAGCCGACGATCGTCCAGGCGTCGAACGGGGGATTCGTGCTCGCGTGGGAGCAGGAGCAGCCCGGTGGTGGTAACAACCACCTGGCCGTTCGGTACTTCGCGAGTCGCGCGGATCTCCTCGCCGGCACGGTCAGCCGCTCGTACGACGCACCCCGGCGCCTCTCATCGTGCGCGGAAGGTACGCCGAACATCTACAGCGTCACGTTGTCACCCGACATCGACCACTCGAGGATCGACATCGGCGGCCACTACTGGTGGAACTGCGACCGCGACCGCCAGCAACGCGGCACCCTCACGAACTTCAATTCCTGGTCGACCAGCGCCCAACCGAACTTCGACAACGCGCTCCTGTACTGGGGCGTCAACGGCAACATCGGCGACCGTGACCAGGCGAGCTTCCGCGGCTACAGCTTCGGTCTGATCGAGGGGCAGTACACCAAGGGCGACTTCGGCTCCTGGCGGACCTTCGTCTACGACTACCAGACCGGCAACGCCGACCGTACGACGATCCGCACCGACGCAGGCAGTACGGCGTTCGCCAATCCGACCATCACCAACCTGAAAGCCCCCAACGGCCAGCCGGCCCTGCTGGTCACTCTGTTTATCCCCGGCGAAGGCGCGGGATCCGGCGAGTCGGGCGAGCTGATCTACTACAAGACCTACTGACAAACCACGGCGGCCCTGCCGAGAGTGCGCAGGGCCGCCGTGGTTACTGGTTCAGAGCTTCGCGCACTGCCCTGACTTCGGGCCGGACACGGCGTTGGGCCGGCCCGCGTTGGTCGGCGCGGGGGAGTTGCCCGCGCAGGCCAACGGTCCGCTGATGCGGTTGCCGGACACGATCGTCGAGCCGGTGTTGTTCTGCAGGGAAACCGGTCCTCTGATCGTCGTCGGCGCACAGTCGCCGCCGGGGTTACCGAGCCAGACGCGGCTCTTGCCGGAGACGCTGACCGGCCCGGAGACCGCCGTACCGCAGAGCAGGACGTTGCCTGCGCCGGAGGCCGACACCGGACCGCGGAGGTCGGACCCGGATGCGTACAGGCTGGCGCCTGGCGCGATGTTGATGGGTCCGGAGACCGTTGCGCCGTCGAAGCACGCGACGCCCGAGGCCACGCTCATCGGACCTGAATGCGTCCCGCTGAGCATCGTCGTGCATGCCGGAACGCCGGTCGCCTGGAACGGCACGACCCAGGTCTGGCCTTGACGCGTGTACGTGACGCTGCCGTTGTACACGCCGTCGGCCGGGAAGGTGTGGCTCCCGCTGACGGTCATCAGGCTGCGGCCCTGACGTTGGCTCGCCACGTAGTCGCGTGCTGCGATGGTGGCGGCCTCGGTCGGGGATCCGTCGCCCCAATCGATGGTGGCCGTGAACTCACCGGTCGGGATCGAGCCGGCGGTCAGCCGCCCCAGCGGTGCGTTGGTCACGGTCCGGTCCACCCCGAAGCGGGTGACGGTGCCCATCGACTCCGGCGTCCAGCTGACCTGGGCGATGGAACCGTAGTTGACATTCGCGAACGCCCACCGGGCCCCGGCGACGCTCAGCCGTTGACGGTACGCGTCGTAGTCCTGCGTCAGCACCTTCGGAGACCAGGCCTTCTCCAGGATTCCGGCCAGCCGGGGGAAGACCATGAACTCGTTCGTGGCCAGGCCGCGCATCTGCTCGCCCCAGATCGGCGCCTCGATGCCGATGATGTCCTCGGCCTTCGGTCCGCCGTACGCCGGTTGCGCCCAGACGGAACGGTATTTCTCGTAGACCCACTCCGGGTCCCACGCATAGGCCTTGTCGAGCTCGGTCCGCGGGGTGCGGCCGGGGGAGCCGTCGTACCCGAAGTCGAGGTAGGCGTTCCACTCCGGCGTCGTGATGACGTCACGGCCCTGGTTGAACCACTCGGGTTTGATCAGCGGCGGTCCACCGCCGGTGTAGTCCGACCAGTAGTGGTTGATGGAGGTCGAGCCCGGCGCGTATCCCTCGAGCGCGGGGTTCCAGCCCATCAGGCGCTTGCCGTTGTCGTTGACGATCTTCTCCATCTGGCCGATCCACCACTTGTAGTCCTCGTGGGGCATGCCGATGGCTTCGTCGCCGCCGATGTGGATGATCGGCGAGGGCGAGATCGCGCCGAGCTGGGCGATCGCGTCCCGCCAGAAGGCGAGAGCGCGCTCACTCGCGGGGTCGTTCGGGTTGGTGCAGAACCGGTCGACCTGGGTCTGACCCTGGCAACCCACGACCGCCACGCCACCCAGAGCCTTGACGGCCGCGTTGGCGTGAGCGGGGCCTTCCAGCTCCGGGACGATCTGGATGAAGCGGTCGGCGGCGTACTTGACCAGACCCTTGAAGTCCTCCTGCGTGTAGAAGCCCGCGATGCAGGCCGCGCCGTTGCAGCCGGTGCCGTCGAGAGCCGGGTAACCCTTGATCTCCAGGCGCCAGGACTGCCCGTCGCTCAGGTGCAGATGCAGTTGGTCGCCCTTCAACGCGGCGAGCTGGTCGATCATCGACCTGACCTCGGCCACGGACAGGAAGTTGCGAGCCGGGTCGAGCTGAAGACCGCGATGTTCGTAGCGCGGGTAGTCCAGCACCGAGATCGGTTGGACCGTCCACGGACCGGTGCCGGTCGTCGGCGAATTGATTGCTGCTGGCAACAGTTGCCGGAGGCTCATGAATCCGTTAAAGAGACCGTGTGCCTGCGGGGCGACGAGCTTCGCGCCCGCGCTCGACACCGTGAGCGAATAGCCCTCGGCTGCCTTGTCGGCCGGCAGGCCGGGAACCGATCCCGTGCTGAGCGCGATGTCGGACGCCGTCGCCGAGCCTGTCACCACCGGGAGGACGAATCCGGTGGCGGGCCGCAGATTGCCGGCCAGGCTCTCGGCGGTGGCGGTGAGGGCATCGCTGGAGACAACGATGCGGGACTTGGCCGTGAGCTGCCACGGCTGCCCGGTGCCGGGCGTCTGCTGCACCGGGACCGGAATGATCTGTCCCACTGTCGGCGCCGGTTTCGGGCCGGACCAGATCTCGAACTCGTTGATCGTGTACCCGATGGTCGACGTCGTCGCGTCGGCCTGCATCCGGACACACCAGATCGGGTCCTTGCGGTCGATCACCTGGGAATCCTTGTCGCTCGGACTCACCACCTGGGTGACCGTCGACCAGGTCTGGCAATCGGCGTCGGTGGAGACCTGCAGGTCGTACTTGCTCGGCTTGGCCGGAGCCGTCCACTGCGTGAACACCTGGTACACCGGCGAGGGCGTTGCCAGCTTGACCTGGAACCAGTCCTGCGTCGGATCGTATCCGCTGCCGACCGATGCATAGTTCGAGGTCCAGCCGTTGTGCACGAACACATCGATGGCGTTGGCCGGCGCGTACGTCAGCGCCGGTGCCGTCATCCGCTGGGACTTGGCCGACGCGACCGCACCTGGCAACAGCGCCAGGTTCACGCTCTCGGCAACTGCTGGGGAGGTAGTAGGTGGTGATCCGGCCGAGGCCTGTCCCACCGACAACGGGACAAGAACCGCAGCCACAAGCGCAAGATACGAAACTCTCACGTCACTCCTAACCGGTACAGGGCGGTATATCGCGGACGTGGAGGGCGACCGTACGCCGATTCTCGGTCCCGTTCTCCAACGATGCAACAACTACCGGAGGTGCGCGCTCACGGTCTCCTGATCGGATGGCGGACAATGTCTGGTGGGTTGGTGGACATAGGTCAGGATTGATTCTGTGACTGCATCCCCAGAGGCGTCGTACCGGTTGCGCTATGGAGCTGAGGCGTCGTTCGGCGTACCGGCCGAGTGGAGTGAGGTGCTCGCGCGGCAGTTGGCTCATCGGTCCGTGCGTAGCTACCGTCCGGACCCTGTGTCCGAGGAGACGTTGGCGGCGCTGATCGCCGCCGCACAGTCGGCGCCGACCTCGGGGAACCTGCAGCTGTGGAGCGTGGTCGCGGTGCGGGACGACGGGCGCCGCGCCCGGCTTGCGCAGCTCGCCGGTGATCAGCAGTTCATCGTCGAGGCGCCGTTGCTGCTGGTCTGGCTGGCGGATCTCGCGCGGGCTCGTCAGGTGACGACGGAGATCGGTGCGGCGACCGCTGAGGGTGCTGACTTCGTCGAGGCCGCGCTGTTGTCGTTCATCGATGTCGCCTTGGCGGCGCAGAACGCGTCGCTGGCGGCGGAGTCGCTCGGGCTGGGCACAGTGTTCGTCGGGGCAATCCGGAACCGTCCGCTGGAGGTTGCGGCGGAGCTCGGCCTGCCGGCCAACGTGTTCCCGGTCTTCGGCCTGACCGTTGGTCACCCCGATCGCCTGGACGACACTGCCGTCAAACCTCGGCTCCCGCAAGCGGCCGTGCTGCATCACGAGCGCTACGACCTCGAGCCTCAGGCCTCCCACGTCGAGACCTACGAGGAGCTACTCAACGCCTTCTACGCAACGGCCGGCCTGCCCAGCAGTTGGGTGAGCCGAGTTGCCCATCGCTTCGGCAGCGTCGCAGGTCTGAAGGGCCGCGAGCACCTCCGGTCGGCCCTCCAGACCCAGGGTTTCGAACTCCGCTGACTCAGGGGAGTGGCAAGGGCTTCGTCGGATAGTCGTGCAGCACCAAGGAGGTGCTGACCGGGCCGAGTCGACCGATCGTGTCGACGACCTGTTCGAGGGCGGCGGCGTCCCGGGCGTGGACGTCGAGCAGGAAGCAGTCCTCCCCGGTCAGCCGGAACGTCGCCGTGACCTCGTCGAGCTTGTCGAAGAGTTCGAGAGCTTCCGGAATTCTCGGCTGGGTGGTGCGGAGCCGGACGATGGCATGAATGTTCAGCCCGACCAGCGTGGGGTCGATCAAGGCCGTGTACCCCTTGATCACCCCGGCTCGCTCCAGCCGTTGGATCCGGGCCGACACCGCCGGCTGGGACAGGTTCACCCGGCGTCCGATGTCCGCTCCGCTCATGCGGCCGTCCTCCTGCAGGATCGTCAGGATCAACCGATCGATCTCGTCCAATGGATCCATCCTCTCCACCCCGTCCTGCTTTGATTTCATCAGGAACGCCCGACCGCCGCGAGTGATTCCGCCATGATGGCAGCTGCTTCGAGCGAGGAGGACCTCCTTCATGCACTACATCATCGTCCCCGGGTGGAACGGCTCCGACGGCGACCATTGGCAGTCGATCTGGGCGTCGGACTGGCTGCCCGCCGCGACGCGGATCGCGCCGGCTTCCTGGACCCACCCCGATCGGGACGACTGGACGTCAGCCATCGAACGCTCCGTGCAGGACGCCGACGACGAGGTGGTGCTGGTCGCCCACAGCCTCGGATGTTTCGCCGCCGCCGAATGGCTGACCGGTACGACGTCCACTCGCGTGCGCGGCGTGTTCCTCGTCGCACCACCTGACCAGCGCGCGGAGACCTTCCCTGCCGATCTCCTGGCGACCTTCCTCGCACCGGATCCGGTGGCGATCGGCGTTCCCGCCGTACTGGTCGCCAGCGAGGACGACCCGTACTGCTCGGTCGATGCCGCTGCCCGGATGGCGGCCGAATGGCGAACTCCGCTCATCACGACCGGCCTGCAAGGCCACATCAACTCCGACAGCAACCTCGGTGCCTGGCACCTCGGCCAGAGTCTCCTGACCGCTTTCACCGCAGGCCTGGGGGTCTGAGCGCTGCGGCCGGGCCACAGCGCTCAGATCCAGGTACTCAGCTGGGATCGGCGAGTTGGGTGGCGATCCGGGTTGCTGCTCGCCAGGCCAGGGCGACGGTGGTGAGGGTGGGGTTGGCCGCGGTCGAGGTGGGGATGACGCCGTTGCCGCCGACGTAGAGGTTGCCGACGCCCCAGACCTGCAGGTACTGATCGCAGACGGAGGCGCCGTCGTCGGTGGCCCCCATGCGCACCGTGCCTTGGTAGTGCAGGGACGAACCGCCGGCCGCGAGTTCGGGCTCGGCCGCCAGGGTGCCGATGCGGTTGGCGCTGCGGAGGGTATTGGCCTTCAGTTCCTTGATGTTGACGAGGTCCTGGTCGGTGTGTGCGTAGTGGATGGTCAGCTTCGGCATGTCGTAGAAGTCGGCCTCGGTCTCGCTGAACTCGACCCGGTCGCGGTACTGGATGTCCTTCGCGCCGTACCACGCGAAGGCCGCGAACCTGGCCGCCTGAGCTGCGTCGGCCAGACCGAACGCGTACGGCGAATTGCCGATGGCGATCACGCCGCCCTGCATCGGCCGAGCGTCCGAGAACGGAACGAGAATGTAGCCGAGGCTGCCGGTCTCGCTACTGAAGTTGGCTGGGTCGAAGTCGTCGTTCAGGTAGCCGAAGGCGCCGACCTGGAAGTGCTCGTTGAGGTAGTGGCCGAGCGCCGCGGGACGTACGCCGGACGCGAACAGCACCTGCGGAGTGCGCAGGCCATCGGCACAGACGACGACGTGCTTCGCCCGCACCTCGTACACGGCGCCTGTCTTGCGGTCTTCCAGAAGTACCCCGACGGCGAGGCCATCCTCGACGAGGACTCGGCGGGCGAGGGTTTCGGGTCGAAGCTCGAACCCCTCGGCGGTGCTCTCCAGATCGCCGAGAATCACGCCCGTACCGGAGAAGTGGGGGCGGCCGTCGACCCATTGGATCGCGCTCGGCATGAACCCGACCGGCGTCAGGCCAGGGCCGTCGAATTCGTCGGCCAGTTGCAGCCGGATCGCCTCGGCCAGCCCGGTCCCGGGGACTGGGCGCTCGACGACGCCGAGGAGCTTCTCGGCGTGGTCGTAGGCGGCGTCGAGTTCGTCGGCGGGAATGAACGGGATCCGTTCGGACTGGTGTGGCCGGGGCGACGACGTACCCCAGTGGATGCCCATGCCACCGACGCCGCTGGCCATGCTCGCGGCGACCAGCCCGGCCTCACCGTCAGCGAGCTCAGGTCGTGGATCGACGAAGAACAGTCCGGGCAGGATCGTCTGCCGGAATTCGAGGCTCGGGTCGAACCCTTCGGTGGCGAGGTCGGCAAGGGCTTCCGACCGTACGACGCCGGCCTCGGGACCCTGGGTGAGTAGCTGGGCCACCTTCCGGGCTTCCTCGCTCATGTTCATCGTGTGTTCGCCGCGGGGACCGGGCAGCTGCGGTCCGACCTCGACCATCAGGATCCGCGCCGACGGAACGGCATCGCCGATGGTTCGTGCGTACGTCGACCCCGCGGGCCCGGAGCCGATGATGAGAACGTCGACCTGCTCAGTCATGGTCACCGCCCGGCCAGCGAACGGGTGACGTCGACGATGTGGCTGGTCTTCTGCCACGGGTCACCGCCACTGCCTTCGTACTCGACGGTCAGCGGCCCGTCGTACCCGTGGGCGCTGAGGATTCCGAGTGCGCGTTCGAGGTCGACCGCGCGGATCGTGCCCGCCTCGTCGACCTCGTGGACCTTGACGTGCACGAGCTCGGCACGGGCGGCGAGCGCGTCGATACCGTCGTACAGGGGAGTGAGGTCGATCGACTCGAGCACCGGCGCCAGGTTGCCGCCCTGGCCGCCGAAGAGCGCGGCCAAGACCGGCTTGGTCAGGACGTCGAAGTTGCCCAGGTCCAGGAGCAGACCGAGGTTGTCCCGGCCGACCGCATCCAGCAACGCGTTCATCCAGGTGGGGTCGCTGCTCGGTCCGCCATGGTTTTCCACGAGCAGCCTGGACCCCTTGTCGCGCGCGTACGCGCCGAGCTCGGCGAGTGCGGCTACGAGGTACGAAGGCGGGGCGCTGCCGTCGTTGTGCGCGCTGAACGGCGATCCCGGATTCACCCGGACGAAGGTCGAACCCATCGCAGCGAACCGGTCGATCCACTGCTTGATCAAGGCAACATCCGCGGCCCGCAGCTCGGGGTCGCTCTGGAGGAGGTCGCCGGCGTCGATCGCGACGTTCAGGAGTCGTACGCCGCTGGACACCAGGGCCGCGGCGAACGTGTCGAGCTCCGGATCGTCCGGGCCGGCGAACTGGAAGGCCACCGTCTCGATGGCCTGTACGCCGAACTCGTCGCCGGCACGCTTCGGGAAGTCGCCGAGGTCGAGCAGCTTCGGATAAGGAAGCTCGAAGTGGACGTCGTTGCCGTCGGGACCGGTGAAGTCGAACGTCAGCGGGCCGAACTGCTCTCGAAGGCTGTAGGTCGATACGGACAGCGCAGAGGGCATGGTCAGGTCTCCTTTGTCGTGGATTCAGTATTTGGTGATGAGCGCCCAGCGCGGATCGCCTTCGCGACCGAGCTCGGGGAGTCGCAAGACCGTGGCTGCGCCGAGGACGCAGAAGCCGGCCAGAGTGAGATAGAGGGCGGTGAACCCGCCGAGGTGGAGGAGGAACGGCGCGATGAAGGGCACCACCGACTGCGGCAACGTGTTGGCCATGTTGATGATCGCGAGGTCCTTGGCCGCGTTCTCGCCGGCGGGCAGCATCCGGACGCACAGCGCGGTGTCGACCGCGAGGAAGATTCCGCTGCCCAGGCCGAGGACGATGGTCGCGAGGTAGACCACGGTCAACGTCGGGGCGAGCGCCAGTACGCACAGGCCGGCGGCAGCCAGCACGCCGCCGAGGATGACGAAAGGTTTCTGCCGGCCGAAGCGGTCGGAGAGGAGACCGCCGGCGATGGCGGCGGTGCCGAGCAACCCGATGCTCACCAGGGACAGCAGGGAGATCTGCGCACCGACGTCATCGCTGGAGAACCCGAAGCGGTCCATCAGCAGGAATGCGTTGTAGGTCCCGGACGCGAATCCGCAGGTCAGCAGGAAGCGCACCACCCAGGCCCAGCCGAAGGCCGGGTGTCGTCGCGGGTTGAGCCAGAACGATTTCAGCAACTCGACGAGGCCGAGCCGTGGGCGCGTTGCCGCACCGGAGGGTTGTGGGTCGCGGATCAGGACCGTTGCGACCACGGCGAGGATTGCCGAGCCGGTGGCGACCGCGGCCCATTGGAAGGCCGGGACCGAGATCGCGCTGACGATTGCGAGCGCAACTGGGATGGACAGCGTCGCCGCACCGATCAGGCCGGAGACGGTCCCGCGGCGGTTGACCGGGACCTGGTCGGCAAGGAGCGCACTCGTTGCCGCCTGCTGGAAGTTGAAGAGCGTCTGGACCGCGCACCAGACGGCCGCGACCTGCCAGACCTCGGTGGTGAAGGCCAGCGCGAAGAGCACGAGCGCGCCGCTGATTCCACCGGTCAGGATCCAGGTCCGGCGACGGCCGAACCGCGCGCTCGTGCGGTCGCTGATCCGCCCGGCGAGCGGGTTGGCGAAGAGCGCGAACAAGGCACCCAGCCCGCTGACCAGACCGAAGGCAGCGGCCGCGCCATCGCCCGAGATCCGGGTCAGTTGCAGGGTGAGCAGCAGGGTGAGCGGCGTCAGCAGGCCGGTCAGGGCCCCGATCTGAGAGGCCAGGATCGCGCCGATCAGACGGGGCAGGGGTGTCGGAGGATCGGTCGCCGACGTGATCGTTGCGGTGACCGGGTCGTGCGTGGTTCCGGGCATGAAGCCTCCCTCGGCCCCCGAGGGTGAATTCGGGTATGAGCCCCATAATGTGATGATACCCATTAGGTTGACAAGCCCGAGTGGGAATGAAGCTAGAATCAGCCCATGGGGTTGCGAGAGCTCAAGGCCGAACGGACGCGCCGGCGCATCGTCGAGGTCGCGACCGATCTGTTCGTCGGGAAGGGGTTCGACGAGACGACGATGGAGCAGATCGCGGAGCAGGCCGAAGTGGGCTCGACGACGCTCTACCGGTACTTCCCGAGCAAGGACGTCATCGCGCTCGAGCCGATGCGCGGGTTCCTCGAGCTCGGTGACGCGTTACGCGCCCGCCCTCGCGACGAGCCGTTGGACGAAGCGCTCGGCGCGATCATGCTCGAGCTGACCCTCCTCCAGGGCGACGATGCCGACCGGCTCGCCGCTGTCCGCCGGGTGATCGACAACGCGCCGGGCCCACGCGCCAAGCTGTGGGACCTGATCGCGCAGGGCAGGGCCGACCTGAGCGCAGCCATCGCCGAGCGGATGGACCGCGAGGCCGGCGCCAAGGACGCGGACCTGACCGCGCTCGTCGTGTTGATCACGCTGGAGTACGCCTGGGACCGCTGGCTGGCAGGAGGCCGCAAAGCCTCCCGCGAAAAGGCCGTCGAAGAAGTCCTCGCCGAAGTCAGCCGAGTCCGCATCGTCCTCCCAATCCCACCCCGCCCCTCATCCTGACCCCCGCCACCACCTCTCGAGCCGGATGTCCGCATCGACCGGACACCGCTCCGCGGCGGCTGACTTGGCGGGGCGCGAACTGTTGTCACGCTCTCGGCTGGTTTGCGCGACAGGGGTGTCGTGCCGCGCGAAACGACACCGCTCCGCGGCGGCTGACCTGTCGCCGCCTCCGGCGGGGCGCGAACTGCCGTCCCGCCGCTCGTCTGGTGTGCGCGAAAGGAATGTGGTGGCGCGGTCTCCGGGCTGCTTGATGGTGCTGGTCGCGGTGGTGTGGGTCAAGGGCGCCTTCGGCGTCGCTGCGCGATCTTCGACCCTTG